>DASUJR010000409.1:0-15853 GCA_036279175.1 Candidatus Acidiferrales bacterium | reverse complement strand
TGCGCACGAGGGTGCCCGATTCCAAGCTGGAAGCCAGCCAGCGATGATTTCTCGGCCGAGAGCTACATCAACGGTTCGCACCGACGGGTTGGCCGCAAAATTTGCAGCGTTTGGCGTTAATAGGAATATCGCTCAGGCATTCGGGACACGGGTGCGTTGTGGGCGGGGTGGCCTCATGAGGGTAGACCCTCGCCACCAGCGCGTTGATTGGCAGTACAACGAAAAAATAAACCGCCGCGGCAATAATCAAGAACGAGATAATCGCGTTCACGAACTCGCCGTACAAAAACTTGCTGTGGTTGAAGGTGAAGCTCAGATTCGAAAAATCAGGCGCCTTAATGATGGCCGCGATAAGGGGTGTGAGCAGATCCTTTACTAAACTGCTCACCACGGTTCCAAACGCGGCCCCGATGACGATTCCCACCGCCATATCCACTACATTGCCCCTGAGGAGGAATTTCTTGAATCCTGAGAGCATGACTGTTTCTCCCTTCTGAAATCGGGCACGATGTGGATGCGATTTTGCTGCGACGTTATCCTTAATTCTTCCCTCACGCAACACTTTTTGGCCTTCTCCAGATTTTCGAGAGGCGAGCCCGGCGGAGATCCACGTGGGGGGCTCTTGCTTGTAAATTTTGCTCTGGCGCCCTGGTGCTTCAAGCGAGGTGTGCTCGGTTACATGCTTCAGAATCTGTCATCCAGGCATCCACTAATCGTGCCGATGCCGGTCGGCACCGTCGGAGCGCCCTTGCCCGATCGAGAGTCGTACTAGCAATTGGCGTGGACCTGATCCCAGGCGTTTCTACCTGATTCCTGCTACATGAAAGTACGGCATGGATTGTATGGATAGGCCAGTCATTTTTGTGATCTTCTGTATTCGGAATCAGGGGGACTCGCGCTGACGAGATACCCAGTAAGACGATTATCGTGATTTCAACGACGGGATCAAGCAGTTCCAGGTCCAAATTCAAGAAAGAACACTCCACCGCGTCAAAACCCACAGCAAGGCGAACAGCGTGAGGCTGTTCTCAACCCAATTCCAGCAAGTTCAAGAGAGGCAATATCATGCCGGATTCCATTCCTTCCGCTGGTAGACCACCTTCCCGCCCTGGAAACAAAGGCGTTTCGGACATTCATATTATCTGGTTGACGGCTGGCCTAAGCTGCGACGGCGACAGTGTATCCGTGACAAACGCGGAGCAGCCGAGTATTGAGGACGTGGTAATGGGCGCTATTCCCGGGCTGCCCAAAGTGCATCTCCATAATCCGGTGCTTGCCTACGAAGTGGGCGACGACTTCATGAAGTATTTCTATGAGGCGGAGCGTGGCGCGCTTGACCCGTTTGTTCTCGTCGTTGAAGGTTCGGTTCCCAACGAGAAAATCAAGCGCGAGGGTTACTGGGCGGCGCAAGGCACCGATCCACATACCGGTCAGCCAATAACAACGTGCGAGTGGATCGACCGGCTCGCGCCCAAGGCCTTGGCCGTGGTGTGCGCGGGGACGTGTGCGACGTACGGCGGGATACACGCCATGGCGGGAAATCCCACCGGTTGCATGGGAGTTGCCGACTATCTTGGCTGGGACTGGCGATCAAAGGCCGGATTGCCGATCGTAAATGTACCAGGTTGCCCGGTTCAGCCTGACAACTTCATGGAAACTGTTTTGTACCTTGTTTACCAGGCGGCGGGGCTGGCGCCAATGATTCCGCTCGACGATAAGCTGCGGCCGACTTGGCTATTTGGGAAGACGGTGCATGAAGGATGCGATCGCGCCGGCTATTACGAGCAAGCTGATTTTGCAGATGAGTATGGATCATCGAAATGCCTGGTCAAGATGGGTTGCTGGGGGCCGGTCGTCAATTGCAACGTGACAAAACGAGGCTGGATGCGTGGTGTTGGCGGGTGCCCAAACGTCGGCGGCATTTGCATTGCGTGCACGATGCCCGGGTTCCCGGATAAGTTCATGCCGTTCATGGATGAGCCTCCCGGTGCGAGCCTGTCGACCACTTCTGTGGGCGTCTACGGCAAAACGATCCGCGTGCTACGAAGCATCACGAATACCACTGTTAATAAGGAACCAAAGTGGCGTCACCCCGGTTCCAAGCTCACCACGGGCTACCACCCCCGCGCTTATTGATCAAAGGAGATTTTCGATGGCCACGACGACGCATCCCACCACGGAAACACCCACAAAAAGCAGGAAACTGGTCGAGATGAACTGGGATCCGATCACGCGGATTGTGGGAAGCCTCGGAATCTTTACGAAAATCGATTTTGACAACCGCCAAGTAGCGGAGTGTTACAGCACATCTTCGATTTTTCGCGGTTACAGCGTTTTTATGAAAGGCAAAGACCCGCGCGATGCCCACTTCATCACCAGCAGAATCTGCGGGATCTGCGGGGACAACCATGCGACCTGCGCCGTTTACGCGCAGAACATGGCATTCGGAGTGAAGACACCGCCGTTGGGCGAGTGGATCTTGAACCTCGGCGAAGCCGCCGAGTACATGTTCGATCACAACATTTTTCAAGACAATTTGGTCGGCGTCGACTTTTGCGAGCAGATGGTGAAGGAGACGAATCCAGGCGTATTCGAGAAGGCGCAGAAAACTTCCGCTCCGAACGCATCGAAACACGGATACCGCACGATTGCGGACATCATGCGCGCGTTGAATCCGTTTACCGGCGAGTTTTACCGCGAAACGCTGCAGATGAGCCGGATGACGCGCGAGATGTTCTGTCTTATGGAGGGGAGGCACGTCCACCCTTCCACGCTTTACCCGGGCGGCGTGGGGACAGTGGCAACGATCCAGCTGTTCACCGATTATCTGGTTCGTTTGATGAAGTATGTGGAGTTCATGAAGAAGGTTGTGCCGCTTCACGACGACCTCTTTAATTTTTTCTATGAGGCGATGCCCGGTTACGAAAAAGTAGGCCAACGGCGGGTGCTGCTTGGATGCTGGGGCGCGTTCAATAATCCCGATACGTGCGACTACAAATACGAAAACATGAGTGATTGGGGCCGTTCGATGTTCGTTACGCCCGGTGTAGTTGTTGACGGGAAGCTGGTGACGAACGATCTCATCGACATCAACCTGGGAATCCGAATTCTGCTGGGGAGTTCGTATTATGCGGATTGGGAAGAAAGCGGCGAGATGTTCGTTCGCCACGATCCCGTCGGGAACCCGGTCGATAAGCGGCATCCGTGGAATCAAACAACAGTTCCCAAGCCGCAAAAGCGTGATTTTAGCGGACGATACACATGGGTCATGTCGCCACGGTGGTACGACAAGCGGACAGGGGATTACCTCGCTTTGGACACTGGTGGCGGGCCGATTGCACGCCTATGGTCGACGGCTCTTTCGGGACTTGTGGACATCGGCTACATCAAGGCAACAGGAAAAAGCGTCAAAATCACGCTGCCCAAGACCGCGATGCTGCCTGAAACGGAATTTGAATGGAAGATTCCGCAATGGAGCAATGCGATTGAGCGCGATCGCGCACGGACCTACTTTCAAGCGTACGCGGCGGCCGCGGCCGTTTACTTTATCGAACGTGCCCTGAACGAACTGCATGCCGGCAACACGAAAACCTGGGCCGAATTTACGGTTCCGCAAGATGCCATCGGTTGTGGTTTCCATGAAGCTGTTCGCGGCGTGCTCTCGCACCATGTGGTAATCCGCGATGGGAAAATCGCAAACTACCATCCTTACCCGCCGACCCCGTGGAACGCGAGCCCCAGAGATATATATGGAACCCCAGGTCCCTACGAGGACGCCGTGCAGAACACACCCATTTTCGAAGATAACGGCCCGGACAAGTTCAAAGGTATCGACATTATGCGTACGGTGAGGAGCTTCGATCCCTGCCTGCCGTGTGGCGTCCACATGTATCTTGGCGCAGGAAAAGTACTGGAGACGCGGCATTCACCGATGTTCGGCGTTCAAGGCAATGGTGGATAGAAGTCGAAAAATCTCTATGCCGAGCGACAACGAGATCGCCCAACTGAGCAGTCGCATTGACGATCTGGTCCAGAGGATCGAGCGGATCGCCGATCCTGCAGTCAGAGCAAATGTGATCGCCTTAATTCAGTCTCTGCTGGAGCTACACGGACGAGCGATCGGGCGGCTTTCCGAATTGCTTCTGCAATCTGGAGAGACGGGCCACAAAATTCTCAAGGATTTCGCAAGCGACGAAGTCGTCGCAGGTCTGATGCTTCTCTACGAATGTCACCCAGAGAGTTTGGAGACACGCGTAGAGAAAGCCGTAAACAGGATTCAGGAGTACGTGCGCCCATCCGGCGGGGATGTAAAGCTTTTGGAAATTGACGGTGGGCGAGTCCGCGTCCGAATGTCCGTGAGCGGCTCGGGATGTTGCGGAAACCAATCGGCAGTAAAAAAGACGGTTGAAGACATCTTGTATTCATTTGCGCCGGACGTGACTGCAATCGAAATCGAAACAGAAACGAAACCGGGTGTGCGGGATGACCTGGTGCAGGTGCAGCTTAAGACCGTGCCAGCCTAGGTTGCACAGCACGTTTCAAGAATCGAAGCGCGAAGGAGATCGATCATGGCAAAACAAAACACGTCCGCGGATGGGCCGTCGCATACCCGGGGTACTCGCAAAGGAGAGGAACAAGCACATCGAGGGCGATCGAACGGTGGAGCACCTCGCCGGCTGCGGACCTCGCGGGATTCGACGAGCATCAACGCGGACAAACGCGCTCCGATCGATCCGAGAATGCCGGATATGCCTCCGGCATGAATTTGCTCTTGTTGAGGCATAAAGAGGCCACATGCAAGACGTCAAAACCGGCGACGTTTTTGCCAGTCTCAGACAATTTGTGCGGGTTCGTTCGAAGGCCGAGACTCGCTGTGAATTGTGCGGCGCGGGTATCGCTCCCGAGCATTCCCACCTATTGGAGGCTAACAGTCGCAAAGTAGTGTGTAGTTGCCAGCCCTGCGCAATACTTTTCAGCAGTCGCGCCGGAGCGAACTACTACCGCATTCCATCCACGACTCGATTTCTGGCCGATTTTAATCTTCAAGAAGCTGAGTGGGACGCACTGGCGATTCCGATCAATATGGCTTTCTTTTGCTTGCGTAACGATGCGAAGGTGCCGGTTGCCTATTATCCCAGCCCAGCGGGCGCTACTGAGTCTCTGCTGCCGATGGACTCGTGGAGGGATATCGTCGACCGGAATCCCGTCCTGCACAAACTGGAACCGGAAGTCGAGTGCCTGTTGATCAATCGAGTGACGAAGCCCCACGAATACTACGTAACACCGATCGACGAATGTTACGGGCTCGTGGGACTGATCCGTTCGAAGTGGCGCGGCTTTTCAGGCGGTCCGGAAATGTGGAAGGCGATAGGAGTCTTCTTCACGTCGCTGAAAGCACGTGCGAATGGGACAGAAAGCGTGCCGTATGTTCGAGCTTAGCTTCCAGATTGAAGGGGCGGAAGCCGTTCCATTTGCGGCTTCGCCGCTTCTAAATCTGAAGACGCGCATACGCGCCACCGATTCAGAATTGTGCATTCACAACATCCTCTTGCAATGCCAAGTTCAGATCGAGCCCACGCGGCGTCCGTATATCGATGAGGAAAAGATAAAGCTGCAGGACCTGTTCGGTGATCCGATACGCTGGGGCCAGACGTTGCGGCCAATCCTGTGGGCGAACGTGAATGTCGTGGTGCCATCTTTCGCCTGCGAAACGCTCGCTAACATTCCAGTTCCTTGCACATTCGATTTCAATATTGCCTCGACAAAATATCTGTATGGCTTGGAGGGCGGCGAGATACCGATATGCGTGTTTTTCAGTGGCACGGTCTTCTATGCAAATGCCGAAGGGTTTAGACTCACTAAAATCCCTTGGGACCGCGAAGCGAAGTTCCGCCTGCCCGTACCCCTGTGGAAAGAGATGATGGAAATGTATTACCCGAACACATCGTGGGTTTGCTTGCAGCGGGATGTGTTCGACCAGATTTACCGCTACAAGACGGCCCGCGGAATACCTACGTGGGAGCAAACGTTTGAAAAATTACTGGCGAGCGGCGAGGGGATCGAACTGCGAAAGGTCGACGTATGAAGGATCTCGTCGACCGGATCGCCGAAGCCGTACTCTACGAGGGCTATATCCTGTATCCCTATCGTCCTTCCGCGTTGAAAAATCGCCAACGCTGGAATTTCGGAGCGTTATGCCCGCGCTCGTACAGTGAAGCGCAGGATGGGAATGAGTTGTGGTCGAGCAAAACGCAGTGCCTCGCGATTGCAAGCGACTCCGCAACCGTTGACGTCAAAGTGTGCTTTCTGCATCTGGTGAAAAGGCGAGCGGCCCGTGTCACGCGAACTGTTGCGGACCTGTGCGAATGCACAGATGCCGATTTCGAGTTCGTGGAAGTTCTCGAAGTGGGGTGCGATCGTCGTTATACGTGGCAGGAGGCAATCGGGCGAGAATTTGAATTTCAACACATCGCTGGCGCCTATGCGAGTGAAGAGAAGCATTTCGAGTTCCAGCTGAATGCATTGGAAAGCGTCGAGCCCGTGCGGGGCCCCGCAGGAGAGATTGCAGGCGCTTTCACGCGCGAACAGAATGCCATCGATGGGAGCGCTCGCGTTCAAATCGAAAAGGTCCGCGATTCACTCCTGCGAATAACGCTGCACATCTCGAATGAGACTGATTTTCCTGCTGCATTTCGGGCCTCTCGCGACGAGGCCATGATGCATTCGCTCGTTTCATGCCACGCAGTGCTGAAGATACAAAATGGCGAGTTCGTCTCGCTGCTGGATCCTCCCGAACAGTTTGCGGACTTTGCTTCGGCTTGCGAAAACGTCGGAGCTTATCCGGTGCTCGTGGGAGAAAAGGGCCAGCGTTCGACCATGCTGTCGTCCCCCGTGATTCTCTACGATTACCCGAAGATCGCGCCCGAGAGCGCTGGCGATTTGTTCGACGGCACAGAGATTGACGAAATCCTGACGCTTCGAATCCTGGCTCTTTCAGAAAGGGAAAAAACTGAAATGCGCCAGTGTGACGAACGTGCGCGTCGCATCCTCGATCGAATTGAGGCGAACCCCCGCCACTTGTCCCAGCTCCACGGGACGATCCGCGCGGTGGATTAAGGAGCATGCCCAATGAGCACGGAATGGAGTCCATTTGAGGAAAAGCCGAGCATTGTGAGCGTTCGCGTCCGGGGCATCGAATTGCGTCGCGGAGATCGTGTTCGCCTGCGGCCGCGCGGCGTGACCGACATTATCGACTTGGCGCTATCAGGGCAGCCGGCGGTGATTGAATCGATCGAACAGGATTATGAAGATCGCATTCATCTGGCGGTGGTTCTCGATGGTGATCCTGGGCGTGACCTGGGGGAATTGCGGCAACCGGGCCACAGGTTCTTTTTTGCGCCAAATGAAGTCGAGCCGCTGCCAAAGGCGCGACCGGAACAACAATGAAGCCACGCATCCTGATTGCAGGCATCGGGAATATTTTTCTTGGCGACGACGGTTTTGGCGTCGAGGTGATCCGGCAGCTGCAAGGCAAATTGCCGGACACCGTGGATGTGGCGGATTTTGGGATCCGGGGATTCGATCTCGCGTTTGCGTTGATGGACGGATACGACACTGCAATTCTCGTTGATGCGACCAAGCGTGGTGGGGCGCCCGGCTCGCTCTATACGATCGAGCCCGATTTTGGCGAACTGGATTCCATCGGAGAGATAGCGCCAGACGCCCACAGTTTGGATCCGGTGAAGGTGTTGGCTCTGACTCGTTTACTTGGGGGCAATTTCAAGAGGATTCTCATAGTCGGCTGCGAGCCTGCCTCATGCGGTGACGAAGAGGGGGGCCGGATTGGACTGACGACTGCGGTCGAGGCGGCCGTTCCTGAGGCTGTGCGGGCGATCGAGTCGTTAGTGGAAAGAATTCTTCGAGAAACTGCAGCTGAATCGATGGTTACACGCCCGCGAAGTGAACAATCCGATTTTGACAATATCGAAACAGGAGGGCGCATATGAACAAGCTGGTGAAGGGCCTCACGATGGTGATTGCAGTTGCGGCGGTTGCACGCTTTCTTCCGGATTTCGTACGCTACATGAAGATTCGCGCAATGTGAGGAAGTTGGAACAATGAATGCAGATGATGGCGCGGTCAATCGAGGTTGTCATATGTGTTTAGCGATACCCGGAAAGATTGTTGAGCTTGTTCCTGCAAATAACGCGACTGCGGTGGTTGACGTAGCCGGCGTCCGGAGGCGTGTCGACTTAGGCCTGCTGGAGAAGGAAAACCCCGGGATTGGCGATTGGGTGCTGATCCACGTGGGTTTCGCGATGAGCAAAATCAGCGAACAGGACGCCGCCGAGCAAATGAAGACGCTGGCGCTGTTGGGGGAGTCGGAATCCGCAATGCAGGAAGTACGCGGTTATGGATTGACATCAGAAGAATGCGGCGAGGGAACACTCGACCCCTCGCCCGACGCCAAAGGGCGTCCCGGATGCGCGCAATCATGAAATTTGTCGACGAATTCCGGAACCCGGCGCTGATCCATAAAACAGTGGAGGAAATTCAGCGGCTGACGGAGCCTGGCAGGCACTATCGGCTGATGGAAGTGTGTGGCGGTCACACCCATGCGATTTATCGCTTTGGATTAAAGGACATTCTGCCGCCGAACATAGAACTGATTCACGGACCAGGTTGCCCAGTCTGCGTGCTACCGATGGGACGGATTGACGATGGCCTGGCGATTGCATCCAGACCAAACGTAATTTTTTCTGCGTTCGGCGACATGATGCGAGTCCCCGGCGCAAGCGGGAGCCCACTCGAGCATAAAGCACGAGGAATGGACGTGCGGATCGTCTATTCGCCCTCTGACGCGATCAAACTGGCTAAGGCAAATCCTGATAAGCACGTGATGTTCTTCGCGATTGGGTTTGAGACGACGGCTCCATCAACGGCGCTTACGGTGATGAGAGCCAGACAGGAACACCTCGAGAACTTTTCCGTTTTTTGTAATCACGTAACGATCATTCCGGCGATCCGCGCGATTCTTGACTCGCCGGACATGCGTATCGGCGGGTTCATCGGTCCGGGGCACGTGTCAACCGTGATTGGCTGCAGACCGTACGAGTGGATCGCGGCAAACGAACGGAAGCCCATTGTGGTCTCGGGATTCGAGCCTCTCGATTTGCTGCAATCCATTCTGATGTTGCTTCGCCAGCTGAAAGCCGGAGAGCACAAAGTTGAAAATCAGTACAAGCGCGTTGTTCCATGGGAAGGGAATATCGCGGCGCTCCGGGCGATGGCCGAGGTTTTCGAGCTGCGCCCCTATTTTGAATGGCGCGGCCTTGGATTCATCTCGCAATCCGCCCTGCGTCTGCGCAATGAATACGCGGAATGGGACAGCGAACGACGTTTCGCAATTCCCGGCATTCGAGTTACCGACCCGAAGGCCGCGCAGTGCGGCGAGGTTTTGAAGGGTGTGCTGAAGCCCGCCCAGTGCAAATTGTTTGGCAAGGAATGTACTCCGGAACATCCTCTAGGAGCGTTGATGGTTTCTTCGGAAGGATCATGCGCCGCATATTACAGCTACGAACACCGGAAGACGGCACTCGCGACGACAGCGGGAACGCCAGCCTGATCAGACGGTCAGCAGACGCCCCCAGGATTCGATTCCGCGAGGCTCAGATTGAAATGTCTCACGGCGCGGGCGGCAACGCGAGCCGCCGGTTAATCGAAGGGCTTATCGCGCCGATTCTCTTCCCTGCTTCCACCGAACCTCTGGGCGATGCCGCCCACGTGGATCTGAATGGCCGTCGCGTCGTAATCACTAGTGATGCTTTCGTCGTGAAGCCGGTGCGATTCCCAGGCGGTTCGATTGGCGAACTGGCCGTCAACGGAACGGTCAACGATCTTGCGGTGTCTGGGGCGAAGGCGGAAGCGCTCGTGGTCACACTGGTTCTCGAAGCCGGCCTGCCCACGGAAGTTCTCCGCGCCGAAATTGAAGCGATAGCTCAAGCTGCCGATGAAGCTGGAATCCGCATTGTCGGCGGGGACACGAAGGTGGTCGAACACGGAAAAGCCGAGTCTATGTACATTTCGACGACCGGCATCGGCGCGCCGATCCCAGGGATTGAGATCAATGTCGCATCGGTCAGGCCAAATGACAAAGTTCTTCTTTCGGGACCGATTGGAGATCACGGCGTTACGATTCTGCTCGCGCGCGGGGAACTCGATTTGGAAGCCACCGAACTCTGTTCTGATACGCGGTCGGTGCTGCCGTTTGTTCAGGCGATGGCTAACGCGGCGGGGTCTGCGATTCGTTGGATGCGAGATCCAACGCGCGGCGGAGTCGCCACTTCCTTGAACGAATTGGCTCGTGACGCACGTCTCGGCATCGCACTAGAGGAAGAAGACATTCCTGTTCGTGATGCAGTGCGCGGCGCGTGCGAACTGCTCGGCCTGGATCCGCTGCATATCGCGAATGAAGGACAATTTCTAGCCGTTGTAGCGCCCGAAGCTGCCGAGACAATTCTGGACGCAATTCGGCAGGTTCCGGGCGGCGATGAAGCGCGCGTGATTGGCGAAATCAAAGAGCAGCCGGCCGGCGCCGTTCTCGTGAAGACCCGATACGGCGGCACGCGCATTGTTGACATGCTTGTGGGAGACCCGCTACCGCGGATTTGTTGAGGCCATGCAGATGCGCACGGCATGCGCAATTGCCACACACGTGGAACAAAGGCTCGTTGCGCGAAACGAATTATTCGAGGCGTTCTTTGCGCGCGAAGCGGAGCGGCTTGCTCGATGCTGCCGCGAGATGTCCGATCGTTTTTTGCGCGGTGGAAGATTGCTTGCGTTCGGGCACGGTTCGTATGCGACTGATGCCCAGCACGTCTCTGTCGAGTTCGTTCATCCCGTGATCGTGGGCAAACGAGCGCTTCCGGCACTCGATCTTTCTATGTTGTTCCGTCAATGGGTCGATGTGCTCGTGACGGCCGACGATATTGTCATGGGCTTTGGTCCGCCGGAGGGTGACCCTGAAATTGGAGATGCTCTTCAGTTAGCCCACAATCGCAAAGCGATGACGTTTGCGCTGCCGGGCAAACACGGCTCCTATGCTATCGATGCTCAAACGTCGGATCCGTTCATGCATCAGGAATTGATTGAGATCCTTTATCACACGCTATGGGAGACCGTGCACGTCTTTTTCGAACATCGTGAGCTTGGCCATGATGTCGGGCACGCGGAGTTTCTGTACCCGTTTCTCGGTTCCGACAAGCAAAAGATGAGCGACGCCCTGACCGAAGTAGCGCGGTCCATTCCGATGAAAGTCGGCGACGATGCAAAGTTACGCGAACAAGTCGCGCGCGAGGAATCCAAACAGATTGCTGACGCCGTCGCAGCGATGTACGAGCGGATTTGCGGCGGCGGTAAGTTAATCATTTTTGGAAATGGCGGATCGGCGACGGACGCGAACGACTGGGCCATTGATTGCGTAGCGCCGCCGCCCGGTTATAGAGCGGTGCCTGCGATTTCGTTGTCTCTCGAACCGGCGAATATCACGGCTATCGCCAATGATGTCGGCACGGAGGTCATCTTTCTGCGCCAATTGATTGCACAGGCGCGGCCCTCGGACGTGGCCGTATGTATCTCAACCAGCGGGGGCTCACGTAATTTGATAGCGGCTCTTGAAGAGGCACGGAAGCGAAATATCCTGACGGTGGCGCTGCTCGGTTACAATGGCGGAGAAATTCTGCGTCGCGGCCTTGCCGATTTTCCGATCGTAGTCCGTTCCGATTACATTCCGCGCATTCAGGAAGTGCAGGCTTCCATTTATCACGTGATGCGTGAGGCCATCGAGGCGCTGGGTCGTGGCTAAACTTGAACTTTTCGGCTCCGACGCATGTCCTCATACCCGTGAAATGCGCGATTGGCTCGAATGGCGCGGCGACGATTTCATTGAGTACGACGTGGAGACCGACTCCACTGCACGCGTCCGCGTGCGAGAACTTACCGGCGGCCAGTGCATGGTTCCTGTGCTCGTTGACAACGGCAAGGTTATTCAGATCGGTTGGCAAGGCCGCGGGTGTCTGATCGCCGGAGGTTGTGCTGAATGACTGCATATTCGATCAAAGTACGCGGCACGGTGCAGGGCGTTGGCTTTCGTCCATTCGTTTTTCGCTTGGCGTGCGCGAACACTCTGGCCGGATGGGTTCGCAACGGTGACGAAGGTGTCGAGATTTTTCTCGAGGGCAAAGATGAGAACCTTCGAGCATTCGTTAGCGAATTAAAGCGGGGTGGGCCTCAGGCCGCACAGATTGCGGCAGTGGAATTGCATGCCACGGAACCAAGGGGCCTCAGGAACTTCACGATCCGCGAGAGCCAGCGAGCGACAACGCCGACTGCTCGCATTTCGCCCGACCTCTCAATCTGCAGGGACTGCTTAAACGAACTCTTCGATCCCTCCGACAAACGGTACCGGTATCCTTACATTAACTGCACGAATTGCGGTCCGAGGTATTCCATTATTCAACGGCTGCCTTACGATCGCCCAAACACGACCATGCGCGATTGGTCGCTTGATCGATGCTGTGCGGATGAGTACTCCGATATCGCGGACCGTCGCTTCCACGCGCAGCCCATTGCATGCCCGTCGTGTGGACCCGCGTATTACCTTCAGCTTCGCGAGCACGTTGTGCGCGGAAACGATGCGAGTATTCGCAGAGCGGCGGAACTTCTCACCGCAGGCAAAATCGTCGCGGTAAAGGGGCTCGGCGGCTATCATCTCGCTTGCGATGCCACCAACGTGGACGCGGTTCGAACGCTGCGCGAACGTAAATATCGCAAGGAAAAACCGTTTGCTCTGATGGTACCGACGGTCGCCGTCGCACGCGAAATTGTCGAGCTTTCGCGCGACGCTGAAGCGCTTCTTACTTCGACTGCACGCCCGATCGTTATCGCACCGGCAAAAAAGGATTTCGCCGGCGTTGCGCCCGAGAGTAATGAATTGGGCGTGACACTTCCTTACACGCCTGTTCACTATATGCTTTTCGAAGCAGTCGCTCCCGAAATTCTGGTAATGACAAGTGCGAATCGCTCGAGCGAACCTATCGCGTATGAAGACTCGGACGCAATTCGTCGTCTTTGGGAAATCGCCGACGCGTTCTTAGTGGGTCAAAGACCGATCGCACGCCGCGTGGAAGATTCGGTTGCACGCGCTGGTGTTTTTGGCCCTGCGATTTTACGCCGCTCGCGAGGATACGCGCCGCGAACCGTAACGACAATTCCGACAAAGCGGCAGATTCTCGCGCTGGGCGCCGATCTCAAAAATGCCATCACGCTCGTCGTCGAGGGTCAAGCCTTCGTCAGCCAGCACATCGGTGATCTACAGGATTACGATTCTTTTTGCGCATTTCGACAGACGATCGACGACCTGCTCTCGATGTACGATTTAAACTGGAATGATGTGATCGTCGTGCATGACCGTCACCCTCAGTACGTCTCGACGACCTACGCTGAAGGCATCACTGGCTTTGAACGGCGCTCCGTTCAGCATCACCGGGCACACGCCGCATCTGTTCTCGCGGAGCGCGGGGACTGGGGCAAACGCGTAGTCGCAGTGAGCTTTGACGGAACTGGCTATGGCGACGATGACACGATCTGGGGCGGCGAATTTTTTGTCGGTAGCCTAGAAGAGGGCCTCAATCGTGTGGCCCACCTTCGACGGGCCGTTCTTCCCGGCGGAGATGCGGCCGCGCAGCATCCCGTACAAGCCGCTGCTGGTTTTCTTTCTCAAGTTGAGCGCCTACCTGATCTCTCCTCGGCACCGTTTTCATTCCCCGATCGTTACTTTCAAAGCCAAACTTTGCTGCGGAAGGGTATTCGGTCATTCACGACGAGTTCGATGGGTCGTCTATTTGATACAGCCGCAGCGCTTCTCGGCTTTACAAGATGCGCAAGCTTCGAAGGACAACCTGCCATATGGCTCGAACAGCTGGCGCGCACCGGAACGACAAATGATGCGTATCCTTTTCCCTTTGATGGCAAGGAACTGGATTTCCGCCCTTTGCTGGAGGGCTTGGTGCGTGATCGTCATTCGGGGCGCTCGCCCCAGGACGCCGCGTTGGCATTTCAACGCGGCATCGCCCTTGGTATTGCGGACACCATAACAGCTCTTTGCAGAGAATATAATCTCGACACGGCAGTTCTCTCGGGAGGCGTGTTTCAAAACGAATTGCTGCTGGAGCATCTAAACTCGCTCTTTGCTTTTCGCCCTGTCGCAATCTGGACAAATCACGAAGTCCCTGCGAACGACGGCGGCATCAGCTTGGGGCAGGCCGCTTTGGCGGCCTTTCACTGTTTTGATACGGGAGCTGCTAACCTGCATGCATGAGCTTTCTATCGCGATGAGCATCGTTGAATTTGCGGAAGAAGAATCCGAGCGGCGCGGTGGACTTCATGTCACGGCGGTTCATCTTCGACTCGGACTTCTCGCGGGCGTCGCGAGAGATGCGCTTCTCTCGTGTTACGACCTTGCGTGTGAAAGCACGAATTTGGCAGGTTCGCGACTGATAATTGAGGACGTCCCTGGATTGGTTCATTGCGCGTCATGCAACATGCAACGTCCTGTCCATGGTCCCGAGTGGTTCCGTTGTCATCAATGCGGTTCACCCGCACCTGAGCTTATCCAAGGAAAAGAACTCTTGATGACTGGGCTGGAGTTCGAGGAATGAATAAGATCGCACGAATCGCCGAAGTGCGGCGCAATGTGCTGAAGCGCAATGACGTTGTCGCGCAATCGCTTCGGCAACGATTTCAAGACGCGGGAGTGTTCGTGGTTAGCATGGTTTCCAGCCCCGGTTCAGGCAAAACGACACTGCTCGAAAAAACGTTGACGTCGCTCCAGCCTCGCTACCGCGTGGCGGCGCTTGTCGGTGACCTGGCTACCGACAACGATGCCGTCCGCCTTGCCCGCAGCAAGGCTCCCGTAAAGCAAATCACGACCGGTACGCTTTGTCATTTGGAAGCAGCAATGATCGACGAAGCTCTCAAAGATTGGAATGTAAACGAACTTGATTTCCTGTTCATCGAAAACGTTGGAAATCTCGTTTGCCCGTCCTCATACGATATTGGCGAAAATTTGCGACTGGTATTGACGTCGGTGACCGAAGGCGAAGACAAGCCGCTGAAATATCCGACGATTTTCAACAGCTCCGATGTTGCGGTGATCACCAAGATGGATCTGGCTGCGACGGTCGGTTTTGACGAGGCGGCATTACGGTACAACGTCGAGACCGTTTGCCCGAAAATGGCCGTCCTTTGCGTGTCTTCTAAAACCGGTTCGGGGATTGACAGTTACCTGAATTTTTTGCAGTGTCGACGCGCGGGCAGTCACAATCGCGAATTACCAAACGATTCGGCCGTGTCGCTACCCCCGTGCCATGAATCCGATCAGATCAGAGCGCATAAAAAATTGGTTTAAAATACCCCGCGAACGTTCGCCGAAAGATTATTGGCATGTCCGGATGCCTTAGTTGCATTTGACGTGATCGCACACTTCTGCGAGATCATCGTGTTAGCAGCTATCCTGTGCTTCTCTGGATCGGCCTAGAATACGTGGGTCGCGATTTTGAAACGCGCGTTCGGGAGTCGCTCGTTCGCCCTCGCGTGTTACCCATGTGATCGGTATGTTGCGTTACCCATGTCTCCGGGCTGGACCAAAAAATGCTGGCGCGCCCGGAGGGAGTCGAACCCCCGACCCTCTGCTTAGAAGATGTGACAGAGACTTATATGATGCGTGGCCTGCTTTGTTCTTCTGCAACTTACGTGCATGGTGTTAGACGGTGTTGGGCACGTTTTCGTGCCATTC
>DASUJR010000408.1:0-17279 GCA_036279175.1 Candidatus Acidiferrales bacterium | reverse complement strand
TCTTGCGGTGAATCACGACGCCGCGCTTCATCGTTAAGCTGCAAAGATCGACACCAAAATAATACGGGATTTCACGATAGTCGGCGACGTCAAAGGCGGCAAAATCTGCGTATTTGCCAACTTCGATCGAGCCGACGCGGTCGTGGCGGCGAAGCGAATAGGCTGGATTGATCGTCGCGGCAGTAATCGCTTCCGCGGGCGTCATGCGCATTTGCGTGCAGGCCAGAGAGAGAATGATCGGCATGCTGAGCGTCGGGCTGGTGCCCGGATTGAAATCGGTCGCCACGGCGACGATCGCGCCCGCGTCGATCAGTTCGCGCGCAGGAGCGTAATGGCGCAGACCCAGGTGAAAACAGCAGCCCGGAAGCAGCGTGCAGACGACGTTCGAGAGACCCAGAGCGTGAATGTCACTGCGATCCACTTTTTCGAGATGGTCGGCGCTGGCCGCTTCAACTTCGATAGCCAATCGCGCGGCGCCCGTTCGCGCGAGCTGTTCGGCGTGGATACGCGGGACAAGTCCGCATCCGCGGCCCGCCATCAATATCCTCCGTGCCTGCTCGACGGTGAACGCGCCGCGATCGCAAAACACATCGCAGAATTCCGCCAGGCTGGCCGTGGCAACGGCGGGAATCCACTTGCGAGCGAGAAGTTCAACGTAAGTATCCGGGCGCGCGCGATATTCTTTGGGAACGACGTGGGCTCCCAGAAAAGTGGAGGTGATATCGAGAGCCTGTTCCTGATGCAGGTCAGCAAGGAGGGCGAGGATCTTCAGCTCGCTCTTCCAATCGAGGCCGTAACCGCTCTTGGCTTCGAGCGTGGTGGTGCCATGCGCGGCAAACTCGCGCAGATGCGTAAGGGCTCCGTCATGCAACGATTGCGAAGAGGCCTCCCGCAGGCGTTTTACGCTGGAGTGAATGCCTCCGCCTGAGCGGGCGATCTCCTCATAGGTGGCACCCTGAATGCGCTGCTCGTATTCTGCGGCCCGGCTCGCGGCGAAAATCAGGTGTGTGTGGGAATCGACGAAGCCAGGAAGCAGGACGCGTCCGCCGAGATCGAGCTTCTCCGCACGACGTGCGTCGCGAAGGCGCTCGATTTTGCGGCGTTGCCCCACGGCGGCGATGCGGTCGCCGCGCACCAGAACCGCGCCGTCGGGAATAATTTTCAGGTCGCGCAAGGACTCGCCACGGCGGGGAACGGCTCCGCGAAGCGTTACGAGTTGCGAGCAGCCTGTGATCAGCAGGTCTGGCATGGCCGGGACGCTGCGATAGTAACGCGAGCACGGTGGGAACGCCACTGCGCGACGGATTCCATTGGACTTCAGTAGGCAACAAGACGAACACAGAGAACACAGAGAACACAGAGAAATATACGGCGCGGCGGCACACGCGAAACACTCCAGCGTGTTTGTCGATCAGTGAGGAAAGCTACCAGCAAGCCCTACTGTGGGGAGAGCGTCGCACTCCGATCGGCGGCCAGTTGGCCGCATCAAGAATCGCTAGCGGGCCCACTTTGCACAGATCCAAGATTGCTTTACTATTCGCGCGTCATCTTCACGGAGGTGCGCTTTGTTCAACCGGTCTCGATCGACCAGCTATTTCATTTCTGCCATGTTATGCGCCGCTTTATTGCTCTTCGCGCTGGTTGCGATTTGCAGCACGCCCGGCGACCAGGAACGCGGCGGCCAGCCGTTCGATGTCCTCATTTTGCATGGACACATTATCGACGGCACCGGTTCGCCGTGGTACGCGGGCGACGTGGGCATTCGCGACGGGCGTATCGCCGCGATTGGCAATCTGGCGGGAGCTACGGCAAAGAAAACCATCGACGCGCACGGCATGGTCGTTGCGCCGGGATTCGTCGACATGCTCGGGCAGTCGGAGCTGACGATTCTGGTCGATCCGCGCGCGCCATCGAAAATCTATCAGGGAATCACAACGGAGATCACCGGCGAAGGCAACACGGTCGCTCCGCAAACCGACGCCACGATTGCGGAAAACGCCGCCCAGTACAAGCACTACGGCATCACGCCCGATTGGCGAACTTTCGCGCAATATTTTGCGCGGCTGCGGAAGCAGGGAATTGGCATCAACCTGGGCACGTACGTGGGCGCGACTCAGGTTCGCCGCGTAGTGATTGGAACGGTTGACCGTGACCCCACGCCTGCTGAACTCGACCGAATGAAGTCGCTGGTCGATCAGGCGATGCGGCAGGGCGCGCTCGGGCTTTCAACCGCCCTCGAATATCCGCCCGCGCCCTACGCCAAAACGGACGAACTGATCGCGCTCGCAGCTGAAAGTGCTAAGTATGGCGGGATATACGCCACGCACATGCGCAGCGAGAGTGATGCGGTGATCGACGCTCTGACGGAAGTGGCGCGGATCGCTCGCGAAGGGCACACCGCGGCCGAAATTTTTCACCTGAAGGCGGCAGGCTTCCACAATTGGGGCCGCGCACCGGAGATCATCAAGTTCATCGACAACGCGCGCGCGTCTGGGCTTGACATCGAAGCGGATACATATGCCTACACTGCATGGAACAACGATCTCGCCTCGTTCATTCCGCCGTGGGCGCATGATGGCGGGGACACGAAGCTGCTCGCGCGGCTCAAAAATCCGGCCGATCGCGCGCGCATCCGCAAAGACATGCAGACGCGGACCACGTCCTGGGACAATCCGTGGCAGGAGGTTGAAGGGCCGCAGGGCATTCTGATCAGCACGGTGCTGAATCCGAAGCTAATTTCCCTGGAAGGGAAACGCATCTCGGAAATCGCCCAGCAGGGAAGCACGGCGCTCGGGCTGGCGCCGCATAGCGATCCCATCGACACCATTTTTGCGATCCTGCTTGCAGATAACGCGAACACGCAAATATCGGTTTTTGGGATGAAGGAATCGGATGTGGAGCTCGTGCTGAAGCAGCCGTGGGTTTCCATAGACAACGATTATCAGGGGACTTCGCCGTGGGGAATCCTCGGCCAGGACCATCCGCACCCGCGCGCCTATGGGACATTTCCGCGAATCCTCCGGAAGTACGTCCGCGAGCAGCACTTGTTGACCTTGCCGGACGCGATTCGCAAATTCACGGCGCTGCCCGCGCAGCGGGAGCACCTGGTTGACCGCGGCGTTCTGAAAAAAGGGATGTGGGCGGATGTGGTGGTTTTCGATCCGGCGACGATTCGCGACGTGGCGACCTATGCCAACCCGAACCAATTTTCGGTTGGTATGAAATATGTGCTGGTGAACGGCGTCCCGGTGATCGACGAGGGCAAAATGACCGGCGCTCGACCCGGACACGTGCTCCTCGGCCCTGGATATCGCGCCGGATCATGAGCTTGATTTCGGAGCATATTGCCGAGGCTGTACTTACGCCCCTCTCGATTGATTTTCTTGTGCCAGTATGATACTGTACAGCCAAGGAGCTACACGTAAAGACATGGCACTGAATATCCGCAATCCGGAAGCGGAGCAACTCGCCGCTGAACTCGCCAAGCGAACCGGCGAGACGAAGACGGAAGCTGTGATTAAGGCGCTGCGGGACAGGCTTTTGAGGGTTCGCCGGGAGCGTGCGAAGCGCCGTTTGGCCGACGAACTCGAGGAAATCGCCAAGCATGCCGCCAGTTTACCGGTGCTTGATGACCGCACGCCGGATGAAATCATCGGCTACGATGAAGACGGTCTGCCGCGATAATGGTGATCGATGCTTCTGCTTTGGTCGCTATCATGACGGGCGAAGCAGAGCGGCGGGCGTTCATCGAGGCCATTGAGGAGGCCGACTCACGCTGGCTCTCCGTCGCCACGTTTGTCGAGGGTTGCATCATTATCGAATCGAGGCAGGGCGTGGCGGGACTGCGCGACTTAGATCGATTCTTAGAGCTTTCGAATATCGAGGTTGTGCCTGTGGATATCGAGCAAGGCCGCACAGCCCACCTCGCGTACAGCCGGTTTGGAAAAGGACGCCACAAGGCAGGGCTGAACTACGGCGACTGCTTTGCATATGCGCTCGCGAAAATTCTGGGCGAGCCTCTACTATGCAAGGGCAATGATTTTGTCCACACCGATCTGGCCCTTGTGGAAGTGCCGTAAAGCCGCAGCAATTTGCTGAGCGTATTACGATTTCTGCTCCACTCGCTCGCGCCAGGCTTGCATGCGCTTCTCCATAAACTTCAGCCGATCGCGGCCCCATTTTGTGCTCGTGATCACCGTTTCGATGTCTCCGAACGCTTCCGGATCGCCGAGCTTCTCGCGCAACTCCTTAATGAACGGCGCCACCTTGGCGAAGAGGACGAACATCTCGCCGCTGACTGCCGGCCGCAGAAACAATTCCTTGCTCAGCGTTCCTTGCAACACCAGCGCAGCAGCCATTCCCCAGTAGCCGCCCACCTGACGCAACCACTTGTTCTCCTGCGTGCCAAGGGCGGACGCTACCTTCATGAAGTCATCTGCGTTGCGCGGCGCAAAATTTGCCAGCCACCAATCGCGTGCTTTCCGCATTTCGGGTTCGCGCCGCAATTCGTAGAGCTGAAGCACCAACTGTGCGTCGGCCGAGTCGGGTTTCTTTGCCATTTTTCCTCCATGCCGGGGCTGGTGCCGCCGGATTCAGGCTGCCGTTGATTTTGCGCTGTATGCCGGGACGAATACTTCCTCGACAAATTGTTCGATGGTAGTTGGTGTCGTGTTTCCCGCGTTGCGCGGTTCGGTGGCGGCGAGGAGCCCTTCGTTGCCGGCCTTCCACATCTCGATCACCAGCGCCGCCGTGCTCTTCGGCATGCCAAGCTGCACGAGCGCCGGTTGGAGGAGCGGAAGCGGAACGTGCATGTAGTGCAGGTTGGGCTTGCCGATCGCTTTTCCGACAATGCCCGCCACTTCTTTCATGGTCACGTCTCTTGGGCCAAGCAGCTCTCGAACTGAAACGCCCGAGAAGTCGCGTGCGTGGAGGCGCTCGGCGGCGTAGTGGCCGATGTCTTTCGTGGCGATCATTGGGGCTGGCGTGTCTCCAGGTTCGCCGCCGGGCAAAAAGCCCATAGACTTTATCGCCGGAACGATCATCAGCAGATTTTCCATAAAAGTGGCAGGGCGCAGATGCAGGACGTTCAGACCGGGAATGCCGTTCAGCTTGTTCTCCAGGTTGTGCAGGCCGACGATTGGGCCGGTTCCTGAAGCGTGCTGAGCTCCGAGGCTGCTGAGAGTCACCGCGTATGGCACGCGAGCGGTAGCGATGGCTTTCGCGTAAGCGTCAGAGATACGCTCCTGGTAATCGCGAAGATCGTCGCGCTGGGTCGCGTGTGGGAAGACCAGGTAAACAATGTCCGCGCCCTGAAACGCGCGGGTCATAGCATCGGCATCCTGCACATCGCCAACGAACGCCTCGGCGCCTTGCGCAACCAGGGGTTCCAGTTTCTTCGTGTCACGCCCGATCGCGCGGACCTTAGCGCCCTTCGCCAGCAGGGCGTCCGCCGCCGGCCTGCCGGTATTTCCTGTCGCTCCCGTGATGACGATCATATGATCCTCCAGCTTGTTATTTGCTCTGCTAACCTAGCGCAAATGCGCTCGGCTCACAATTTATAGCCGATCGTCCGAACGAATTGCCGCCGTTTTTTGGCATCTTCCTCGGTTTCGACGCCTTTCGGCCCGCTGCCGTCCACCACGCCTAGAATCGCCCGGCCCTGTTCTGTCTGCGCGAAAATCACTTCCACTGGATTTGCCGTGGCACAGAAAATACCACATACCTCGAAACAATCGCGGATTCGGCTCAGCAAATTGATCGGATACGCCTGACGGAGCAGCACCACGAACGCGTGACCGGCGCCGATGGCCTGCGCGTTCGCGATTGCCGCGCGGCGCAGTTCATCGTCGTTCGCCTCCACGCGGACGAGGCACGGCCCCGATGCTTCGCAGAATGCTACAGCAAATTTCGCGCTTGGAACGGTGTTCACTACAGTTTCGTAGAGGTCCTCCGCGGTTTTAATGAAGTGCGCCTGACCGAGAATCAGGTTGGCGTCGCTCGGAATTTCCATCCGTACGCTTCGAATGTCCATTTGTGGCCCTTTTCTCCCGCCTTCGGTAAAAACTTCCCGGAATTGGAAAGCGACAAAAACTGCTTGACGGATCGACCTGTCCGGAAGGCCCATTATTAGCGGCTATTTGCAAGTTCGCAAGCACTCGTGCGATTGGAATCTTGCGTGCACAGAGAATCTCGTACGTAAGTACCGCATCAAACTGTTAGGTGCCCAGCAGCCGGGCAGCAAGACGCGGGAGTTCAGGGCCACGGGGTCTCGCGATGCTAATTAAGACCATGCAACAAGCCAAGCGGATAATGAAGATCATTCTTGGGTTCACGCTATTGGTGCTTGGCGCCGTTCTGGTCTTCACTCCGGGCCCAGGATGGCTCGTTATGCTGCTTGGCCTCGGCGTTTTGGCCGCCGAATTCATGTGGGCCCGCAAGCTGCTCGACCGCATGAAGGAACAGGGCGTTCGCCTCCGCGACGCCGTTTTCGTTCGTTCGCATCCGCAACCGCATCCGCCCGTCGACCATCGGGTATAGCGCCCGCCGCGTGGCGGCGTCCTCTCCTCCAGTTTTCTATTTCCGAACACTCCTGAGTTATGCTGTCATCCGCTCAGCGAGCGCTGCTCGCCGACTGCCATTTCGAGCGCAGTAGCGGTGCCGTCTGCCGGGTCCGGTATTTGCGGAGCGCTCGGCTGCCGCGAGGGAATCTGCAGTTAGCTTCGCTTTCGGCAGGGCATCAGCGCTCTTGAACACATGGAGGATTTCGTGCCTGACGGTTCCAATTCCATCGCCGACCGCTGGCGGAACAAATGGGCTTTAGTCACGGGTGCCAGCGCTGGCATCGGATGGGCGCTTGCCGAACAACTTGCCGCCGGTGGAGCGCACTTGATTCTGACGGCGCGCCGGACTGACCGGCTCGAAAAGCTCGCCTCCGACCTTTCCACGAAGTACAGCGTCCAAACCGAGGTTTTCCCGGCGGATTTGACGCAGCGTGAAGCTCCGGCAGAAATCTTCGCGTTCACGAGCCAAAAGGGCATCGATATCGAGTTGCTGGTCAACAACGCGGGCTTCGGCGCCTTCGGCTACATTCAAGACATTACCGAATCGCGCCTGCTGGAAATGGTTCAGGTGAACTGTTCCGCGGTGGTGCACTTGACGCGACTATACGCGCCGCCCATGGTCCAGCGCCGCCATGGCGATATCATGATCGTTGCCTCGACAGCCGCTTTCCAGGCAGTGCCATTCAATTCGGCCTATGCTGCCACCAAGGCCTTCGACCTGATTTTTGCTGAGGGCATCGCGGAAGAGTTGCGGCCGTTCGGCGTGAACGTATCCGCGCTCTGTCCTGGGCCTACCACGACAGAATTTCAGCGCGTGGCGCAGCAGCCCAGCCGCGCTTTCAAGGTGGCTGAAACAGCCGAAAAGGTCGCCAGAACGGGACTGGAAGGCCTGGCGAAGGGGAAGACTACAGTCATTTCGGGCACCATGAACCGCTTTATGATGGAGGCCGAGCGCCTCGCGCCGCGCCGTTTCGTGGCCCGGGCTGCTGCCAAGATGATGCGCCCCGAAGGCGAATGATCCGCGGCGGAAGCTCGTGACCCGAAAACGCGCCAATCAGGAGATTGGCGG
This sequence comes from Candidatus Acidiferrales bacterium, assembly GCA_036279175.1. Taxonomy (GTDB): domain Bacteria; phylum Acidobacteriota; class Terriglobia; order Acidiferrales; family UBA7541; genus Palsa-295. Next base: position 9,650 of record DASUJR010000408.1, on the reverse strand, counting down.
TCCCAGGCGCCGTTCGGCGCCCTGAACGTGCCGCCGCCGCGCCCCTTCGTCTCCGCAGGTGCGGGTTTAGACTCGTCCCTGCCAAATTTGCGTCGAGGCGCCGGTGCAGTCACGTTCGCGGACACACTCGATGTGCGAACGCAACCGGACCGCCGATCTCCCGATCGGCCGCGCGATTTCGAAGAGACAGAGCCATGTTTGAGCGCTACACAGAAAAAGCGCGTCGAGTAATCTTCTTTGCTCGCTACGAAGCCAGCCAGTACGGCAGTCCTCAGATCGAAAGCGAGCACTTGCTGCTCGGCGTCGTGCGCGAGAACAAGGAACTCATACGAACTGCGCTGCCGAAGTTGGAATCCCCGGGGGAACTGATCCGCGCCGAAATCGAAACAGTGATTGAGCGGCGCGAGCGGATCTCGACCACTGTCGAAGTGCCTCTCACCCAGGAATGCAAACACATCCTCAACTTCGCGTTCGAGGAAGCAGACCGGCTCGGGCAGAAACATGTCGGGACCGACCATTTGCTGTTGGGCATTCTGAATGAAGAGAAATCGTTGGCAGCGCGCATCCTGACCCGGCACGGCGGATCGGCGGAGGAGATCCGCCAGAGAGTCGCGGGGCACCCGAGCGATCACAGCGGGCAAGGCACGGGAAGCAACGTCACATACCAGGGGCCGCCGGTCCGGCCGCACGCGCCTATTACTGCAGCGGTCGAGCAGTTCCTCAGCGCGTGGACGAGGCGCGATTCCAAAGGCGTCGCTGAATTGTTCATGGTTCATGGTCAGCTTTGGGACGTCAATGGCGAGTTATGGCATTCGCTCGTTGAGATCGAAAGAGGGCTTGCGGGCCATTTCAGCGCCAGCGGACCGGCCCAGGCCCCTCCCGACGTCCGCGACATCAAAATGGTGACTGGGAATGCCGCCGTGGTGACGTTGGTGTGGGAGCCGAGCGGCGAAGCGAGGCAGCGCAATGCTGCGGCGCTTCGGATCGTCCTGGTACTTTGTGAATCGGATCCTCATTGGCGAATCGTTTCAGCGCATTTGGCCTCGTTGCCGCCGGAAGCACCAGCGGCCGCGCAATAACCACCAAAGGGAGTCTGAATGCCCGTTACGCCGAAGGAATTTCGTCAAATCGCGCTGAACTTGCCCGGAACTGAAGCCAAACAGCACATGGGACACCCGGATTTTCGCGTTGCCGGCAAAATCTTCGCCACGCTTGGGTATCCCGACAAGTCTTTCGGCATGGTGAAACTAACGCCGCTGGAACAGAGGATGTTCATGGACGCTCAGCCAAACGCTTTTTGCCCTTGCGCTGGTGCATGGGGACGCAAGGGGGCAACGAGCGTCAAGCTCAGCGCAATTAGTAAGACCACGCTGCGCCGCGCGATTAACGCCGCCTGGGAATTTGCTGCGCCGCCACGGCTGGAGAGGACGAGGCCGAAGGCGGAGCGGGTATCCAAGCCGAAGCGTAAGCCCTCAAGTGGCAAACGGGTGCGTCGGCGAAAGTAAGCGGATCGAATCGGCGGCGTGCGGGGACGGAGGCGAAAAGGATCAGCTTGACGTGACAACTTCTTCCGCCGGGATGGCTGGCGGAGTGACGAGGGGCATGGGTGCCAGCAAATGCAGCGATACCTCATACTGCTTGTACCACTCGGTTTCGGCTGCTCGCTGCCATAGCCGCGTGCCCAGCCACACCAGGATCATCACCTGACTCAGAAAAACTGCCCATCCGGTCGACTCCGGCCGCAGAAGCATCATCCAGATGTAAAGTCCGGCGCCGAAAACGACCCATCCAACCACGTTGATTCGCAGATACAGCCAGAACAGCGACCCGAAGTTGTTCCAAACCAGCCGCGCTGCGTGTCCTACCATGCGGTACATCCTGCGGTCTTCGGCGACCATGGAGATCACCTGCGCCATATCGAACCACAACCGAACGGCCAGCAGTAGAAACAGAATGACAATCGCCGCGGCCAGTGCGAATTCCGGCGCTCGATAAGGCGAAACTGATGCCTCATCGATGCTGCCGTAAATCCTGGAACATACTGCTGCCAGGATGAAGATCGGAATCATCACAATCGCGAAGTAGATCATGAGACGCAGGAATGGCCAGAAATGCCGACCGCAGGCCTCGAAGAACCCAGCCGTGTCCGTCCATGAGTCCTCGTAATACGAGACCAGAATCCCTCCATTCATGAAAATCATGAAAACCGCGAAGAAAAGTGGCGGCCAGACGAACATGACGCCCTGGCCGCGAAACGGTTGCTGCGGCAACGAGCTCAACTCGACGATGGCCGAGACATCGAAGCCGTGAACAAACCTCTGCGCCGATTCCATGCTGTGATTCAAGGCTGCGCCGCTGTTATCGGCGACGTGGTGCGCTACGCCCGAAGCTGCCACAAACGCAAGCAGCAGATTAACTATGAAAATGAACCAGAGGATGAGCTGGTGTCTCCAGACCAGCCCCGCACCGGCGAAAAACGCCTTCGGACGCGGTGTGGGCGCCTTTTGCGTGCCGCCGATCGCTAAATGGAGTATTTCAGGCAAACCATCCCGCCATTTGCGAGAGCCACTCGCTTAGAAAGACCCAAATGTTCAGCAGTTTGTGTGCGGCGCGATCATCCGCGTGAACCGTGCGGCTGTTGTTAAAGAAATTGCGGTCGAGGAAAACGCTGTGATCCAGATCGATTTGGGCCGAGGCCACCTGGCTATTCCGATCGTACGTGTAGCGGATCCAGCGGTCGCGGCCATCCCAGGATTCGGTGGTCGAACTCGCATCCTCAAACGTCACTTTCACTTTGACCGGAAAGATAAAATCGCCATTGCGGTGAACCGTCACGTAACTGCGAAAAGTGGGCTTGCCGCCCGGGCCTGGTTCCCACCAATCGGCCTGGTCCGAGTGCACGTCGGCAATTTCATAATCCAGAATGTTGGTGCCCGAGATGGCCTGACTGAAGTACCAATCGAGGTTGGTCCCCGAGACCTGCTCGATGGTCTTCAGGAAATCTTCGGGCGCCGGATGTGTGAAACGGTAGCGCAGAAAATACTCGTGCATGGCTTCGCGCATCTTATCTGGACCGATCATCTTTTCGAGCGTCAGAAGTACTGTCGCTGTTTTGCCGTAGGTTATGGCCCCGTATGAAGCGTCACTCGCAAATTGCCATCCGAACCGGGTCAGCGGGTCGAAAGACGGAATTGTCAGATACTCGGTTCGTTGCGATTCCGCGTCCCCTTCCTGCGCGAAAGGGAAGTTCACCATCGAGGTGCCCTTGCCGTACAGAGACGCCATTACCTTTACTTCCTCATAGCTGTTAATGCCCTCGTCCATCCATGCGTTTTCGAACTCGTTGGTGGCCACCATGCCATACCAATATTGGTGGCCGAATTCATGAGCGATGACGACCTCCGGCAGGAGCAGGCCTTTCGGCATCCACCAACTCGTTCCCGCGGTGATCAGCGTGGGATACTCCATTCCTCCCGCGTCCTCGGCGCCGTGCGGCGGATCGACGACGGTAATTCGGTCGTATGGATACGGACCGACATTTTTGTCGTAGTACGCCAGGGTTCCCTTCAGCGCTTGCACGTATCGCGGGGCCGTCGCCATGTCTCCGGGCGACATCAGGACGTGGATTTTCACCGTGCCCGCGCTGCCGGTCCATGAGTCTTCCACATCCCTGAAATGCGGGCTCGCCGTCCAGGAAAAATCGTGAGTGTCTTCGGCGTGATAGGTCAGCGTTTTCGTCCCGTCCGGATGGTTCGTCGTAGAAACCAGGTCGCCCGCCGCTCCCATAACCTCGTCTTTTGGCACCGTAAGCTGCACATCGAACGTCCCAAAATCGGCGAAAAACTCGGTGGTGGCATGAAACTGATGACAATTCCACGCCCCATGCCACCACACTCCCACTTTGGGAAACCATTGCCCGGCCATGTAGAAGTCGCGTTTGTAGCCCGTGCGTTCGACCACTTCCGGCATCACGTCGACGAAATTTATGCGAAATGTGACCGACGCGCCAGGCGCAATCGGCTTTGGCAAGTTCACCTGAAAAACGGTTTGGTCCTGTGCGTTGTTATCGTCGGGATGAATGAACTGCATCCGATTCGTCAGATCCCCCATGCCGTCAACTTCTAATTTCGTCACCGTCTCCGAACCCATATGCTTCGGATCCAACTCCGAACCAGGACCGTTTCCGCGCGTTCCGTAGAGGCGAACTTCCGTCATGAACGTCGACTGCGGCTGAAAGGCATTCAAGTAGAGGTGGAACGGAAAGGTCTGCAAGGGCTTGCCGGTCAGGTTCTTGTACGTAAGCACTTCGCTGGCATTGATCGTGTGCTCGCGCGGAAGGAGTTTCGCCCGAATCTGATACGCAACTACGCGCGTTGAAAGGGGTTTGCTTTCGTTCGTGCTCGTCATTGCGGGCGGCGACGCGGCCCCAGATGTCTCCCGGCGTTGACGCCCGGTCGCACGCCTGCCAGGAAAGACCGAGACTGCGCAGAGCGCCATCGCCGCCACAGCCACCACAAAATTGCGAGCCCGGATCATTGCACGCTGTATTCCACCGTCCCGAACTTGAGAATTGCCCGCATTCGCCCGCTATTGCTGCGGGCGCGGCAAAGCATATTCCCTTTGCGTCGGCCACACAACGTGTGTGCGGGATTATGTGAAATGAAACGGGGCGTGCTAACGCGGCAACGGGGGCAGGTGGTCTACCACCTTTTTTTTCGCGCGGCGGAGCCGAAGTTTTGGGCGCGAAAAAAACGCTTGACATATTCCTATATAGGAATGTATCGTCTGCCCATGGCTCGTGCTTCTACTACTTCCGACGCTTTCAACGCCGTGGCCGAGCCGCGACGGCGGGCCATCCTGGGCTTGCTGGCGCTCAAGGAGCGGCCGGTGGGCGACATCGTGGCAACCCTTGGCTTGGCGCAGCCTTCCGTCTCGAAACACTTGCGCGTCCTGCTCGACGTCGGGCTGGTCCGAGCGCGGCGCGAGGGCAGGCGCGTGCTCTACCAAACCAATGCCGAAGCGATTCGTCCGTTGCACGAGTGGACGAAAACCTTCGAGCGTTTCTGGCAGCATCAGCTTCTTCGTGTGAAAGAACGGGCGGAATCAACGGCCAGCAAGCCACCCGAAAAGGCTTAGGTGAATCTGGATACGAATCTGGAGTGTGAGAAGGAGGAAACATGAGTTCTACGGCAACGGCAGTCGATAACCTGACCTTGAACATCGTTCAAGAGGTGCACGTTCGCGCCCCGCTCGATGCGACATTCGCCGCGCTGCTCGATCAGCTCGGCCCGGGTGCCGACAAGCCCGACGGAGAACCCATGCCGATGAAGATCGAAGCATGGCCTGGCGGACGCTGGTTCCGCGACTTGGGCGACGGAAATGGGCATTTCTGGGGCGTTGTGCAGGCCATCAAGCGACCGACCCTGCTCGAAATTACGGGGCCACTTTTCATGTCCTATCCGGTGGTCTCGAACATCCAATATCGCCTGAGCGAGGCGGATGGGGGCACGTTGATCAAGTTTCACCACACCGCGCTCGGGCTGATTCAGGACGAGCACCGGCAGGGCGTGAATGGCGGCTGGACGCACATTCACAATCGCGTCCGCCAGCGCGCCGAGTCCTCTCGAGACAAGTGAATTTTGCTGCGGTCAGGGCGCTTCGCCAATTGCGCGGATGTCTCTGGGAGGCCTTCGCGGAATTCGGCTGGTTTGGCCGCGCCGGCGTTTACGCGGCGTTCATACGGGACTGTTAGACTTCGAAAGGAGAATTGCCATGTCGATCGCAAACACCTTGCTAGCCGAGTTTGAAGCACAGGCCCCGATAACGCGCAGGTTCATCGAGCGGCTGCCCGAAGACAAGCTCTTGTGGAAGCCGCACGAGAAGTCGATGACCGCGGGCCAGCTCGCATATCATCTTGCATCGGTGCCGGGAGGGATCATTCGCTTCGTGCAGAACAACCCTGCGCAGGTGCCGGAATTCAACGACGCGAATCGTTTCCCGCAACCGGCGAGCCGCCAGGAAATTCTCGACAAATTCCAAGAGACCGTCACCACCGTGCGCAGCCTTCTGCCGAAATTCGATGACGCGGCCATGAACGAAACCTGGCATTTAACGTCTGGGAGCAAAGAGGTGGCCGCTCAGCCGCGCGTGCAGTTTGTCCGCGATGTCATGTTCAGCCATTGGTACCAACATCGCGGTCAATTCAGCGTTTATCTGCGCTTGCTCAACGTTGCCGTGCCGGCAAGCTGGGGGCCAAGCGGCGACGAGCCGCCCCTATTTGTGCAGAAGGCTCAGTCCGCGTAGGTATGGGCACTTTCGTCGGAAGTCGGCAGAAATGCCAGCGGAGGCTCTCGGGACGCATTTTTTTTAAAACTGCTTTTGTTTTGCAGCCTCCCGTGATTCTTCGATCTTCGGCTGGCTAACTGGCATGGCCCGGCTGCCTCGCGTATTTAGGTTTGAAAGGTGGCTTTGAACCAATCGTAGCTGCATACGTGAAGCGTCAGCTTATTTCTTGTTTGCAGCCTCCCGTGACTCTTCCAATGTCCGCTGGCGAACTGGCGTGGATGGGCTGCCTCGTGAGTGAAGGCGAAACAGAGTGCTTTCACCTGTTAGCAACGCAACCGTTTCATGCCGATCGCGGATCAGATTCGAAGCGCCAAGGGAGGCTGCAAAACAGAAAGCTGTTCTAAGAATTTCCACACACAACGCACGGGAGGCTGCGAAACAAAAATCGCGTCGTATTCGCAGGGTTCAACGAAATTGGTATCCCACTAAACTGAACGAAGAGGAGAAGAAAACATGAGCGAAGTGACCCACGAGCAGGTGAATTTGCTGTTGCGGCTTTATGAAGAACGTCGCGAGCCACGTCTGCGCGAAGCGCGGGATTGGTTCGGCAACAATTTCAACGCGAAAACCCCGGAAGAGATGATGCGTGTCTGTCCTCCCGGCACCCGTGAAAACGCCAACATGAGAATGGTTCTCGGCTATTGGGAAATGGTCGCGAGCATCGCGAATCGGGGCTTGATCGAGGAAGACTTCTTCTTCGAGAACACCGGCGAGCAATGGAGCGTTTTCGAGCAGGTGAAGCCCATTCTGGCTGCGTGGCGTGCCATGTTCAGCAGCCCGAAGTTCCTCGCTAACCTCGAGGAAAACTGCCGGCGGTTGGAGGTATGGCGCGAGAAACGGAATCCTGGCTCGAACGAGGCCATTCGCAAAATGATGGCCCAGCTCCGGCAAAACGCCCAGGCGACGCAGTCTGCGGCCGCACAATCAGAAACGCCTCAAGCTGCTTCAGCCACAAATTGATCAACGGTTAACGGAGCCACGACGAGCCTGCTGCGATCCCGTATGGCAGACTCGTCGTGAAGTTCCCGGTGTTTCGTCGCCGGCACGATACCTTTCGCCGTAGGTGACTGCGGGAGTCGGATTCCTCGCTACCCGAGCGAGTCGCTGCGATCTGAATTCCTGCAATTGGGCGAACTCCGGCGCAGGAGCTATCACAGCGGAAAGTCTTGCTCCTGCCGAGAAGACCTAATTCCTGGTGACTGCTGCGCCAGCCACTGTTTTCGGCGCGATAACCCGCAGGACAAGTTGCCAGTGATTGTCCAGCTTCACGTTCTTGCTCACCGACGTGACGAGCGATCCCTTCGCCGCGTCGGTTCCTTCGGTTAACTTCAATTCCTTGAGTCCCACCATGCCTTTGCTGCCGATGTCGAGCGCGGGTTTCGTTTCCACCGCCGGAAGATCATCTCGTTGAGAACGCCCCTCAACGCGCGCCGCACCACCCATCGAGAGACCGGCCACTGCCGAGTACGGGGTTTCGGCTTCGAGCTTTGTGTCTGATCGCGACCGCAGTTGTCCGAGTCCAATTGCTTGCACCGTCAGATTGAGCGGCAATTCCTTTCCGTCAGTCGTATCGGTCCGTTCGAAGACGATTCCCAACACGGACTCAGGATCGTCTTCGGAACGCGTCTTCACTTCCGTGACGCGGCCCGTAATTGTGGCGCCTTCCGCTACCAGCACTTTGCCGTGCGACAGCACGCCAAGCGTGACCTTGGCCACAATCGGCTCGCCGCGCCTGGCTTTTCGCACGTCGATCGTTTGAGCCAGTTCGGCATAGATCACGCGGCCGACGGGAAGTGCATCCGTGTTGCTCTGGCCGCGGTTCGACGCAGAAGCTGCCCTATTGGAATTTCGATTATGGATACTCTTCTGGTTACTTGCAGCGGCTTGTGCCACACTGCCGCGTGTTTGTGCATCCATCGAACCGGCCGAGGGGAAAACGGCCAGCAAGACGGCTGCTGCCAATACCGTCGCGGAAACACATCGAAAGCGCAAACTGGCCCTGTGCATTGACGCTCGGTCCAGTCCGGATTTTACACCTTACGCGAGGCAGGTTTGTCCCGCGCGGCCGGCCCGACTTGCAGAAGAATCAGGACTTCAGCTTTGCGACGACCGGCATTTCGGCATTGTGGTGCCGCGCTTCAGAAAAAGTGGCAGCATCGAGAGGGCAGACCGCAAGTGTCTGTTAACCGGACAGTTACTTTGATTCGCCGTATTTGCCGGCACGCTGGGTAAGTAGATTCGCCACATCCTCAATAACGGCCGACGGTGCGCGGTCAATAATTGTTTCGAGTGCAGTATATAGCTGATCTTGAAGCTCTTCGGAGACGCGGCGCGAGTATTGACGCGCACGCCCACCATCGAGCAGGGCTCGCAATGACCCGGCCTTTTTATATCGTTCCCATGCCCAACGCCAGACAAACTCAACTACATCAGTGCGATGGCGCCGAGCTTCTTTGCGCACTGCTTCCTCGATCTCTTCCATCTGCGAGAGGGGAACGCGAAAGCTGAGAGGGACGTTCAATTCTGAGTTTCGGACTTTCGGCACAGGCCTTTATGGTGCGATGAAAGATTTTTTCTGACAAGCGCAATTGTGGGTATACTGTATGTAACGTATGTATTGTCTGCACTTAATGTAAGGAGGGGTTAAATGGGCAAGCGCCGTTCGGTTCCCGACACCGACGCCACTCCCTCGTCTCGGAAGAAAAAGAAGACGCCCTCCGGCGAGAAGTCTCTCGGATCGGCGGAGGTGTGCAGTTCTGATTTCTCGATTGCGTGGAAGGCTTTGCCGTCGAACAGGACAGGAGTCGGCCTTTCGGGTTTTTCCGTTTCGGTGGGCCAGCGTATACGACGGAAGAACAAGCAGGGAATGTGGAAGTCTGTTGCCGTTCACTGTACCGACGACCCGGATGGTGGACTGGTTGTGCGAGTGTCGGTGTGCGATCCAGATTGGGAGGCGCCAATCCAAATTGCTGAATTGCGCTCGCGGCCCGATGATTTGTCGTGCTTCACTCCGCTGGGCTGCAACCTGGACCACGTTCGACTTGGCGAGAGACATTAATTAGCGTAGTCCGGGATTCGTGGGCGGGCGCGCCTGGGAGAGCGAAACACATTGGTCGCTGCTCGCCCTTTCAGTAGTTCAGGTGGAAATTCAGCATGTGCCAATTCACGACGAAAAACACGTACGCCGCGCACGCGAGCAGCAGCAACGTGTTCCAGATTCGCGTCCACACCCAGAGCGAAGACTTCTTCCAGGAATACGCGCAGTAATAAATAGCGAGCGCCGTTCCCGCAACTCCGATCGCCCC
>DASUJR010000407.1:0-2322 GCA_036279175.1 Candidatus Acidiferrales bacterium | reverse complement strand
GCGTGGCTGATTCCGCCAATTTGCCGTAGGTGACGGTCAGATATTTCTGCCACGTTTCGAAGGCGACGGTTGCTTCTGATTCGCCGGATATCGTCACCCACGCTTTCTGAAGGGCAAGCATTCCTTGCCGGTAGAGCGGGCTCCACGAGCCAAAGTCGATTTGGAATCGCTCGGCGGTGGGTTCTATCTGCTGAGGGCGGAAGAGAACGCTCGTGAGCCAGAGCCAGAAGTCTCCGAGCGTGTCTTCGGCGAGCTTCAAATCTCTCAGCAAATCGAGCTGAAAGTGTTCGGGAAGAGGATGCTTGGGCGCGCCTGCGAGTAGTTTTGGGCGGTAAATGCGCCATTGAACTCCGTCGGAGGCGATCGCGAGAAGGGACGCGGCGTTTTCCTCGGCTTTGGGCCATGAGCCTGACACGTATTCGCGAAGCTGTTCTTCAGCCTCGCTAAGGGTGGCTTTCAGCGATTTCTCAAATTCGATGATGGCATTGCCGTAGTACGCGTCGGCGTGGCCGCGCTTTTCGCCCGTGGCTGTCCTGATGCGGATGAGCTTTTCAATGCCACGGGCAAATTCCGAAACGGCGGTGGTTCCGGGGAATAGTTCGGCTATGAGTGCTGAGAATCTTTGCCGGCGTGCCGCTTCGTTGGGCAGTGTGCGCACGTCGCGGAGATACTTGCGGAGAATCTCGCGCGTTTTGGGGTCAAGGGTTTCCGCCATGCGCGGCCAATCATACAGGTTGCTCGAACGAAACGCACGCGTAGTTGATGCGGCGGAAATACCGTACCGAAAATGCCAATGGGCGGCCGCACGGCCGACGGCGCTCTTCTGCTGGGCTCAGGACATGGCTGTGCCACAGTTCAAAAGTGGAACGCGTTGGGCTGAAGCCCGCCCGCCAACGGCGGAACCCCGGCGCTACGGCTAAGTCCAAAACAAGAACGCTGGCACGTTCGCTTCGCCTGTCGGGGGGCAGGCAGGCTCACTGCAAGCGAGACCGCCCCCAAAGTCTTATTCGCAGCGCAGAGCGGTGACAGGGTCGACGCGCATGGCGCGGCGCGCCGGGATGTAGCATGCGGCGCCGGACACGAGCGCGAGCAACACGACGACACCGACGAACGTCAGCGGGTCGCTTGACGTGACGCCGTAGAGCAAAGTCGACAGCCACCGGCCCGCAACGAGCGCGGCGACGATTCCAATCGCGCCGCCGATTGCCGTCAGTGCCAGGCCTTGTCCGATGACCAGACGAAAAATGTCGCCCGATTGGCCGCCCAAGGCGATACGGATGCCGATTTCGCGACTGCGACGAGCCACCACATACGCCAGCACGCCGTAGAGTCCGAGCGCGGCCAGCAAAGCCGCAAGCAGCGCGATGGAAATCGAGAGGAGCGCGACGAGGCGGTAGTTGAACATCGAGTCGGTGACCTGCTGCGTGAGAGTGCGCATGTCGTTGACGGGCAAGTTCGGATCGAGGCGGCTGATGACGCTGCGAAGCGTGGGAGCCATGGAGACGGGATCGCTTTGCGTGCGCACGTAAAAGCACAATTGCCCCAGATTCGGATCCTGCGCGTAAGGCTCGTACAAAAATGGACCGATCTTGCTGCGGGGGCTGTCCCATTTGCTGTCGCCTACTACGCCAATGATTTGCATGTCCGGCGTGCCGGTGCCGCGCGCGAGATGCAAGCCGATGGGATTGCGTCCGGCGAAGAATCTTCGCGCGAGCGCCTGATTGATGATGACCACTTTTGGACTGGAGGCTGTATCTGCGTCCGTGAACTCGCGTCCTGCGATGAGTGGAATACCCAACGTCGAGAAGTAATTTGGACCAGCGTAGTCGTACAGCACATTGGTGTTTTCGTCGGGACGAACGACATATCCTTCGGGCGTGATGTTGAAACCGGCGTCATCATCGCCGAACAGCGGCAGCTCAGACACGGTCAAAGATCGAACGCCAGGAATCGCTGCTATTTCCTGTTGTGCCTGATTCGCGAGGTTAAGCGTCTGGACGGGAGAATCGCCGTTCAGGCTGGGGTCGACGGAAAACTGCAGAATATTATCCGGATGAAGACCAAGGTTTACGCGCTCGAGATTCATCAGCGTGTGCGCGAGCAACCCGGCGCCAATCAGCAGCACAGCGGTGAGGGCCACTTGCCCGGCGATGAGCACCTTTCTTAGTCCTACATTCGAGCGGCCTTCGGAAACGTTCGAAGCCTGATCTTTCAGTCGCGAATGCAGATCGACGCAGGTGGCGTGAATGGCCGGAGCGAGGCCGAACAGCACGGACGTCAACAGCGTCAGGGCTACAGCGAACCACAGCACGCGGAGATCCA
>DASUJR010000406.1:0-5120 GCA_036279175.1 Candidatus Acidiferrales bacterium | reverse complement strand
GTACGGTTTTCGCCGCGATTTCCATACATGCGCGCATGCGTGAGCTGATGCTCCCGCTGCTGCTGTTGCCCGTGCTCGCTCCATTGCTCGTTGCAGCGGTGCAGGCTACGCGCGCGCTGCTGGCGGATCCACCCGCGCTCGACAGCGCCTGGGTTGTGTTTCTTGTCGCCTTCGACGTGATCTTCATGACCGCGTCGTGGCTGGTATCGGACTTTTTGCTCGAGGAGTGAAGGATGAAGCTGCGCGTTTCCACCGCTGTGATTGTGGCTGCGATGATGATCTTCGCGGGTTACGCCGCGCTGTTCATCGCGCCAGACGAGCAGACCATGCACGAAATCCAGCGGATTTTCTACTTCCATGTGCCGAGTTGGAGCGCATCATTCACCGCGTTCTTTGTCTCGTGGATCGCGAGCATCGCCTACCTTTCGACCAAGCGCGAACGCTTCGACTGGCTTGCCGTTTCCGCGGCAGAAGTCGGCGTGATCGCCTGCACGATCGGGTTGATTACCGGCCCGCTGTGGGCGAAGCCGGTTTGGGGCATCTGGTGGACGTGGGACATGCGGCTGACTACCACTTTCATTCTGTGGCTGCTTTATATTTCCTATTTGCTGTTGCGGGGCCTAATTGAAGAGCCGGCGCGGCGCGCAACGCTCGCGGGTGTATTTGGCGTGTTCGCTTTTCTGGATGTGCCGCTGGTCTATATGTCGAATCGACTTTGGAGGACGCAGCACCCTGCGCCAGTTATGTTCGGTGGTTCGGGTTCAGGGCTTGATCCGACAATGGCCAAGGTGCTCGGCTTCTGCATCACTTCGGTGCTTTGCGTGATGGTGATTATTCTGATGGACCGCTATCGGCTCGAGTCGCTACGACACGAGTTGGACGAACTGCGCCAGGACGCAGAAACGCGGATGTTGGATGAGGAAAATGCGGCTGATGACGCGGCTCAGCGTGTTACTAGTCGCGTGCCAAACGCGTAACGATCAGCCCGTTCATTGAAATGAAGGCTTGGTTTCGGAATTTGCCGGTAGGAATTTAAGGAAGGGAATTAGAGTGACGAACAACTTCGACTATCTGTTTGCGGCGTGGATCGCAGTCTGGATCGTGTTTTTCGGCTACGAAGTGTCGATTGGGCGCCGATTGTCGCGAGTGCGCAAAGAGCTCGCTGATTTGAAACAGCAGCTTCAACGTCGATAGCGGGCGGTCGCTACTGGCTTGATCCGCCGCCCTGGCGGGCTGCGGCTTCGTGCAGTGCCTGCGCCAGGTCCGGGTGCTCCTGCAAAACCTCGATCATCGACTCGCGGCCAATTTCCTGGCCCATCTTTTGTCCATCTCCCTGCAGTTCCGCCATCATCGACGGGAGCACGGTGGTCACCTTACGGCCCAGCGGACTTTGATAGAACTCGATCAGGCCCTTGATTTCCTCGTCTGAAAAATTCTCGTTGTATCGCGCGACGGCGGAATCCAAGAGGGCCTTCGTGCTGAATTTCGAACGGAATTTCTCAAAGAAAAGGTCGATCAGTTGTGTGCGGTAGTCTCCGGGCGGAAGCGCGTTCGTCATAACGGGTTTGAGGCTCTGCACGGTGCGATCCATCATTTGATTCACCAGCGTGGTTGTTCCCGCCAGGTCGAGGAGCCGCCGTATGTCGGCTTCTTTGGCCGGATCGATTGCGGGCGCAGCGGTTGCGTGCGCGGGTGGCGTTGCCGTTGGCATGGACTGGTTTTGTGCGTTGGCGGGCGCTGTGAACAAACATGCGAGCGCGATGGCAGCGAGAAGTCTCATGAATAATCTCCCGGCAGAGGAATGATTGATCATAGCGGGTGTTGGCTCGCACACGGCCGCCTCGTGAGCACGTGTGCTGTGTCGGTAAGGCCATCTGGAGAATTCGCCACGCGCGCAGTTGCGCTCTGTGATTGGAATTTTTCTCGCGCTGGAGTAACCTTTGATCAGACGTACCGCAGAGCCAGGAACCGATGTCTCGCCCGAAGCGAATCGCTGTTGTTCTTTTCCAGTTGGGCGGCCCCGACACCCAGGAGGCCGTCGAGCCGTTTCTCTACAATCTGTTCTGCGATCCGGACATCATCAATTTCCCAGGCGCGTTTCTCGCGCGGAGAACGCTTGCCCGACTCATTTCGCACACACGCGCCAAGACAGTCCGCCATCATTATGCGGAAATCGGCGGCGCTTCGCCGATTCGCCGGCTGACGCAGGATCAGGCGGATGCGCTCAATGCGGCGCTACGCCCTCACATCGATGCGCGCGTGGTGGTGGCAATGCGGTATTGGCATCCCAATACGCAGGATGCGCTGACTCAGCTTGACGATGAAGATTTCGACGAGCTTGTGCTTCTTCCTCTCTATCCCCACTATTCTCTCGCAACGACGCGCAGCAGTCTGAAGGAGTGGAACCGGCTGTCGCCGTATGCCTCGGCGCCATTGGCAGGGAGTCGAAATTCAGCTGTACGGGACAAGGCATCGAACAGGGAATTTCCGCTCCATTTGATCGACCACTTCTTCGATCATCCCGATTATGTTGCTGCTGTTGTGGAGCGTATTGAGGGCGTGCTCGCAACGCTGCCGGATCGTGACCGGGTCCATCTCGTTTTCAGTGCGCACGGCCTGCCCGTTTCGCTCGTGCGACAGGGAGATCCGTACCCGGAGCAGGTTGAGGCTACGGTCAAACTGGTCCGCGAGCTTGGCGCTTGGCCGAATCCACACGTGTTGTGCTACCAGAGCCGAGTGGGGCCGCAGAAATGGCTGGAGCCTTCGCTGCTCGATACGATCGACAATCTTGGCCGAAACCGGGCGCGGCTACTTGTGATTCCCATTTCTTTCCTTACCGAGCACATCGAGACGCTCTACGAGATCAATATCGAAGCTCGCGCGCACGCCAAATCGTGCGGCATCACGGATTTCCACATGATTCCCGCGCTGAACGACTCGCCTCTGCTGATTCGCGCGCTTGCCGATCTGGTTCTTCGTTCCATTGGGATCCGGGCCGACGTCGCTACGTTCGCTTCATAGTCCAACGTTCGCTTCGTAGTCCTGCTTGCATTCACGGAGAAAAATGCCGGCCGGTTTCACGTTAGGACACTGTGTGAATGTGGCCATCGCCTGTTGGGCTCTCCCCGATATCCATATATTTATACAAAAACACGTATTTAAATAGATGTCTCTCCCTACGGGCTTTGGCGAAGTTGTTGATAATTCGGGGAGAAATATTGTAGCGGTGTGGAAACAAAGGTGCTATTAGTGTTGCGGGTGTGCGGGCCGAGTGCGTTCGTCTGAAGGGCACTGGGTTACGTCAGCCGCTTGTGGTGCGCTGATTCGCTAGTTTCTAACTCAGACCCAATCTTGGCCTCGCTGGCATTACAGAACAATTCCGAAGTTTGACTAAAAACATAGGCAGGCGGCTGCTTGTTTTGCATGTGCTATCTGGCGGCAGGCGGCACATTTCCGCGCGCTTGCTTGGACTTAGTCCCGTCTCTATTTTTTTGTGAGAATTCTTCGCAAGGAGGGAGTATGACCTGGAAGGATTTTGGATCGCGGTTCGCGTTCGTGCTGACGGCCTTGGCCGCGATGGTTTGTTTCTGTTTTGTTCCCGCCACTCTCCACGCTCAGGGGGCGACCGGAAATATTCGGGGCACCGTCGCTGACGCGAGTGGAGCGGCGATCGCGGACGCGTCCGTGACAATCACCGATGTCGCCAAGGGCGCAACCCGAACGGCGACCACGTCGGCGAACGGTGCATTCGAGGTGACGTTTGTCCCTCCGGGTACCTACAACCTCGGTGTCAGCAAGAGCGGCTTCAAAACCTTCACCCAGAACGGCATCGTAGTCCAAGCCGACGCTACCTATCTGGTCAGCGCCAAGCTCGAAGTGGGAACCATGTCGGAAACGGTCGAAGTCAGTGCCACGCCTGTCCAGATCGATAAGACGACGATGCAGTTGGGCGGCGAGGTCGCCGGCACTGCCCTTACCAACTTCCCTCTGCTGAACCGCAACTGGTTGGGATTGCAGCAGACGCTGTCGGGCGTTGTCGCCTCTTCCGATCGGTTCGGCACCTACGCAACGAACGGCAGCCGTTCGCAATCAAATGACTTCACTATTAACGGTATGGATGCCCTCGACCTGCCGTTGAACACGCCCGAAGGCGGTGGCGCTGACCCGCTGAATGCGGATGCGATCCAGGAAGTCAAGGTGGTGGATAGCTCCGCTAACCCCGAATATGGACGCAATTCTGGAGCGACCGAAAACGTTGTCATGAAGACGGGCACGAACGATTGGCATGGCAGCGCCTACGACTACTATCGTTCGACCGGCTTCAACGCCCGCAGCTACTTCCAGCCCAAGACGACGCCGTACCACCAGCATCAGTTCGGCGGTACGTTTGGCGGGCCGGTGATTCACAACAAGCTCTTCTTTCTCTTCGGCTACCAGGGTGTGAAGCAGTTGGTCGGCGGATCCGCCAATACGACAGTGTTCAGCAGTGCGGAGCGTGGCGGCGATTGGAGCAGTTCGGTGGGAGATTTGGCGGGCAGCAACGTTTCTCCATTCCCACTTTATGGCGATGCAGCCTCAACTTGCCCCGCCGGCGGAGCCATGTGCCCGGCCGGCACTCCGTACTCTTCGCTCTTCAGCACAGGCGTCATCCCGACACAAGACTTCAATCCAATCTCGGCCGCGTTGATGAACAAATACGTTCCGCTGCCGAATAACGTAGCGGAAGGCACGTACGCTTTCTCGAACAACACCAACCTGAGAGCGGATCAATATCTGGGTACGCTCGATTACCACCTCGGTTCCAGCGATACAGCCGACTTCTTCTTCTTCGTGCAACCGCAGAACAGCGCGGTCGGATTGCCGTTCGACGGCGCCACTTTACCGGGCTTTCCAGAGACCGATCATGAGAATTTCTACCGCTACACGCTGCGAGAAACACACATTATCAATCCGCGGATGGTAAACCAGTTCCTGGTCGGCTGGCAGCGGTTCCATTACCAGGCCGTCAACCCCGTGAACAATATTCAACCGTCGGCCGCCGGGTTCACTGGTATCACGCCGCAGTTCCCGGGGAGTGCTGACTTGCCGTCCATCAGCCTCACTGGCTTCTTCGACATCGG
>DASUJR010000405.1:0-8824 GCA_036279175.1 Candidatus Acidiferrales bacterium | reverse complement strand
GAAATGGGCGAGTCGGCGCGAAAAGGCCCCACGTATCTCTACATCGAAGTGGACAATCTGGATTCAGTTTTGTCCGCACTGAAAGATGCGAAAAACGTGATGCCCGAAAGAACCGCGTTCTACGGCATGCGCGAATTTGCGGTGCAGGACCCTGGCGGCCATTTCATCACCTTCGCGCAACCAGTCGCGGCCGCACAGCACTAGACCGCGGTCCATGTGGGTGGCAACTGCGGAGTCCCGCCGTACCGCCGCCAATGTGAACGCTTTCGCACCGCGAACCTGGGGCAGATCGGCGCTCGAATGGCGCAAACGTCTCACGCCCCTTGTCCTCTCGATTCTTGCGTCGGTGGAACTCGCACCCCTCTCGGATTCATTGGCCCGCTGCCTGCGCCAGTCTCGCCGATCGCATCCGCGATTGCGTCCATATCCGCAGGCTTCAGTTCCAGCGAGGCGGCTCCGATCCATGCGTCGATTTGCTCCGGGCTGCGCGCGCCGACAATTGCCCCTGTAACTCCGGGCCACGCAAGCAACCACGCGATCGCAATCGCCGCGACCGTTGTCCCATATTCGTCCGCCATATCCCGCAGCGAATTGCGTAAGGCAAGGTTGCGTCCAAGGTTCGGCTGCTGAAATTCCGCGCCGCGGCGACGCCAGTCGTCCGTCGCCAGCGAACCCACTCGCGATTCGGTAAAGGTGTCGGTCAGAAGCCCCGATTGCAGCGGGCTGTAGCAGATCACTCCCGTGTTGTGCGCCGCGCACCAGGGAATTTCCTTCGCGGCCGCGCTCCGATTAATCATCGAAAATGGCGGTTGCAGCGAATCGACGTGCCGGATCTTCTCGCAGCGATCCAGCAGGCTCACATTGAAGTTCGATACGCCCGCCGCGCGCACCTTCCCTTCTTCGATCAGCTTTAGCATGGCGTTCCACGAATCCTCCACCGCCGTCCCACTCTCGTCCGGCCAGTGGAATTGGTACAAATCGATGCGCTCGATTCCCAACCGCTTCAGCGACGCCTCGCACTCACGCCGGATCGACTCCGGCAGCAACGTCCGCGCCGGCTGCGCCATGGGCTCCTTCTCGTTCCACACCACGCCGCACTTCGTAAAGATGTAGGGCAACTCGCCCGGGTGCAGTTCGTGCAGCAGCCGTCGAATCACTTCTTCCGAATGCCCCAGCCCATAAACCGCGGCCGTATCGATCCAATTGATTCCCATTTCGATCGCGTGGCGCATCGTGTCGATCGACTGCCGGTCGTCCTGCGGCCCCCAGCCGAACACCCACCCGCCCCCGCCAACTGCCCACGAACCAAATCCAATCGTTGAAATCTCCAGCCCGCTCGCCCCCAGCGGACGCCTCGCCAGCGCCATTCTTCACCTCCATGTGCTCTTCAACTACAGGATACAGGGTTTCAGCGTTTGATGATTCACACCCTGACATGGAAAAAGCAGTTAAAATTCAGGCTGAGCCAGTACCCTCCGATCCATTTCGCATCGCTGTTGAATGCGGCCCCCGCAAGCGATAAAATAGGATGAGTTCGTCCTTCGCAGTGCGCCCGCCCAGCCCGCGAACGCACATGATGCCACGCGATACAGAACGCGACGAACAAGCTCCCGGACTCGCCGAAACGCGAGCGCATCCGCGCGTAAAGGTGCACTCGCTCGCCTACATCGAGCTAGGTCAGGAAAATGCGGGATTGATCCTGAATATCAGCGAGACTGGCATGGCCATCCAGGCCGTGCAAAATCTCTCCGCGAATTATCTGCCGCGAATGCATTTCCGCCTTCCCCATACGGAAGCGCTGATCCAGACATCCGGCAAAGTGGTTTGGCAGATCAAATCCAAAAAGGAACTCGGAATCGAATTCGACGCGATCTCCGAGCAAACACGGGACGTGATCCGTAAGTGGATCGCGGCGGAAGAGAATCAGCAGAGCGAATCTGAGGAGATTCACCAGCGTACTCTCTCGGACTACGTTAAGCCCGTGCCGCAGGCCACAGCTTTCCAGAAGTATCCATCGGAATCCGGCGACGAAGTTATGGAAGTTCCGGTCCCGATGACCGCCCCGGAACTCTCGACAATCGATCCGCCTGCAATGCAACCGGCGATCGAGAACGCCGCCCCTTCGCTTGCTGACGCTCCCAGGGTCGCCGAACCGCCTGCACCCATCGCGTTCCCTGCGGCGCCGCGTCGATTGCCCGACCGCTGGCGTCCTGAGCCCAAAGCATCCGAAACCCGCGCGTCGATCCAGCGGCCGGCTCCCAATCGGCAACCGGAACAAATCTTCGGAAATGCCTCATGGAATCGCCGTCCCACAGTTCCAGCTTCAAGAATTGAATCAGCCGATAAGCACCCTCGTTGGCCGTATGCGCTCGTCATCATCTTGCTCTTCGCTGTCGCTCTGGTTGGCATCACGACCCTGGATCCGGGTCTGATCGACACCGCGGGCATCGAAGCATGGATCGCCGGCACAGCCGCGTCGTTCAAGCTGAAGCATGCTCCCTCACCAAACACGACCCAAACACAGCAAGCGAGCAATACGTCCCCGAATGCAAATGCCGCATTGCCGGCTACGACGGCACCGCTTCCTCCTGCCGGTCAATCGCAAGCGCCCCCGGCAACGCAAAACAGCGCGGCAGACGTCCCGTCGACCTCGCCGAGCGATGCCTCGCCAGCTGCGGCTCAGGCGTCCCAGCCGACTGACAATGACGCGAATGCTCCGTCGACGCAGTCGCCCCCGCCAAACGCTGACTCCAGCCGTTCCGATGGATCGGAATCAAATCCGGCCGCAACAACGAGCACACCGAACCAGCCGGGCAACGCGATTGCACCCCAGTCGCAGCGTCAATCTGACCGGCCTCAGACCGTACGAACTCAGCCTGCTCCCGCCTATGGTCGCGAGGTTCCCACGCGAGAGGTTCCCACGCGATCTATCGAGAGCGGTGCGCGCGAGAACGGTGCGCGCTCAACCAACAAGCAATACGCTGGCTCTCGATCCCCCGCGAGTACAAATAACCAGGCGCCATTGCACGCTGCGCAGCCGAACGCACAAACGGGTAATGCCCAAAATCAAACGCCCGCGCGACAACCGCGACCGGACTCCGAAGCGCTGCAAGCCTGGCGCGCACAAACCACTCCGCCCTCATCATCGGACTCCGCGCCAAGTTCCACGAGCGGCGCACAGAACCGAAGGTCGGCTCAGAGCAATCAATTCCAGAACCCCTATGCGAATTCCGCGGCCGTCGCGCCGGCCGAGAAGCCAGCGCAAAACGCGACAACGCAGCCGCAAGCTTTCATCGTCGAGATGTCCGGCTATCCCAGTTCGCCCGTTCCGCCAAGCATGCCCCTCGCCGGCGTCCCAAGCGGCTCCGTCGCAGCCAACTCACAACTCCATGCGATATGGGTGCCAATAAATCTCGAGTGGGCGCGGCAGTATTTGCCCGGCAATCTCGGCGTCGGCCGACTGCTTTCCAGCTATTCTCCCGCGTATCCAATTGAGGCCGCTCGCGAAGGCGTTCAGGGAACGGTCAAGCTCGACGTTACGATCGCCATGGACGGCACAATCCGCAGCGTGCGCGTTCTTGGCGGACCTCCGATCCTTGCGCATGCTGCTGTTTCTGCCATTCGCGACTGGCGCTATGGGGAGTCGTTCCTTGCGGGTCAACCGATCGAGACTCAGCAGTACGTATCGATAGTTTTCCGGCTCACTTCTAGCCGATAAGCACAGGAACACTAATCCGCAGAGGCGGTTGCGGCGGTGAAGGCGCTTGCCGACCCGTCACTAACTAACATTCCGTCGCGCAGCGTCATCCGTTTTCCGGAATTCGCTGCGATCCGTTCACCCGGAACCAGAATGCCGCTCAGATTCAGCGGGTCCGCTGCGGCGATCGTGACAATCTCTCCGGTTGGTTGCTGGCTGCGCATCGCCCGCAGCGATTCCACCGCAACCGGCAGCGCGAATTGCTCGCCCAGGAAGCCGCTGACGAATCGCCCGCCCCGAATTTCACCCCGATCCTCCAGGCGTCGTAACGCGATCAGCACTTCGCGCCATTTCGGTACGATGCTCTCTCGTTCCATCAACTCGCGAAACACCACGCCATATCTCCGCAGCAACATCCCGCACACTGCTTCGACCGACTTGGCACGGTCCGCTGTTTCGTCTGCCTGTAAAACGCACCAGCGCCCGCCACTGTGACGCGGACGCGCAATCCGGCCCGTCCCTCGTCCGGCGCGCCTGCGCGGATCGATCAGCGCGCGCAGATTGTCGAAATCATCGGCGGTGATCATCCCCACGGCGACAAGTTCCCATAGCGCAGTCTCCACTTCGGACTTCAGTTTGCGCGTCCCGCGAACGATATCGACGAAAAACGACGCGCCGCGCTGGCCCAGAAACGTCAGCACCTCGCGCGCATTCGCGCTCAAGCCCGCGCCGTTGTTTTCACCCGCCGCCGCGTGCTGCGCCCCCAGCCAATCCGCATCCTCGCGCACGAAAAACGTGATCGGAGCGGCGCTGGTCGGCACCGCACGCCGTCCACCTTCAGGTCCGTTGCGCAAAATTGCCGGATGCGGCGACAGCCGGCCCCAGCCAACCGCACCGGTAAGGCACAGCCGGTCGAGAACCTTCGGATCGTAGTTTGCGATGCGAGTGCGCAGCAGATGGCGCTCCCACGCGTTCGACGGCGCTTCGAAACCCTGCAGTTGGCGCAGCGCTTCCAGCGTGCCCCGTTCGCCAAACCCCTGCGTTCCCGGCGCGACGTGCTGCCATCGAAGCAGCCAGCGCATGAATTGCGCCGCGTTTGCGGGTTCAATTTCGCTGCGCAATCTGCCGACCGTAAGCCTGTGAATGCGCGCAAGCAGCCGGCGATCGCACCATTCTGTTTCGCCCTGCGAATCGTCCGTGAACCGGCCCTGCAGAATCGTGCCGGAAACCTCAAGCCGCAACAGCCCTTTCTCGATCTCGGCTCGCGGAATTCCCAGGATCGCCGTCAACTCGCTTGCCGAGCACGGCCCGATATCCGACAGCCAACCAGTCATCAAATTCCGCAGGGCGTCGTCGCGCGAAATATCTGCCTCTATGTCCGGCAACGCCGCATCGAATCGCGCGTCTGGGAAAATTGCGGAAAAACTCTTCGCCCGCTCCGCGGCCACCCAGTATCGGCGGCCATTCGCGACCGCTTCGCTCGTCCTGTGCGCGTGCTGCAATTCAGTAAAGAATTCGCGCCATTTCGCAACCGATCCCGAAACGTGATTCAGCCTCGACGGAAGCCGTTCGAAGCCTTCGGGCAAAGCGACCAGCGTAAGCAGCGAATCATGCAGTTCTTCGTTGTCGCGAACGTCCGGCCACGCTTCTTCCACCACTTCCCGAATCGCGGCTGGATCGAGCCTTCCCACTTCGGAAAGCACGGCTTCAGGCAACATTCGCCGCATTTCCACTGCACGAGCCCGGCGCTCTTCCAGCGGCGCGTCGTCAAGATAGGCATACGGGTTCGCGTTCAAAATCTCGTGCGCAAACTGCGAAGGCACTGGTGTGTCCACGGCAACGCAACGGATCTGTCCCGAACCAATCGCTCGCAGCAAATTCGCCAGGCCGTCGATGTCCATCGCCTCGGTCAGAGTCGCCTTCATCGCCTCGCCGACCAGCGGATGATCGGGAATCTTGATGTCGCCAACGATGTTTTCCTGGCACGCAAGCGCCTCGGGAAAGACGGCGGCCAGCAAATCGTCAGAACGCATCCGCTGGATCTGCGGCGGCACTTTCTTGCCATGCTGAAAGCGCAGGAGCGCCAGTGCGCGACCCGCCACCCATCGCCAGCGCGTCGTGAAGATGGGCGATGCCAGAACGGCCTGTTCCAGAACTTCGCGAACGGATTCGGGGTGCAAAAAGTGAAAAACATCCGCCAGCGGAAAGCTATGCTGATCGCTGAGCGAAATGTTCAAGCCGTCGTCAGTCGCCGCGGCTTGCAGCTCAAAATTGAACGAACGGCAGAACCGTTTGCGCAGTGCGAGTCCCCAGGCCTTGTTCACTCGCCCGCCGAATGGCGCGTGAATCACAAGCTGCATTCCGCCGCCTTCGTGGAAGAACCGCTCAGCGACGATCGTTTGCTGCGACGGAACTACACCCAGCACGGCACGGCCCGCCAGAACGTGCTCGATCGCTTGCTCCGCACCCGCATCGTCCAGCCCGCATTCACGCTTGAGCCATTCCACCGCGCTGTTCACTTCCACAGTGTGTTCGCGGACTGCTCCAGCGCCTGACCGCGGCAGGAATGAATCGATTTTCTCGCGCAGTTGTGCCACGCGTTGCGACAGCTCGGCCGTCCGCGCCGGCGCCTCGCCCCGCCAGAATGGGACGTTCGGCGCCGCGCCCTTCGCGTCCTCCACCTGTACGGCCCCGCCCCGCACGCTGCGAATTCGCCACGACGTGTTTCCGAGCAGGAAAATATCGCCGCGAAGGCTTTCGACTGCGAAATCCTCATCGATCGTGCCGACGATCGTATGTTCGGGCTCCAGAATGACGCTATAGAGCGAGTTGTCCGGAATCGCGCCGCCGCTCGTGATCGCCGCCAGCCGGCTTCCGCGACGCCCGCGAAGAATTCCATTCACCCGATCGCGATGCAGATAAGCCGCGTAGCGCCAGCGCCGCGCAGCGATTCCCTCCGACAGAATTTCGATGATCGATTCGAACGCTTCCTTCGAGAGATCTCGGTATGGATAGGCGCGCCGCACGAGCGCAAACAGGTCTTCCTCTCTCCATTCCTCCGCGGCGCAGGCAGCCACAATCTGCTGCGCCAATACATCGAGCGGCGCATCCGGCACCTGAATCTGATCGAGGTCGCGATCGCGAATCGCCCACACCAACGAAGCGCATTCGAGCAGTTCGTCCCGCGTGGTCGCGAAGATTCTTCCTTTCGGTGTCGCGCCGCGCCAATGCCCTGCACGTCCGATTCTTTGCAGCGCTACCGCAATCGATCGCGGCGAGCCGATCTGGCAGACCAGGTCGATGCTGCCAATGTCGATACCGAGTTCGAGCGACGCCGTCGCCACCAGCGCCCGCAACTCGCCGGCCTTCAGCTTCGCTTCCACCGCGAAGCGCCGCTGCCGTGAAAGGCTTCCGTGGTGCGACGCAACCACGCCTTCACCGAGCAATTCCGCCAGATGATGGCCCACGCGCTCGGCCAGGCGGCGAGTATTCACGAAGATCAGCGTCGACCGGTGCTGGCTTACAAGCTCGCCCAATCGCTTGTAAATCTCGTCCCACATCTCGTTGCTGGCAACAGGCCCGAGCTCGCTCGACGGCACCTCGATCGCCAGATCAAGCTGACGCCGGTTTTCAATTTCCACGATCACCGGCTTGCGCCGTTCATTGCCCGAAAGGAATTGGCCGATCACTTCAATCGGCTTTTGCGTTGCCGAAAGCCCAATGCGAACGGGCGGTGTGCCGGTCAGCGCGTCCAGCCGTTCAAGTGACAATGCCAGGTGCGCGCCGCGCGCGTCATCTGCGACCGCGTGAATTTCGTCCACGATCACCGTCTTCACATTGCGCAGAATCTCGCGGCTCTTCCCTGCCGTAAGCAAAATGAACGCAGATTCAGGCGTGGTGACCAGGATGTGCGGAGGCCGGTCGAGCATCGCGCGGCGTTCGTGCATCAGCGTGTCGCCCGTGCGCACGGCCGCGCGAATTTCGGGCATCAGCAGGCCGCGCTCACCCGCGAGCGCTAGAATTTCCGACAGAGGAACTTCCAGGTTGCGGCGGATATCGTTGCTCAGTGCCTTCAGCGGAGAAATGTAGAGAACTTCCGTCTCGTCGCGCAGTTCGCCCACGAGCGCTTTTCGAACAAGCCGGTCGATGCACGCAAGAAACGCAGCGAGTGTTTTGCCGGACCCGGTCGGCGCGCAGATGAGTGTCGTCGAACCGGCGAGAATGTGCGGCCAGCCCTGCTCCTGTGGTTCAGTTGGCGTACCGAATCGGTTTACAAACCACCCGCGGACAAGCGGATGCGCCCAATCCAAAGAAGCAGGCGCGGCAGGTGCAAGATCAAGTTGCATGGAGTCAGCCTCACCGATCCCAGATTATGGGAACGGTGGTGCCTTGGGTCCGCAATCGCGGTTCAGCGGATAATTGCTATTTTCGCTGAGTAGGGGAATGGAAGCAAATCAGTCACGATGGCGCCGGCCACCAGCTGCGCAGCTTCTGGAGTCTGCCGTCCCGCGACAGAGATTCGTCGCATTGTTGTTTTTCGGTGGGAGCCCCCGCATTTATGCGGGGGCGCGGCGCGCTTTCTGCGCCGCGAACGAGCCACGAAATAACATGCGGCTTTAGCCGCGGGGGACGGTATTCAGCCGCTGCACTACATCGGCTTGTACGGTGGCGATGAGAAGCTCCTCAGCGAAAGACCCGAATACGTCCAGCGAACTGCAACCAAGATCCTCAACTCCATCGGCGCGGATGATTCATCCGCTCCGCCCGCCTAACAGCGGGCCAAAGCCATTACCGGGTTCCGCAGGACCATCTCGCCCGTCAAATGCAAACGCTCAGTTGCGAATCCAGTAGCTTTGCAGGCCGGTGGATCATAGCCAGAAGACGTTGGGAAGGTTGGAGCAGGTGTGAAAACGCTACCTACGGCGCTTTGGGCGGATGGTCTTCAACCCATTTCCGCACGCGTTCTTGGACCTGAGATAGTTCTGTCGGCGTCAGGTGAGATGCAGCGGCGTCTCGCAAAGCGACAATATCTTCGCGCTTGACCCCTTCGACCTTGCCCGATGCGGCCAGAGCTAGCCAGAAATAAGCCTGAGCGTAATCCTGCGGGATGCCTTGGCCGTGGTAGTA
>DASUJR010000404.1:0-3746 GCA_036279175.1 Candidatus Acidiferrales bacterium | reverse complement strand
CGTGCTGCTCTCCCTTCCTCGTATCGACGGGTATCGTTTCGTAGGGCAGTCCGGATTCCTCCAAGAAGAGAGCGACCTTGGCCGGATTTGGCGTGGGATGGAAATAGAAGCGGATCATCGATGTTCCTTTTTAACTGTGGTCGCGGAGCAACTGCGTCCGCAGGTTCGTTGTACGCAGCGCGAAGGTCGCTGCATGGATCCGTCGTGACGGCCACTTCGCGATTTTAGCACGATCGTTCTAGAATTAGGTATAATGCCACGCAAGTGGAAATGCTTGAGACTATCCAGGAGGTAACGGGTGGCACGGCCGCGGGAATTCGATGAAGAAGCAGTGCTCGACAAGGCCGTGCAATGCTTCTGGAACCACGGTTATGAGGCCACGTCGATGCGGGACCTTATCGATGAGACGGGGCTGACCGGAGCAAGTCTCTATAACGCATTCGGCGACAAGCGTGCGCTGTATCAAAGAGCGCTCGATCACTATGTCGATCGGAGCGTCGCGGAGCGAATTCGGCATTGTGAAAATTTGCCGCCTCGTGAGGCGATCGGTGCGTTCTTCGCTGACATATTGGAGCGGTCGTTGAATGATCGTCAGCACAAGGGTTGCATGTTGGTGAACGCTGCGCTTGAAGTGGCTCCGCACGACCCCGGGTTTAAAAAGATCGTCGCTGGAGTCCTGAGCCAGATCGAAGGTTTCTTCCTCGAACGCCTGAGGGCAGGCCAGGCGAACGGAAGCATCACGGAATCCGCGCCCCCGGAAATCCTCGCCAGGCATCTTCTCGGAGTGCTGATGGGAGTGCGTGTTCTCGCGCGGGTCAGGCCGGAGCGTAAACTTCTGGAAGGAGCGGTCGCACCTGCCCTGGCCCTTCTGGATGCCGCACTCACGACATGAGTTGAAATATCCGAGCCGTCGGCTTTCCGGAGACTTTCGCGCGATCATCAAAAGTTACTATAGCGAGAACAACCTTTTCGAGCTGACCGGACAAAAGCCGTTATTCATCCAGCGCAATGGAGACAAACCATGGGACATGCAAGATTTCACAAGATCGATGTCGATGGATTTAAGGTTGCCTATCGAGAGGCCGGGCCGAAGGCAGCACCGACTTTACTGCTGCTCCATGGGTTCCCCACTTCGGGGCACATGTTCCGTGATCTGATCCCGCTTCTTTCAGACCGGCTCCATATCGTGGCCCCGGACCTGCCGGGCTTCGGCCAGTCGGACATGCCGCCCCATGAAGATTTCGGTTACACGTTCGACAAGCTCGCTTTTGTGATCGAGCGGTTCACCGAGGTACTCGGTATCGACCGCTTCGCGGTTTACGTGTTTGACTATGGCGCTCCGACCGGCTTCCGCCTGGCCATGCGTCATCCGGAACGGATCACCGCCATCATTTCGCAAAATGGTAATGCCTATGACGAAGGACTGAGCGACGGATGGAATCCTATCCGGGCCTATTGGTCGGACCCGTCCGAAAAGAACAGAACGGCGCTTCGCGGATTTCTTTCGCCCGAAACAACCGTCTGGCAGTACCTGCATGGTGTGCCCGAAGAATACAAGGAACGCGTGTCGCCGGATGGTTATTCTCTCGACAATTATTATCTTGGTCGCGTCGGGGCTGACGAGGTGCAGCTCGATCTCATCGGTGACTATAAGAGCAATGTAGCCCTCTATCCGGAATTTCAGAATTACTTTCGCACCCGAAAGCCGCCACTCCTTGCTGTATGGGGCAAGAACGATCCGTTCTTTCTCCCGCCCGGTGCGGAAGCATTTGCGAGGGATATTCCCGGAGCATTGATTCGCTTTTTCGACACCGGCCATTTCGCCCTGGAGACGCACGCGCAAGAGATTGCGGAGGAGATCCGTAGTTTCCTTGCCAAGATTAAATAACAAGAGGGCCGCTGATCTACAGCGGCCCGGCAACAGGCAAGTATCCCCCGACAAGGCCGGGGAACCTTTCAGGTCAGGTTAATCCGGGAGCCATTTGCAGATTCTTTTACGCCCGTTTCTCCGTAAAGTAACATTGGAGCACAATAGTGCTGCGCGCGGAGGAGGACCGGCATGGCTGCAAGGCTCAAGACGATCATGTGGAAACGGCTTTTTCAGTTGTCGGCCGGTAACGGCATGAGCCTGCAGAGCCAGATTCGCGAAATGCTGGTATCGACGATTCTGGACGGCCAGCTTCCGGTCGATATCCCAATCCCATCGAGCCGCGAGCTGGCCGAACAACTCGGTGTCGCGCGCAACACCGTGGTGCTCGCTTATCAGCAGCTTGCCGACGAAGGTTATCTGCTGTCGCGCGAACGCAGCGGCCACTTCGTCAATCCGGAAATTCTGGGCGAAAACGTTGCACGCCGGCCGCGCGACATCGCGAATGAAGCGCTGATGCCGGACTGGAACCGGCGCTTTCGTTTCCGGCCGTCGTCGCAACGCAATATCATCAAGCCGCCGGACTGGCAGAAATATCCGTATCCGTTCATTTACGGGCAGTTCGATCCCGCGCATTTCCCGGTTCCGGACTGGCGCGAATGCTGCGTGAAAGCACTTGGCGTGATCGGCATCAGCGGCTGGGCGTCCGACCTCATTGCCAACGACGATTCATCATTGATCGAGCAGATACGCACCCGCGTGCTGCCACGGCGCGGCGTATGGGCCGCCGCCGACGAAATCATCGTAACGGTCGGCGCACAGCAGGCGCTCTACCTGCTGGCCGACCTGCTGCTGACCGCGGATTCCAGCATCGGCATCGAGGATCCCGGCTATCCGGACGCGCGCAACATTTTCGCCTGCCGCACGCCGCATCTGCGCGGCATCCGGGTTGACGGTGGCGGGCTGATGCTGACCGATTCGCTGCGACAGTGCGATTACGTGATGGTGACGCCCAGCCACCAGTGTCCGACCACGATCACGATGCCGCTCGAGCGCCGCGAAGCGCTGCTGCAGCTGGCCGAAGAAGCGGATTTCGTCGTCATCGAAGATGATTACGAGAGTGAGAACAGCTTCGCCGCGAACCCCACCGCTGCGCTGAAGAGCCTCGATCGCAGCGATCGCGTGATTTATATCGGCAGTCTGTCCAAGACCTTCGCGCCCGGCCTGCGGCTGGGCTATATCGTCGGGCCGCGGGAATTGGTTCGCGAAGCGCGCGCGTTGCGCCGGCTGATGCTGCGGCATCCGTCCGCCTTCATCCAGCGCTCGTTCGCAAATTTTCTGGCGCTCGGACATCATGATGCGCTGCTGCGGCGCCAGGCGGTCGCGTACCGCGAACGTGCGCAGGCGCTGTGCGCGGCCGTTCACAATCATCTGCCTGATACAGAGGTAGTGCCGGCTTCCGGCGGCGCTTCGTGCTGGGTCAGCGGACCGCCGTGGCTGGACACGCAGACGCTCGCCGTTGCCGCGACGCAACGCGGCGTCCTGATCGAGCCCGGCGACGTGTTCTTCATGTCCGACGACCCGCCGCGCAACCACATGCGACTCGGCTTCTCTTCGATAGACGCGGACACGATCGATGCCGGGATACGTGAACTCGGTGCCGTGATGCGCGAGCTTGAGGACCGTGTTCCTTCCCGCGCTGCTGAAACTGCCGCTCACTGATTTCGTCCAGTCCCACTCCCCCGCTGCCGCATGCGGCTGCTGGCCCAACCGAATCCTGGCAACTGGAACTACCCGGGCGCGCCGATTGCGTTTAATTTCATTACCACTTGCAGAGTGGCGCGGCATGCCGCGGCGAAACCAACGGAGAAATTGAATC
>DASUJR010000403.1:0-3500 GCA_036279175.1 Candidatus Acidiferrales bacterium | reverse complement strand
GTATGCCCGAATCATTCTTCGACACGCATGTCCCGGCAGACGACTACGCCTTCGCGAAATATATCGCGGCGAAATACACCGAAGCATCAAACAACGTTTACAACCTCCGCCTCTTCGGCGTGTTCGGCAAATATGAAGTATGGGACGTGCGGTTTATCTCCAACGCGATCTGCCGCGTCCTGCATGGCATGACGATCAGCATGCGCCAAAACGTCCGCTTCGACTATCTTTATATAGACGATCTCGCGAAACTAATCCGCTGGTTCCTCGATCACGACCTGAAATACAAGACCTACAACGTCTGCCGCGCAGAAACATACGATCTGCTCTCGCTCGCGCGCATGGTGGCGGAAATTTCGAGCAAACATCCGCAGATCCATGTCCAGCGCGACGGGCTCGGTCCCGAGTACAGCGGCGACAACTCGCGCATGCTCGAAGAAATGGGCGGCTTTCGGTTCCGCGAAATGAAGGATGCCATCGCGGAACTTTACGCCTGGTATGAAGCGCATCTTTTCGAAATCGATCCGGCGCTGCTACGCTTCGACGGCTGAAAATGGCGATGAAGCGGGTTCTTCTTTCCTGGAGCAGCGGCAAAGATAGCGCCTGGGCGCTTCGCTCGCTTCGCCGCGACCCGCAGATCGAAATCGCAGCGCTGCTGACCACGTTCAATGGCGCATTCGACCGCGTTGCTATGCATGCCGTGCGCCGCGCGCTGGTGCGGGAGCAGGCGGCTTGCGTCGGGCTTCCGCTCTGGGAAGTGGATCTGCCGTGGCCTTGCTCGAACGAGCAATACGAAAGCTGCATGCGTGCCGTCATCGAACGCACTCGTGCCGAAAATATTCAGGCAACCGCGTTCGGCGATCTCTTTCTCGAAGACATACGCTCCTATCGCGAGCGCCAGCTTGCGAGCACCGGCATCGAGCCGATATTTCCCCTCTGGCGCATACCCACCCGCGAACTTGCCCGAGAGATGGTGCAAGTCGGCCTCAAGGCGAAGCTCACCTGCGTCGATCCGAAAAAACTCGACCGTTCTTTCGCCGGCGCCGATTACGATGCCGCTTTCTTGCAGCGATTGCCGGCGGACATCGATCCCTGCGGCGAAAACGGCGAGTTTCACACTTTTGTCTACGATTCGCCCGAGTTCAGCCACTCTATTCCGGTGATAACCCGCGAAATCGTTGAGCGCGACGGCTTTGTCTTTGTCGATTGCATCCGGCCCGGCATGGATTATGTGCCTACAGATTGCGCTTCAAGAACGAGCAGATTTGATAACCGGCGAGATACTTGAACGGAAACTCGCCCATCGTGTAATGGCCGCAGGGAAGTACGCTGACGTCGTGATCCCATCCGAGGCGGCGGGCGCTTGCGATGACTTCCTCCGATACGTGAACCGGAAACGTTGTGTCGAACCGTGTATAGATGAACTTCGAGCGCTTCGGCCGGCTGGTGAATAGATCCCAATAGCTGGGCGGGCTAATGCACAGCCAGAGCTTGCGCAGCGTCTCGACATCGAGAATGCCTTCGAGGCTCCTCCGGATATGCTGCGTCGATAATCCCTCCCAAACAGGATCGGCGAAATACGTAGAACAGTGATTGAATACATTGACGCGGATACGGATATCGTGTGCGCTGGCCAGGAAGGCATAACAGGAGCCGAGGCTGGTGCCGATGATGCCCAGGCGCTCGTAGCCTTGTTGTTCGAGCCAATCGAAGCAGCAGCGCGTGTCGATAGCCGCCTGCCGCGTCGCGTCGATGGTACGGCAAATGTTCGAGGATACGGCGTAATCGGCGCGGCTCAGGCCGGCCGGCGTGCGTGCATCGTGATAGGGCAGGCTGAGGCGGAGCGCCGAGATGCCCAAGCGCGCAAGGCCCGAGCAAAGCGCGTTTTGCTGCGGCAGTTTAGAATTCCAGTGCGGCAGAACGACCACCGCCCTCCCGTGATCATCGCGAGCGGGAAACCAGAGCGCGCGAGCCAGATTGTTCTCCGGGCAGGGAGATTCCACCGGCGACCGAAATGTAAGCCATCCCTCCTGAAGTTGGAAATCCGCCGGGCGGCGATACGAGAAGAATTCTTCGCTGGCTTGAATCGCGCGGCGATTCAACTCCGCGACGTAATCTATCGGAGCAAGACCGTTGCGCGGAAACTCCCGCGAGCAGGGCCAGTTTCGCGTCCAATCCAGGCCAAAATCCAAAGCACGGACGACGCGGTTGGTATCGCGGAAACAGAGCGCATTTTCCCAGTTCTCCATCCAGGCGCCGTATCGGCGCGCAAACGGGCGCGGTGGAAACTTCATTTCGGAATGCGCTTCGCGCTGGATGTGCTGCTCGCAGCCACTCGACTCCAGTTTAACGGCAAGGGAAATGGCGGCCGGGCGCAGTCACAAAATTCGCACCAGGCTTCAATCAGCTTTGGGCAATGTCAAAATGCGGAAAGTGACAGCCAAGCGTATTCTCGTCTCCCTGCTGGCGGCACTGCCGCTGTTCGCCACACCTCCAGTGGTCTCCAATATTTCGTTCCTGTACGGCTCGCACTCCTCGGTATCGGTTCAATTCGATATCAGCGCGACCGGCAACGATTTTCGGATGCGCTACATCCCCGCCGCGCAAGGCTCTTGCGATCAAGGCAATGCGGCGGCTACTGTAGAGTTCTTCGGCTTTCCTAATCTCAGCGCAAACTCATTGATCGGATTGCAATTGCCGATTTCCGGTCTTGCGGCAAACACAAAATACCAATTTTGCCCCGAAGTCAGCAGCGACGGAGGTACCACTTGGTCCACCACGGGCGGCTCGAATCCGGTTGGAGTTGATTTCACCACGCTTCCGCTTCCCGCGATTCACCCGGCGCTGCCGATCCACCCGGCGACTTTCGACACCAGCTACCCGAACACCACTCAGGGAATCTGCTGGAGCACGGGACAGCCGGGCTATTGCACGGTGACGGTAACCGTGAATGGCACAAGCTGCACGAATCTGTCAGCGGATATGAACGCGGCGATCGCGCACCAAAAGACCTCCGGGACCATCATTCAGATTCCGGCTGGAAGCGTTTGCGAGGATTTTGGAAAAATGCTTTATACTGGCGACGACCGCAGTTGGTCTCAGCTTTCTCCTGATGCCATCGCGTATAACCCCTCGAACGTGGCTAACAATACCATCACTTTGGACAATCACGGGCTAACCGAGGGAGAAGGTGTCGTATTCAGTGACCAGGAAATCGTCTCAGGTGTATATCTACCCGGCGTTCCTGCTGGTATTGAATGGGGATATGTCTACTTCGTTCACGTAGTCGATGCTGACCATTTCCAGCTTTACCAGAACTGGCAGCAAGAGACCGGGAGCGAAACTTCGGGCAGCGATAGCGTGGTCTTAGACCGGCTGGCGGGATGGGCCAGTTCGCCGGGAATCTCCGTCGGAGAAGAGATCGTCGGTTCCGGCATTCCGTCCGGCACAACGATTTCCGCTATCGATTACAACGCCAAGACACTCACTCTTTCACAGGC
>DASUJR010000402.1:0-12250 GCA_036279175.1 Candidatus Acidiferrales bacterium | reverse complement strand
AGTAACCTGGCCGTAGGCGATCTGGTGATGGGCATGGCGAAACCACTCGTCTTTGGCCTGATTATCGCTACGGTAGGTTGCTATCAGGGATTGCGCGTGCGAGGGGGCACGCAAGGTGTTGGCCGCGCGACGACGACCGCCGTGGTTATTTCTTCCGTCAGCATCCTCGTTGTGGACCTGTTCCTCACGCGATTCTTCCTCTACATCTTCGGCCTGTGATCCGCCGAAGCGTCGGAGGCTGCACGAATGCCGGAGCCGTAAGCTGAGGTTCCGAATCATCGGAACGCTGCAGGGCGTTTGCACTTATAATCGCAGCATGCGTTTCGTGCCCTTGAAGCGCGCCACAGTTCGACGTTCCAACCGCAACACGCGCTTCGCCCGGGAGTTCCACGTTCCTCGGGGCCGCGCCTTATGAGCGCAACCCATTCGTTCATCCCGAAAGCAACCTCCGACAGTCCGCTCGTTTCCTTCCAGGATGTGCGTATTGCGTTCGACGAAGGCGAAGTCCTGCGTGGGATTTCCTTCGATGTTCGTGCGGGCGAGACAACGGTGCTGCTCGGTGTGAGCGGTACGGGCAAGACCGTGATCATGAAGCTCGCAGCAGGTTTGCTGAAAGCAAGCAGCGGTCGAATCGAAGTGATGGGACGCGACATCGGGAGAATGTCGGAAAAAGAGCTGCTGCAATTTCGGCGCAATCTCGGCTTCGTCTTCCAGGAGGGCGCCCTGTTTGATTCGATGACCGTAGCGGAAAACGTCGCGTTCCGCCTTCATGAAGAAAAGGCGCCGGAAGACAAAATCGAGGCGCGCGTGCGCGAGGTGCTGCGATTCGTCGAGCTGGAGCACACATACGACCGATTTCCCGCGGAGCTTTCCGGCGGCATGCGGCGTCGCGTTTCGATTGCGCGGGCGCTGGTGGACAGTCCGCCGCTGGTGTTTTACGACTCGCCGACGGCCGGACTCGATCCGGTGACGTCGCAAACGATCATCACGCTGATCCTACGCGGGCGCGACTTGCAAGGCGTAACGTCGATGATGGCGACCCATCGCGTGCAGGATGCGTTCGGGATGGCCAATTTCCGGTTCGATAAAGCTGGCGGGCACGTTGTTGCGGCGGCACGGAACGGGCACGGGGCGGAGTTGCCTCCGACGAACTTGTTGGTTCTCCGGCAAGGCGAGATTTACTTCGAAGGAGCAGCCGAAGGGCTGCTGCATTCATCCGATGAATATCTGAAAAGGTTTCTGGTTCCTGCGGAATAAGTATGGATTCGCAACGGTTTGGAATGTGTGACATTCAACGCGTGTTCGGGACGCCCTGGGGTCGCGCCTTGGGCGTGCTGCGAGATCGCCCCTCGGGCGCGCTAAGAGGAGGACGGGGATGGCGCAGAGAAAACTGACGTGGAGCGAGCTCCGAGTCGGAGTGTTCGTGTTCATCGCGCTGGTTGTTGTGGCGCTGGGGATTTTCTACGTGACCGGTTCCCAGGGATTCTGGGTTCCGAAATACACGATTAAGACGTACCTGCCCGAAGTAGACGACCTGGACCAGGGCGCTCCCGTGACGTTGGATGGCGTGAATGTGGGAAACGTGGAGTCGATTCACCTGACGGAGCATCCGCCCAGCAGAGATGAGAACGTGACTGTGGTCATGCGGATAAGGACATCGTTCAACAGTGAAATCCGCACCGATTCGACGGCGAGCCTGCTCACCCAAGGAGTTCTCGGCACGCGCTACGTGGAAATTACTCGAGGCGTAACGGGATCCGAGATTCCGAAAGGCGGAGTGGTGCAGGGCGTCGAAATGCCCGAAATATCGCAAATCGGCCAGGGCGCGAACGACGTGGTGCAGAAGTTACAGGCGGTGGCCGGAACGGTGCAGGAAGTTGTAGCGAAGATAAACCGCGGCCAGGGCACGATCGGGAAATTCCTGAACGATCCTTCGGTCTACAATCACATCAATGCTATCTCCGCGAATGCGGACGGCATGGTCAGCTCGATTCGGCAGGGAAAGGGAACGGCGGGAAAGTTCATCGCGTCGGACGAACTCTACAACAAGGTGGATGACGCGGTGACGAAGGCTGACGGGATGATGACGGCGGTTCAGCAGCAGAAGGGCACGCTGGGCAAACTGATTTACGATCCCGCGATGGCTAACGACATCAAGGGAGTGACGCACAACGCGAATCAGATGCTGGCAGGCGTACAGGAAGGGAAGGGTTCGCTCGGCAAATTCGTCAAAGATGACGCCGTTTACAATAATCTGCGCGACGCGTCGGCAAACGTTCGCGACGCCACGGCAAAGCTGAATACGAACCAGGGCACGCTCGGGAAAATGTTCAACGATCCCGCGCTGTACGACAACATGACGGGACTCACCGGCGACATGCGGCTGCTGATGAGCGAATTCAGAAAGAATCCGAAAAAATTTCTGCGGATCAAGCTGGGGATTTTCTAGCGCACGGTTGTGTTTACGGGTTTGAGGGCGTCCTCGTCGGTGCGGGACGTCCTCAACCCGGCATGCGGTGTTCGATGTGGGGTCTACATTTTTTCCAACTGCAGGACCTCAATCCCGATCCGACGCAGCGTCTTGAAATCGGTGCAGTCCTTAACCGCGAAAGGGACCTCGCGCAGCGGAAACGCGTACCCGCAGAAGACGGTTCGCTCTTGCGGAGCGTAACCCGCGATAATGTGCGAGAAGACGCAGGTCGCGCAGAGCGTACTGCGCGGCGCAATGCGCGTCGCACGCAGGTCGAGCGTGATCACTGGAGGTCCTCCTTTCCGCGCGATAGCCGTTCGCAGCACCGATACCATCATTCTGGCGACGAAACAGCCGATAATGTAAGCCAACATAGACGTCACCCGAAATCTTCGCCTTCTCGAGCGATGGGCTGAGGCGGAATCGCAGCAAGCGACTAGCTAGCATTGCGGCGTCGCCAGTCGCGATTCAGCGTACTACAAACACAGCCCATTCATTCGAGAACTCGAGTGCGCGGTGGCCGGCTCAGAGTCCGGGCTAAACGCCGCAGCCTTATTGCCGCTTGTCTCGCGCCGAGAACCGCTGTGCTCCCGAAGCTTGCCTCGCGCATCAGGCTTCGCTCGCGCTGTCCTCATGCGCGCATCGGCAAAATCTTTGGCGTTTTGTTTAGCCGACTCCATCGCTCGGGGAATGCCGCACTACAATCTGGCGTGCGCAGGTTCCCTTGCCACCTTCACTAACGGGAACGCGCGTCACCTATTTCAACGTGTTCAGCTCAATTTCGATCTGAGACTCGCCGTCAGGAATTTGGCTCGGACACACAAAGCCTCTTACTCGCTTGCCCTCTCGGGGCAGAAGTATCCAAGCCATTTTGCGCATTTCATCTAAGTCCTGCCGATTCGAATCCAAGTAAGCGGAACATTCACGGACACGAAATTTGACGCGATGCTCAGGCCAAGTCGCCTGACAGAATACGAGCGCCTCGCTTTCGCGATAGCCTTTCTCGACGTGAGCGTTCGAGCACGTTTCGCATAGCGACGGTCCGAAGACAGGTGTTCCGCCTTTCACGTGAACGGCCACGAGATTCAGCCTTTCTAGAAGCGCTGGTCCGGCGCTTAGGATATGCGCTCCGAATTTTCGGGCGCGAATGAATTGCGTTTACGAGAGAGACGCGGCGTTCGCTCTTCTCGGAGGCGATGTACAGATGTCCAGCGCTAATGCCGGCCGCGAACAGGCTGCGCTCGGACCTGGCCACAGAACGGAATCGAGTCGGTCTGGATGTTTACGTTAAACTGCCGGACAGCAAGGAGTTGCTGATTAACTCGCGGGACCGAAGCCCATTCGGCCACAATCCCGTAGCAGCACCGTTGCCGCCAGCCATCTAAGCGAATTGTGTTTGTCGATGTACGTCATGCCGAATGTTCTCCAGCGCGCCCGATCATAGCCGAGTAGTGGGAGTGACGCAAGCGTAAACCAGCCAACGGGCGAAAAATTCTGTTGAAATGCGAATGCGAGGGAGCGAAATGCGAATTCGGGGCGCCGAACGGCAGCTAGCTGTACAATTCGGGTAACCACGGCGCTTAAACGGGCCCGGCGAAAGCCTGGGGCTGAGATCCGGAACTCATCGAGGAATATGGACTTGCCGCAGCCAGTCGCAACAGCGAACGGTCAGGACAAGGAAACAGGCCGTCTGGAGGCATTCAGCGACGGCGTGTTTGCCGTGGCAATCACGTTGTTGGTGCTGGACTTGCAAGTACCTAAGCTGGGCGAACATGCCAGCGCGGCGGCCTTAGCTTTGGCGCTGGCGCATAACTGGCCATCATACCTAGCGTTCCTCACGAGCTTTTTCACCGTTCTGATCCTGTGGGTGAGCCATCACTCGATTTTTCAGCTGGTGCAGAAGAGCAGCGCGCGGCTGCTCTTCGCAAATGGATTGCTGCTGATGCTGACGACAGTCGTGCCATTTTCCACCTCCCTTGTGACCGAATACCTGCGCTTTCCAGCCGCCAAGTTGGCATGCGCCGTCTATGGAGGCATGTTCGTGCTGATGAGCCTGGCGTATAGCTTGCTGTGGTATGGCGTGCTGGGCGATCGAAAGCTTCTGAAGCCGGACGCCTCAGCCGAAGTGATCGAACGCATCAATCGGAGTTACCGGGTTGGGACACCGGCGTATCTGTTGGCGACGGTGGGCGCATTTATCAGTCCATACGTGACGATCGGGATATGCACTGTGCTTTGGGTTTTCTGGGCATTCACCGCGCGAAGCGAATGCGACTGAGCACTAGATTTTTGCCCGAGTGGAAGACGATCCCCACCAGCCGATTCGCTCCATTAGTTCAGTCAATCATTCGCACGGTTTTCCAGCACTGACGTGACGAGCTAAATACAATCGCCCCCTACGGGGCTTCACACGGGGCCCCAGAATGTCCGCGAAACCCTGCCACAGAGGGCGGCAGGACAGGGCGTACGCGTCAGAACAGTGAAATTCACACAGGCGGGGGCGGCTGTGCCACACAGAAGCGAATCCGAAACAGAAAAACGCAAAGGCCTCACCTCTGGCGCGGTGAGGTGCAGAGCCTCGTGGCTCGCGAAATCTACTTTGTAGTTGCCGTTCGTTCGGTTCGTGCCGTACGATGCGCGCTTTCGGAGGGCATACATTGCGAATCTCAATTGTCTCGATTCTTCTTGCAGCGTTTTTCGTGCTTGCAACACCCAACGCTCGCGCGCAGACACAAGCGCCAGCCTCAAATGACCCGGTAATCCAGCTCTTTGAAAAGCTAACGGGTGCGGCGGGACCATCCGGCTTCGAAGAGCCCGTTACGAAAATCATGGTTGAACAGATGAAGCCTTACGCGAACAAGATTACGTACGATGGCCTCGGCTCGATGATTGCGGAGCAGGGCAGTTCCGGGCCGCGCATCATGGTTGACGCGCACATGGACGAATTGGGCGGGCTGATTCGCCGCGTCAGGCCCGATGGTTTCCTCAGCATGCAGATGCTGGGCGGATGGTTCGACCAGGCGCTGGTGGATCAGCGTTGGTGGATCATCGGCTCGAAGGGGCCGGTTCTGGCGGTGACGGGAATTCGAGACATACACATCGCTTCGCGTGAAGAAGAGTCAAAGGTATTCCCGCGCGATTCGTTGTATCTGGACATCGGCGCAAAATCGCAGGCGGAAGTTCGCGATATGGGCGTGGAGCCCGGCGATCCAGTGGTTCCGGATTCGCCTTTCGAGATCCTGAACGGCACGCAGAATTACCTGGCCAAGGCGTGGGACGATCGCATCGGGCTGGCCGTGATGATCGAAGCGGCAAAGCGTCTGGCACATTCGCCGCACGCGAATCAGATTTTCTACGCGTCCACAGTGCAGGAAGAAATCGGCATGCGCGGCGCCATGACGGCCGCCGACGTCGTCAAGCCGGATGTGGGCATCGTCCTGGAAGTGGGAATCGTGAAAGACGTGCCTAATGTGAAGCCCGAA
Organism: Candidatus Acidiferrales bacterium; assembly: GCA_036279175.1. Classification (GTDB taxonomy): domain Bacteria; phylum Acidobacteriota; class Terriglobia; order Acidiferrales; family UBA7541; genus Palsa-295. The sequence goes on along the minus strand of DASUJR010000402.1, from coordinate 6,298 downwards.
GAAGCGCAGGAAGTTCTGGGCGGTGGGCCGGGAGTGTTTCTGTGGGACGCGAGCGAATTGCCCAACCGCAAATTCGTGGCGTTCGTAAAGGACACCGCGGCGGCCAATTCCATTCCGTTGCAGTACGATCTGATCACCGGGTACGGAGACGATTCGGCGATGATTCAGAAAAGCAACGGCGGCGTTCCAACCGTGAATCTGGTGGTGCCGACGCGTTATACGCATTCGCACAACGGCATCATCAATCGCGGCGATTTCGACCACATGGTCGATCTGGTTACGGATATGTTGCAAAAACTGGACGCATCGGAAGTGGCGAAGCTGCGCAGTTTTGCTCCGGCATCACAATGATTCTGAGCGCATCGTGCCGCGATGCGGGCGGGGCGACGTCAGAACGGCGAATTCGCACAGCCGGGGCGGCTGTGCCACACAGAACCGAAATACAAAGCCAAAAGCCTCACCTCTTACGAGGTGAGCTACATCAAACCAAATCTGGCGGGCTGAAGGCCCGCCACGGCGGGCACGGGCGGCGCACCTAGGAAAAAAGCGCCCGCTTGAAACGCAAGGCGGCCCGCTACAAAAGTACGCGGCGCAATCCGGTTCCCGACACTATTTTGATACGCGATTTCGTCCGATTTTGTAGGTAGAGAGCCCGAGTCCGCTGAGGCGTTCAGAGTGTCAAACTGGGTCCATGCGCGGGGCGCGAATGCTCTTTGTCCAGATTGGTCGCGACGGTGACGTTCGTCGGCCTGTTGTGGTGCCCCACGGCTACGCTGCGGGCGGAAACCATTCCTGTGCGGCATGTGGAAGGCGTGACGCATGGGTTCCTCGTGTTGAACAACAAGGCGGGCGAAGCGATTGCTTATGGCGATATGGTTCAAGACACGAAGCACGGTCTGGTCACGTCGCGGCTGACGTTTCATTTCAAGGACGGCTCGCTGTATGACGACACGACCATCTACAGCGAGCACGGCGTGTTTCGCGTCTTGCGAGATCATTTGGTGGAAAAAGGCGCGTCGTTCAAACAGCCGATGGAAACGTGGCTGAATGCGGAGACAGGCGAATTCAAGGCGCGCACTCTCGGCAAAGGAAAAGACACCGTCGTTTCGAAGAAGATCAAGATTCCGGACGACCTGGCGAACGGAATCATCTACGTCGTCGCGAAGAACATCGATCCCAAATCGTCGAGCACCACGGTCTCGATGGTGGTGGGGACTCCGAAGCCGCGAATTGTGAAGCTGGTGATCAAACGCCAGGGCGAGCGAAGATTCAAAATTGGCGACCTATATAAGACGGCTTTTCACTATGTGATCAAGTTTGATTTGGGCGGAGTGGCGGGCGTGATTGCACCAGTAATCGGAAAGCAGCCAGCGAACATGGATATTTGGATCGCGTCGGCCGGGATGCCCACATTTCTGATGTCGCGAGGCGAATTTTTTGAAGGCGGACCTATCTGGACCCTCACGCTAACCACTCCCCACTGGTAATCGACCGAAGCAGAACAAGACCCCGTAGCGATGGGCGTCATACAGCGAATTCGCACAGTTGGTGGCGGGCCACAGGAGCGAATACAAAACAGAAAAGCAGAAAAGCTGGAAAAGCGGAAAGGCCTCACCTCTTACGAGGTGAGCCACATGGAACCGTGCTCACCGCCGCCGCTCGCTATCGGGCGGAGCTAATTTCGCTGACGATGCGGGTGAGGTGGTAGACCTTGCTCAGGCCTTCGAGCAGGGCGCGGCTATCGACGGCGACGGCGCGATTTTTGGCGGCTTCGTAGCCGTAATCGCCGCCGATGGAATAGATGTTACCGTCGAAGATTAGGCCGACGATTTCGCCATCCTTGTTGATCAAGGGGCTGCCTGAATTTCCGCCGATGATGTCGTTAGTCGTGGAAAGGTTCATCGGCGTCGAGAGATTCAGGCCGGGCTTGGCCTTGAGCCAGCTTTCAGGAAGATTGAAGGGCGGCGCACCGGTGGCGCGATCGAACAGGCCGGCGATGTCGGTGTACGGCTTGACCTGATTGCCGCGCGCGTCGGTGAAGCCCTTCACGGTGCCGTAGCTGAGCCGCGGCGTGAACGTCGCGTCGGGATAGACGCTGGTGCCGTAAATCGCGAAGCGAGCTTTGGCGATGCGCTCGGCTGCGGCACGTGTGGGGGCATCCACTTCGGCATCGTATTTCTTGCGGAACGCAAGAAGTTCGGGCTCGATAGTGCGGGCAAACACGATCAGCGGATCGGTGGACGCGTCGATCGCGGATTTGCCGCCCTTGTAGAGATCTTCGCGGACCTTCGCATCGTCAAGATGAGTGCCGGCAACCATTCGCTGCGCACGTTCTTCCGGTGATTCCTTACCAAGCATCTTCACGACGAGCGGATCGCCGACGCCAAGCTGTCGGCGCGCCAAGGAAAGGAGCCAGCGAATCGTAAGTTCTTCCACGTCCTTGTACATCGGCACGGGCGCGGCCATATCGTGCTGAATGCGGACGAGGGCCTGATCGGTGTATTCGGGCAGACGTTCGCTGTTGGGCAACTCGCGCTGATAGGCGGAGCCGACGAGGGTGATCGCGTCCGTGAGCAGACCCGAGAATCGGAAGGGGCGGGTGGCAAAGTTCTCGTCGAACAGATTGGCGTCGGTCTGTTCGGCGCGTGCGATGTCGTCCCACGCAGACTCATCGGCGGCCAATTTGGGATCGGCATCCACGGCGCGGCGGAGTTGCTGCTCCTCGCGGACTTTCGTTTCGAAGAAGCTGGTATCGAGCAGGGCCTGCTCGCGCCCGAAGAAAACTTTGTAGTCGTTCTCGTCGAAGAAAAGGTCTTCGTTGCCTTCGCGAGCGTGCTCGGGGCTTTCGGTGACGAATCGCGCCAATAACCCACGGTATTCAGCGACGGCAGGGATGATGGCGGGCAGTTCCGTATCGCGCTCGAAGGCGAGCTGCGCAACGGTGAGCTGGCGGCTGGTGCCTCCCGGATTGCCGGAGACGAAGACGAGTTCGCCGGGTGTCGAGCCGTTCGTGCTCCATTTCAGATAGTCGGGACTCGAGATGGGCTGGCCGTTCTGGTAAATGCGGACGAGGCCGATGTCGAAATCGTAGCGTGGGAAATTGAAGTTGTCGGGGTCGCCTCCGAATTGCGCGACGGACATTTCGGGTGCGAAGACGAGTCGCACGTCGTCGTAGCGGTTGTAGCGATAAAGGTTGTAGACGCCTCCTTCATAGAGGGAAACGACTTCGCAGAGTTTGGCCGGGTCGGTGCCGCAACTCTTTTCGAGCTCGGCTTCCTTGGAGTTGAGCGCGGCGCTAGCGGCGCTGCCGGTTTTGCCGGCGATGGCTCCCTGCACATCGGCGGTGACGTCGGTGATCTGAGTGAGCTGATCGATCTCGAATGCGGGGCACCTGCGCTCGTCGGCGGGAGTGGTTGCGCTGAATCCGTTGTCAACGAAATCGTGCTCCGCAGTGGTGAGTTGCTGGACGCAGTCGAGGACGCAATGGTGGTTCGTCATGACGAGGCCATGCGGCGAAATGAACGAGGCGGAGCAGCCTTCGGCGATGCGCAATGACGAAAGCTGGATGTGATTGAGCCACTGCTGCGAGGGCACGAAGCCGTATTTCTGGCCGACCTTACGCGATGGAAAATTGTTGAAGGTCCACATGCCTTCATCGGCGTGGAGGAGCAGGGGCGAGGCGATGCAAACGATGAGCGCGACCAGGGCCAACGTGAGCAGCAGCTTTCTGTGCGACACAGCTTTGCCGTAAATGCCAAGGGCCGTTCCCGGCTGCTTTTGGCGATGCGTCATCATATTTTTTCCTCGGCGCGGACGTGAAAAGGCCCGATCGAGCGGCGCCATTTTACACCGGAAGCAGGGGAGACGATCATGGGCAACGGAGGACTCGCGGATGTCAGCCTGAAGCTGCTTCTGAGCGGGCGATTCTTAATGTTCACACGGGTTCGTCGCCGGCCGATCATCCGCCATCATCCTCCATCGTTCCTGCCGGGCCGAGTTAACGAGACTTACGAAGAATTTCGCCCAAGACACTTCCATCCCGGGACGCCAATGTAATGCCGCAAAGCTCCGCCAGAGTGGGGGCAATGTCTTCGGGCGTAGCGGGTGCGTAATAGATTCCCGGTTGAATGCCATACCCCATAAAAAGGATGGGCACATGCTGATCATAGTAATAAGGCGAGCCGTGCATGGCGCCGACGCCACGTTTCCTGCCGGGTCGTGTAAAGTCCCATGACCAATACGGTTGGGGCACGATCAGGAGGTCACCGCTTCTGGTCGGGAAAAAACTGTCGGATTCGGCGCGACGGATCGGATTTTCCGTTGCGGGACGGCCTTTGAGTTGATCGGCGCGATAGACGGTCTTAACGCCCGGCACCTTTTCGATGGCCTGAATGACGGCATGCATGGCCGAAGGGTCAGCGAGCAGTTTCTGATAGACGCCCGGCTCGAAGAAAACATCGGCGTCGTCAACCATGGCAACGGAGGGCGTCGGATAATGGAAGGGCACGAGGGCTGCCTCGATGTTCTGTTTGACGGCAGCGAGACTCACCCATCCCGCGTTTACGCCCGTTGTTTTCATATCGTCAGGAACAGGAGTGCCTCCGTGATCCGCCGTGAGCACGACAACGTAATTCTGCGAGCCGACATTGCGATCCAAGAAAGAGAAAAGGCCGCCAAGGTCGAGGTCCAGGCGGGACAGTTCGTCTTGAATTTCACGGCTCCGCGGCCCGAAAGCATGCGCCACATGGTCCGGCGAAGAAAAGCTAACGCCCAGGTAGTCGATATCCGCGCCATGGCCTAAATGTTCGGAGGTAACAGCATCCTCGGCGAGCTTTACGAGGTAAGTGTCGGGAAAAGGGCTTGTCTCCCACTGATTGTAATAGGCACTATCGGGCCCCTTGCTTTGCGCTTCGCCGCGAAGCACATGGGGAAAGGTTTGATTCCAACCGGAAGGCGGAACAGAACCCAGCGCTCTGGGGCCGTAAAGGTAGGAAGATGCCGGGAGCAGCAGATTCCACGCCTTACCGAAGTCTTCGTTGGCGGGATGCTTCTCCACGTACTGTTTCACGAACGGGACGGTGGGATAGGCGGTTGACGTAGCCCAGTAACCGGAGCGCGAATCAAACCACGTTACGCCGTCGGCCGAGTGGCCGGCGAGCATTAACGCGGCTCGCGCTTTCAGGGAAAATGTGAAGACGCGGGGCCTTCCCCCGCGTTGGAACTTCAGTTCTTCGGCAAACGACGGGATGAGAAGCCTCACGGCGCTGTCACCGCCCTCGACCGCACCGCCATAGCCGACATTTTTTACGCCTGGATCATCCGTGCAGGTAACGCTCTTCCCCGAAGCACGATCCCACCAGGAATTTGAAATGATGCCGTGCGTTGCCGGCAATGACCCGGTGGAAATTGTCGAGTGCCCGACGCAGGTCTCTGTTTCAGCATAGGGATAGGCCGCGTTGCGCAACCAGGCGCCTTGCGTCGCCAGCCTCTTCAAACCACCGGTCCAGTGCTGCTGGAACTTATCGATGTAGTCGGCGCGCATCTGGTCTACGACGAGGACAACAACAAGTTTCAGGCCGTTGCTGCGAACACTCCTGGTAACCGCGTGTGCCGCCACAGCCGCCGAGTGTTTTTCCTGGGCCCGCAACGATGTGCCAGTCAGCCACACAAAAAGAATCAAGAGGCTCGGTCCGAGTAATCGCTGGGTTTGCCTGTACGTCATTCTTTCGCCTCCGAATAAGAGCACTTTACGGCCGCTACACTAACACGCAGCGGGTACGTCCGGGGAGTCGCCGCTAACAGAGAATACTGGCCGGAGCCGTTTAACCGAGGCTGAGCCGGTGGATCGTGCGCGAGCCGTTGGGATTTTACGGAACATTTCGGCAGGGTGCTCCGTATTGAGGATTAGGAAACGCGGGTCGGCCCGGCGGGCTGTCCCAGGAGGCGTTGACGATGCGAATGATGAGAAGAAGAGTTCAGGCGATGGCGATCGCGGCGTTCATGATAGCGGCGATGGCCGTCGCGGCGGCGCCAGCGATGGCGGCTGAGCGGTATCTGCACGTGCGCGTGCAGGATTCGGACAAGGGCGAGAACGTGAACGTCAACGTGCCGCTTTCGATGGCGGAAAAGATTCTACCGGCGATCAACAATGGCGATCTGCACAACGGTTGCGTGAGGATTCACCAAGCCGATTTGAACGGCGTGGACGTGCGCCAGATTCTGGATGCAGTGCGCACCGCGCCGGATAACGATTTCGTGACCGTCAATGACAACCGGCGCGGGCAACACATCCGTGTGG
>DASUJR010000401.1:0-3734 GCA_036279175.1 Candidatus Acidiferrales bacterium | reverse complement strand
TTTATTTTCAGGCGCTTACCTTGAATTCTAATCGCATGGGTGTAGCGATTAGCTTTTTCTTCGCCTTTCGCCGTTTGTTCGCTATGTCCCGGGGCAGGCCGACGGGTCAATTCCGAGCGACGAGTGACTGTTCCGGGTCGTTCACAGCGAGCAACCGGCGAGTGACTCCTCTGTCTCGGTCCGGGCGAGAAGGCCCTCAGTTTCCGTCGGGCTACCCGGCTATCCGTCAGTCCGTCGAGCCGCTTTTTTCTCGTCATTCGATACTCTCAGGGGCGCTCTTCATTGGTTACTCGTAGCGGAGGGCGACCATCGGGTCTACCCGCGACGCGCGGCGAGCCGGGATGTAACACGCCAGCAGCGCCACAACACAGAGCAAGACTGCCACGCCAACGTAGGTCAGCGGATCGCTGGAACGAACGTCAAACAGCATACTGGCGAGATAACGGGTGGCCCAAAAGGCGACAACGGCTCCGCAGGCCGCCCCAACCACAGCGAGGACGATTCCCTGCCGAACGACCAGCCGCAGCACGTCGTGCCGTTCCGCACCGAGAGCCATGCGAATTCCGATCTCGCGCGTCCGGCGCGCCACTTGATAGGCAAGCAACCCGTACAGGCCAATGCAGGCGAGAACAAGCGCCACAATTCCGAAAAAGCCTGATAGTTGGCCGATCATGCGCTCGCGGATCAGCAACTGGTCGATCAACTGCGTTTGCGTGTGGACATTGAACACCGGGAGGTTGCTGTCCATTTGACTCACGATGCCGCGGATGGCGGGCGTGAGCGCTGCGACGTTTCGCGCCGTACGGAGGACAAAGCTTGTCTGAAGACCGCTTGATGGAACGTACATGGTGGGCTGGACAGCGCCGCGCAAATCTTCGTATTTCGCGTCGCTGACTACGCCATCAATCACCCAACCAGGGCTGGCTATTTCGCCCTTGGCTGGATCGGCCGGGGCCTGGCCAAAGCGCAGCCCGATCGGATTGACCTTTGAAAAGTATTTCTGGACGAATGTTTTGTTGACGATCACGGGAACGGGAGCCTCGTTTGCGGCGGACGAAGCACTTGCGGCGGCCCCGGCACCGGATGGCTTCGCATTGCCTGCCTCGAGCGCCTCCTGTGCGGCCCGGCGCGCGTCTCTAGCCTCCTGAGCAACTTGCGCCTGCGCAAAATCGGCAGTGGTGAAATTGCGGCCGGCAAGAAGCTGCATATGCATGGTGGAAAAGAAATCGGCGCCGACGGGCAAGTAGTCCGCATCCGACTCGTGGTCCTTCGGCGTACCCGCCAAGTGAAAACCGGTGGTCCAAAGATCGCCGCTCAGCAACGTGCTATTGGAATAGCTCACCGACTCGACGCCAGGAATGGACGCGAGGCGCTGTTGCAAGTCGCGATAGAAGGTGTCGATCTGCGGCGTTTTGTATCCGATCAGAGTCGGATTAAGACTGAACGTCAGCAAATTGCGCGTGTCGAAACCGGGATCTACGTTTCGCAGATTTTGCAACGTGCGCACCAGAAGGCCAGCGCCGACGAGGACGACTACGGCTAAGGCCACTTGCGCGACGACGAGGCCGTCGCCGAGGTTCAGCCATCCGCGAGCGCCTTCGCCAGTGGAACTGCGCGAACCTTCCTTAAGAACGGGCGTCAGATCCATCCGGGTTCCGCGAAATGCCGGCGCAAGGCCAAAGACGATCCCTGTAAGCACCGAGACGGCAAGCGTGAACGCCAGCACACGACCGTCGAAGCCGATATCGAAGGGAAATGGGCGGTCGGAACCGGCTGTCATCAGGGACATAATCGCCTCGGTCCCCCAGATGGCGAAGAGAACGCCGAGACCTCCACCGACCAGAGAGAGCAGGACGCTTTCGGTGAGCAATTGGCGCACGACTCTTCCGCGACGAGCGCCAAGAGCAAGTCGGACGGCAATTTCCTTCTGCCGCACGCTTGCGCGCGAGAGCAAAAGTCCGGCGAGGTTGGCACAGGCGATGAGGAGGACAATGCCGACAGCCAGCATCAAGACGTAGGCGATGGGTGCGAGTTCCGCGGTCTCGCCGCTCAGACCCGATTGCCCCGGCAGCGCCGCGACGCGCGGATCGTCCTGAGGCTTCGAGAGCGGTTTCGCTCCGTGCAACATGTCGTTGCGGAACAGAGTGGAAACTTCCGCCTGCGCCTGGAGCGGCGCAACACCGGGTTTCAGGCGTCCGACAATCACAAGCCACCAGCTATAAGCGTCGGCGGCACGAGTCTTGGCTTCGGGCGAGGGATTGACGAGAGGTTCGACCGAAAGCGGCACCCAAATGTCTTTGGGATTGCCGGGACTCAGACTGTCGAATTGCGGGTCTGCCACACCGATGATTGTGAACGGCACGTTATTCAGGCGTACCGTTTTCCCAACTGCCGAGAGCGATCCTCCAAACTCAGATTTCCAGTAGCCATAATTCAGGACCGCAACGGGAGGCGCGGAAACGGAGTCGTCGGCGGGCGCGATGAGACGGCCAGCGGCTGGGCGAACGCCGAGCATATTGAAAAAGTCGCCAGTGACTGCTTCCGCGTGCAACACGCTTGCTGTGCCGTTGCCACTGAGGTCGAGCTGACCTCCGCTTGCGAATGCCGCGACGTGAGAAAAGGAGCCGACATCCGCGGCAACGTCGTGGAAAAACGGCTCGGAGAAGGACCAACCCGAGGAGTCGCTGTCGCGCGAGAGGTGAGTGCGACCACAATCGCCATAGCTGCTGCTGTTGTGTATGTCCGGACTGCGATGGGCGCTCCATTTCAGGACGACAAGGCTGGACGCGTCTTGCACGGGCAAGGAACGCATCAGGACGCCATTGATCAGGCTGAAGATGGCGGTGTTGGCACCGATGCCGAGGGCGAGCGTGAGGACCGCAACAGCGGTGAATCCGGGAGACTTGGCGAGAATGCGCAACGCGTAGCGAATGTCAGACAACATGGAGTTCATGCAACACCTCTGCAGAAGCGACGAGTGACAAGTGACGAGTGACAAGCATTCAGGGCTGCGGTCCCGGCGTGTGGACGAACTACCCGAGAAAGCACGCCGTGACGAGTGGTAAGGCAGCGTGACGAGTGACAAGCGACAAGTGACGAGCACTCGACACCGAACGTAGGCAAATGTCGAACCGATGGGTTACCACTAACGACGGGAAAAAGTCGGACCTCGTGCGTCATCGAACCTCCAATTTGCGGCGCAGAGAATTCAACATCCGGCGGAGCTCGTCCAGTTTCTCGTGCAGCTCCAAAGCAATTCCTTTCTCACAGAACCCGAACTGCTCGCAAAGCGTCACGTGTGTATCCAGCTCAGCAACCGAGCCTTCCGCATGGGAGGCAAACTGAATGAATTCGCCCGTCGTTATGCCGCGCCTGCCCTTCCGCGATGTTCGAAGGTATCGAAACAGCGGCGCGCCGCATTTGGGACGTAAGCCCGAACTTTTCCTCCGAAGGAAAGCGCACCGTCATTTCGTAAATCCGCCCGGCTAGTGCGATCCCTTTCTGCCAGACGAGCAGGTCGCGATACCCGACCGTTTTTTTGTCGTCAATCGGCACAAGTACTCGTTTTCGGCCGTTTGCCCTTGGTTCCAAATTCAAGGCGCCTCACAAGATCAGTGTGTCCAGTACCACCAACAACGGCTAAAGCCGGAATTTTCTCCGGCGCTGCCGACGGTATGACTGAGGCCTGCCTGCGGCAGGCAGGTCATACCCTGACACGAGCGTCGCGCGATCCT
>DASUJR010000400.1:0-17105 GCA_036279175.1 Candidatus Acidiferrales bacterium | reverse complement strand
GAACGAGGATTGAGGGCGAAACATGGCGATCATCAAAGCACCACCCAAACAACCAAAGTCGGTCACGATCCAAGCGCGGGTTGAGGAAGCCATCAAGGCTCAGTTGGACCGCTACGCCGAATTCATCGGCTCAACTCCGTCCTACGTAATTACGGAAGCCCTGAAAGACTTGTTCAGGCGAGACAAGGAATTCAAGTCTTGGCAGGACCAACACGCGGGGGATGCGGGCGAGGATGCGCCCGCTGTGCATCATGCGTGACACCCATGCCCCTGAGTCACAGCGTCTCAAAATGCAGGGGACCACAGGGGGAGCGAACACGAATTTGTCGAATCCAGTCTCATCCGGGAGTAGCTGCGAGCAATGGCCGTCGAACTACAACTCGAAACCTCAGTGCACATCGAGCGGCACTATGCCGTTACGGAAATCGCTGAGATGTGGAACCTCAGTCCTGATAAAGTTCGTGAAATTTTCGAGGGTGAACCAGGTGTGCTTGTGATCGGAGATCGCAGTCCCCGCCACAAGAGACGCTATGTTACCCTGCGGATTCCCCACTCTGTACTACAGCGGGTCCATCGGCGACTGTCGGCGAAAGCCGCTGTTCGCTAGGAGCGTTGCGCGATGCTGACCATTTACCGCCGTCACCGAAGAGGCTGTAAGCAGCGCAATAAGGGGCGCAAGCACCGGCATTGCCAGTGCCCTATTTGGGTTGATGGCTTCCTTAGTGGCAAAGAGATACGCGAGTCTCTCAAATTGCGCGATTGGCAGCGAGCGCAAGAAATGGTCCGAGAATGGGAAGCCGAGGACCGTCGGATAGAGAAGCCACAGCGGACCACAGTCGTGGACGCCTGGAAGGAATTCCTCGCCGATGCTCAAGCTCGTAATCTGCACGAATCAACGATCCGAAAATACGAACTCCTCAACCGGCAAATGGAAGCGTTTTGCACGCGAAACGGATTCGCGTTCATCGATGAGTTGAGTTTGTCACACATGGGTCAGTTCCGTTCCGAATGGAAAGATGGCCCGCGCTCTTCTGCAAAGAAGCTGGAGCGGCTCCGTTCATTTTTCCGGTTCGCCCAGAAGCGCAAGTGGGTCCCGGAGAACCCCGCCGCCGACCTGAAGGCGGGAAAGATCACGCTGTGTCCAACCCTACCATTCACCCGCGACGAGATGTACCGCATCCTTGGAGCAGCGGAGAAATACGATTCTCAATGTTCCGGTAGTGCCCTGGAGAACGCACGTCGCTTGCGCGCACTTGTGTTGCTGTTACGCTATAGCGGAATGCGTATCGGCGATGCCGTTCGAATGTCGGCAAGCCGGATGAAAGGAAACCGGCTATTTCTTTACACACAGAAGACCGGCGTGCCGGTGAACACAGTTCTACCGCCTTTCGTTGTGGGAGTCTTGAACGGAATCCCAAGCGTTGCCCAGGACCTTTACTTTTGGGATGGCACGTCCAAGGTGGAAATTATCGTAGGGAGTTGGAGGAGGCGACTGGCCAAGCTCTTTGAACTTGCAGAAGTGCAGAACGGGCATCCGCATCGATTCCGCGATACATTCGCGGTGGAACTACTTTTGGCGGGAGTGCCAATAGAGCGAGTGTCGGTGCTCCTTGGACACCAAAGCGTACGCATCACCGAGCGGCATTACGCGCCTTGGGTACGTTCGCGACAGGAGCAGCTTGAGGCAGACCTGGCACGAGCCTGGAGCCGCGATCCGTTCCTTCTTATGGCACAGACCGAAACCGCAGCTGACGAAAAGTTGGATCAGATTTCCAAAAGAGAGGTACACGCCGGGCACACAGAAACGAACGCACTTCTAAACGACACATTCCAAAGGGGAATTTTTGGAGGCGCGGGTGGGAATCGAACCCACGCATAAAGGTTTTGCAGACCTCTCCCTTACCTCTTGGGTACCGCGCCCCGAGACACGAGTATACCCAAAGCGGGCTGCGTTTTGTGATGGCGTTAGCCCGCCGCATCTCCAAACGCGCTTGGCCATTGCGGGTGCCGCGGCCAGCTTGCGTTGACTTCGCTTCGGCCGGGACCTACCATAGGCGCCAAGCATGGTCCCTCGGCGATGATTGGCCAAACCCTCTCGCACTACCGCATTCTCGACAAGCTCGGTGGCGGCGGCATGGGAGTGGTGTACAAGGCCGAGGACACGAAGCTGGGCCGACTGGTGGCATTGAAAGTCCTGCCGCAGGAACTGGCCCACGACCCTGTTTCTCTCGAGAGATTCCAGAGAGAAGCGCGCGCTGCGTCGGCGCTGAATCACCCGCATATCTGTACTATTTACGCGATTGAAGAGGCGGAAGGCCGTCATTTCATAACCATGGAGTTTCTAGAGGGCCAGACGCTGAAGCACTGCATCGAAGGGAAGCCGGTCAAGTTCGATAAGTTGATGGACTGGGCCGTGCAGATTGCGGATGCCCTGGACGCGGCCCATTCAAAAGGGATCGTTCACCGCGACATCAAACCGCCGAATATCTTCGTCGGGTTGCGCGGGCACGTGAAGGTGCTGGATTTCGGACTGGCCAAACTGGCGCCGCAGCGGCTGGCGGTGGCGGAAATGGTGGGCATGAGCGACGAAACGCAAGCCACCGCGCCTGAGCATCTCACAAGTCCAGGCGTCGCTCTTGGCACGGTCGCCTACATGTCTCCCGAGCAGGCGCTGGGCGAGGCACTTGATGCCCGCACCGACCTGTTCTCTTTCGGCATCGTTCTGTACGAAATGGCGACCGGCGCGCTGCCGTTCAAAGGACTTACGTCTGCCGCCGTTTTCGATTCGATCCTTCACCACATCCCGGTCGGTCCGGTGCGGTTCAATCCTGAGTTGCCCGCCGAGTTGGAGCGATGCATTAACAAGGCGCTCGAAAAAGATCGCGAGCTTCGCTATCAAACGGCCGCGGAGCTGCGCGCGGACCTCAAGCGGCTGCGGAGAGATACCGATTCGAGCCGCACGGCCACCGTACGCGTTGCGACGGCGCAAACGACCGCCACGACGCGAACAGAGCCGCAGCCCTCCCCGTCGGGATCGGCCGCGACTGCGGCCGTGGAACTTGCGAAACGGCATACGAAAGCGGCGGTGGCAACAATTGTGGTGTTGGCTGTCCTGCTGGCCGCTGCCGGATACGGCGTATACAAGTGGATCTCGGCGTCAGGCGGCGGACCAGTGAATTCGCTGGCGATTTTGCCGTTTACGAATATGGGTGCCGATGCTAAATCGGAATACTTGAGCGACGGAATCACAGAGGGGCTGATCGACAGTCTTTCTCAGCTGCCAAATCTTGCCGTCATGTCGCGGAGTTCCGTCTTTCACTACAAGGGACAGATGGTGGATGCGCAGTCCGTCGGCGAAAAGCTTGGAGTGCGCGCCGTGCTCACTGGGCGAATGCGCCAAACAGGAGACGACCTTTCGATCAGCGCCGAACTCGTTGACGTTCGGAACAACCGGCACCTTTGGGGCAAGCAATATCAGGGGAAAGTCTCCGACCTTATATCGCTCCAGCGGCAAATCACGAGCGATATCTCCGACGCGTTGCGGCCCAGTCTGGCAGGGGGAGAGAAACGCGAACTAGCGAAGCTGCAAACCGAAAATCCGGAAGCTTATCAACTCTATCTGAACGGACTTTTTTTCTGGAACAAAGGCACCGAACAGGGCTTCCGCGACGCCGCCAACTATTTCGGCCGCGCAATTCAAAAAGATCCGGGGTACGGATTAGCTCTTGCGGGTCTCGCGGATACGAACATACTTTTGCAGGATTCCGGTTATCTCTCGCCGAAGGATGCTTGTCCACAGGCGCAATCATCGGCGTTGCAAGCGGTCTCTTCGAATGATCAGCTTGCCGAGGCGCACAGCTCGCTGGCCCTCGTAAAGGAATACTGTGCCTGGGACTGGTCAGGTGCGGAAAAGGAATTTCAGCGGGCTATCGAGTTGAACCCGAACCTTGCGTCCGCCCACCACTGGTACGGGAGCTTTCTTGCCAAGGTGGGCCGGAACGACGATGCCCTGAGCGAAATCACCAAAGCCCAGAAACTGGAGCCGCTCTCACCGATTATCAACACGACGCTTGCCTGGGAGTTTTACGTCAGCCGGCAGCCGGATCGGGCCATCGATCAGCTGCGCAAGACGCTCGACATGGACCCGAATTTTGCTCCAGCCCGGCGGCTTCTGGAAGAGGTCTACGAGCAGCAGGGCATGTTCAAAGAGGCAGTTGCCGAATGGCAGAAGGCGCTGACTCTCTCCGGAAATCCCGAACTTGCCGCGACGGTAGGCAGCGATTTTCAGGCCTCCGGTTACAAGGGAGTGCTGCAAAACTGGCTCGAGGGCCTGAAGGAGATTTCGAAAAGCGAGTATGTTTCGCCGTATACGATCGCAGAGACGCACGCACGACTCGGAGAAAACGATCAGGCATTCACGTGGTTGGACTTGGCGGTGCAGGAACGCGACGGACGACTAACACTGCTGAAAGTGGATCCGATATTTGACAAAATGCGCAGCGATCCCAGATTCCAGAGCTTGCTTCAGCGGGTTGGGCTACCCCAGTAAGGTCGAGCGCAAGACGGGGCGGAAAGGTCTCCATCACAGACCGTCAGCAGGAAACCGCTCCGCCGTCATTTCACGGCTATCGCAGGACGTAGTCAGGATCGCCCGGAAGGTGGCCGTCGACACGCAACACCTTCTCACCTTTGGAAACGTCGCGAGCGGCCACAAATCCGATTGCCCCCGGCACGGCAGTCACCAGTTCATTCGTCGCCGCGTCTGAATAGACGATTTTCGGCGGCGAAACCGCCTCTGCCCGGAAAATCTTGGCGATCCAGTACCGTTTGAACTCCAATTCCGTCATTTGGTAGATCACGCGAAGCACTACATCCCGCTCGCGAGAGCCAGCGCCGCGAACGACCACCATCACGGGAAGATCGGGGGTCCAATACTGCCGGTCGCCGAGAAATATCTTGCGGACCTGCCCCATGTCCAGATTGCTTACGGGCGTGCTGTCGTTCACGACGATAGCTATTTCGGGTCCCGAATCCCGCTGGTCGGCTGGTGCGCACAAACAAAAAGCCGCGAGCAGGCACGGGACCAGAACGATCGTCCATTTGCGGACGCCGGCTAATCTCATGTGCATGCTCCTCAAAACGTAAACGCAGTCTGGAAGAACGCGCCGTTGACGAACGGTTCGTTCACTCCCTGCTTGGTGTAGCGATATTCGGCCTTGAACGCAGCGTAGCTCGTAATATCATAGCGAACGCCCAATGTTGAGCCCACCAAATCCTGCAGCGTCGCAACGAACACGGGCTCTCCCTCCGGTATGTGGATGTACTCGAAACGATAGTAGGGTTTCCACTGCCTCTGGAACCAAGGCAAACGGTCAGCCACCTGAACGTAGAAAGCCTGGCTGTTATAGTTAAGGCCCGTCTGCAGATCCTGGTGGTTGACGTTCGCAAACTCCGCGATGAATTCGGGGGTTTCCTTAAACCACACGAGATTGGCAGAGCCGATCCATTCCCGGTAATTACGTCCGTTCGCAAGCGTGATTTCGTCCCGGTAGCCTGACGCTCCAACCTGCAATCCGTAGAATCGCGCCGGCCGAGAGTAGATGTTTGCGAGCCAGGCGCGGTTATTGTTCACGTCTCCCGCGTCGCCTGCGAGGCTGATTGTCGAAGAGCGCCCATTGCCCACTCCAACGTCATAATTCAGACCAAGTCCTCCGGACGGAATGCTGCCTTCCGCCAGCGCTCCGACGAAATGCACCGGAAGGAACGTCCCGCCAAATTGGATCATCTGCGGCCGGCTGATGGTCGTTTGCAGCCACGCTCCATGATGGAATGCCGTATTCCAGTAATTGATGGGCGTATGGTATCTCCCAAAAGAGAGCTTTAGGTTGTCGTTGTAGTCGTAGCGAATGATGACCCGTTCGACCTCTAGTTTGTAAGGACCTTCGGGCTGAGCCGTAAAACTCGTTTCAGCGAAGACGCTAACTTTCGGCGACAGGCTGGAACTGAAGTGCAGCACGAACTGGCCGAGATTAAACCCGCTGAATGTGCCTTTCTGATCCGTTGAAGAGAAATCGACGTCCCCGAACCCACGTATCTGCAACGATGGATACGTCGGGTGCTCCGCAACAAGCACGGGCGTCGGAGGCACCTGACCTTGCATCCCCGGCATCTGCATTGTGCCGGAAGTGGGAGCCGCGTTTGATTTCGGCGCGCTGGAACTCTCTGCGCTTTCGACGGGTGCGTTCGCCACAGGTCCGGCTGGAGCAACCGCCGGCGCGACGTTTGTGCTCGCAGCGGGCACTGCGGCCACCGCCGTTGTGGTGGGCACCGGGGTAGCTGCCGAATTAGTGCCGGCAACAGTCATTTTCGGAGGAGTTTGGCCTGTCGTCGTTGCTCTCGCCGCGTTTGCCGCGGATTGAGCCGCCAACTGCGCCTGAAGCTGGTGCACCAAAATTTCAAGTTTGTCGACACGATCTTCCAGCGCTCTGACAGCGGCTCGGTCGTCAGTGGGAGTGCTCGACTGCGCCCTCACCGGGATGGCGCAAATGACCAAAGCAGACGCCACTAGGAATAGACGACGCATCTTCCCCCTCCGTGTTTCCAGGATTTGAGCCTTTTAGCCAGAGTTGTCTTTGAGCCGTTTCTCAGCCGTTAACTTATGAGTTGTATGCGGGAGATTCTGCCACACGGGCCGGAAAAGAAAGCAACCATTTTTGGCCCCGGCGGTCCGGCATATGCCGGGCCTTTCAGCCTCCCATTGGTAGTTGGGCTAGCCGCTCTTGAGATCAGCATCTTTTGGCACGAGGCACGGCAATCAGGCGACGCTTCTTCGTCCTGGGTCGAGATTGGCGCGTGCATCGCGAGTCGGGCTAGTGCGACGGCGAGGCGGCATCGCGCAGCAGAACCACATCTGATTCTGTGGAGCCTCGCACTACGCCGAGGCTTTTCCCGTCCGGTGACCACTGAAAATCCGAGATTTGGCCAGATGTGAAATTCGTTACCTGCCGGCCTGGTCCGCCAGTTATGGGTTGTTCCCACAGGTTGTCCACACTCTCGACGCGGATAGGGTAGACGATCGAAAGGCCGTCTGGGGAAAATCGTATGACCTCGGGCCAAAAGCGCGCATCGGGATCCAAAATGCGCACGAGCTTCCCCGTTTGCGCATCCAGAATCAGCGCTCGTGCCTTCTGTTTGATGAGCGAAAACATAGCCAACGTGCGTCCATTCGGCGAAATGCAAAGGGCGCCGTCGGAATCCCCTGTATGAAACACAACAGCGGCCGAAAACAATTCGGCTTTTCCCCCGCCGAGAGGCACGCGCATCAGCGCACCGCCGCCGGCGGCATCCAGGTAGTAGACCCACTTTCCCTCAGGGGAACAAACCGGCACTGCGTCGTTCTTCCCCATCGTAAGCGGCTGCAGTTTCCCCCCGCTCACGTCCGCGCGCCAGAGCGAAGCACTCAACTTGTCCGGACGGCCTACGGCACCAAAGACGACCGTGTTTCCCTTGTCACAAACAATCGGCTCATACGAAGAGTGAACGCTATCAGCCGGAAAGGGCGCTTCGTTTCCAGTTGTGACTTCAACACGCTGCAAGCCAAAGCCTTGTTTGACAATCACCGTGCTGTTCCCGATCCACGCAAACGAGTGGACGATTTCCCCCGAGGTTAACTGCCGGATGCTGCGACCGTCTTTCGCACCCTCCGCTAGGAGGAAGAGCTGCATGTTCGACTCATTTCTCACGGTCATCAGACTTTTTCCGTCTGCGGAGAGGCTTGGCTGGAAATAATCGTCTGTGTCGCGAGTAATCTCGTGGAATTCTCCCCGTGGATAGGTGACGAAGGCGATCTGATTGCGAAAGTAGTAGTCGTCGTCTACCCGGTTTGTAAGGACGAACACGCCTCGGCCGTTTGGCACCCAAACGGGATATCGAAAATTGCGTTCTGCGGATTGGATGGTGCGGACCTGGCGTCCCGTCGCTGAGTCCACGGCAACCATACTGCCGAACGACTGCCCCGCCAGGAAGAAAGTTCCCAGGATCAGCTTGCCGTCCGGGGACCATGCCACGTCCTCCATTTCCGGCGGTCCTCCCTCGACGATGGTCCTTTCCGCCAAGTCGCTCGTGTTCGCGACGAACAGTTTGTATTTCCCGGCAGGCCGCTCGACTCGAGTAAATGCAAAGCGTGTTCCGTCCGGACAAAAACTGATATTGCTGTCGAGATTCTGGACGATTCGCTCCGGAGTTCCACCCAACAGCGGCGCGCGATACAAGTCGGCGCTCCGATATTTCGCTCCGCTGTATTCCTGAAAATAAATGTAGTTTCCGTCGGGCGAGAATTGCAGGCCGGAATATTGGTCCTCCGAAGGCCGGCTCAGCTGCGTGTTGCTGCTGGTCGGCAGGTGCAGCAGCCAGAGGCTTTGCTTGCCATTTTCATTCTTGACGGTAAGCAGGTACTTCCCATCGGGCGAAATCGCGGCTTCCAGGATGTCCCTGGAACCGCTGATGCGCGACATCGTGAAATTCCGAAATGGGAGTTGTTCGGGGCGATGCAGCAGCGCGTACACGCCATAGCTCGCGGATGCAAGAATCACAAGCGCAAGAACGATCGTAGCCGCGAGACCCCACTTGTGTTCCCGCGCCACCCCCACGATCGCTGAAGAGCCCGAAGCGTTCGCGCGGGAAGCATTTGCTCCGCCGCTGTCCGCTGCTTCAGAAACAGGTCCTGCGCCCGCCGGCGGCCCATTCGATCCGCGGCTTGGTTCGCTCGACGATTCCTCTGCTCGCGTCGTACGGCGGCTCGAATCCAGGTCGCGCTTCAACCGCTGCAAATCGGCGCTCATGTCGGAGGCGTGCTGATAGCGCAATCGCACGTCTTTCTCCAGCGCCTTGGAGATGATCTCGTCGAGCCTGGCTGGAAGGTTTGGATTGAGGCGGAAAGCGGGCGCCGGGTCGCGCTCCAGAATCGCGTGGAAAATCACTCCGGAAGTGTTTCCCGAAAATGCCCTGTGTCCGGTGGCCATTTCGTAAATCACCAAACCGAAGCTGAAAAGGTCCGAGCGCGCGTCGAGCGGTTCTCCGCGGACCTGTTCCGGCGACATGTAAGCGACCGTGCCCACGGCCACACCCGGACTGGTCAAATTCGAGTCGTCAACGAAGGAGCGTGTAGCCTCCGCAGCCAGTGCGCCGCCGGCCCCGGGCAGCAACTTCGCCAATCCGAAATCGAGCACTTTGGCCTGCCCGCGATCCGTGACAAAAATGTTTCCCGGCTTGATGTCGCGATGGACGATGCCCTCGCCGTGCGCTGCGTCCAAAGCGTCAGCCACCTGAATGGCGAGGTCGAGAAGAGCGTCAGTTGGAATCGGCCCGCTCGCAATGCGCTCCTTGAGGCTCGCTCCCTTCAACAGTTCCATCACGATGAAAGGACGCCGATCTTCTACTTTGCCTGTCTGAAGCGGAATCTCGTCAATGTCGTAGATGGTGCAAATGTTCGGATGATTGAGCGCCGAGGCGGTGCGCCCTTCTCGCTGGAAACGTTCGAAAGCCTCCTTGTCGGTTTTTTCAGGCAGGAACTTCAGTGCGACGGAACGTCCAAGCTTGGCGTCCTCGGCTTTGTAGACGATGCCCATCCCGCCACCGCCGATCCTCTCGACGATTCGGTAGTGTGAGATATTTCGGCCGATGAGGGAATCGAAGCCCGGCATGGTTTCGCAATCTTAGGTGGCGAACGCAGGCAAGTCAACGAACGCCACGCACCCGGGCTGACCAGGTGACGCTCTCTGCGCAGGATGGTCTGTCTCAACCAAGATTGGCCGGACGTCAACAGCAATACAAAACTGTGTACTCCGGACTAGGCATTCGAATCGCTCACCGCTGCCAGCACTTCGGCGGCGTGCCCTTTGGCAGACACTTTATCCCAGACTTTCCGGATCTTCCCGTCCTCCCCGATCCAGAACGTCGTCCGCACGATTCCGAGGAATGTTTTCCCAAGAAATGATTTCATCCGCCGGGCCCCGAACGCTTCGATCACGTTGAATTCGGTGTCGGCGAGAAGAGGAAAATTCAGACCGTGCTTGCTTTTGAATTTCGCCTGGGCGTCGACGGAATCTCCGCTGCAACCGACCACGACCGTATTCAGCTTCTTGAAACTGCTCAGCGCGTCGCGAAACTCGGACGCTTCGTTCGTTCAACCGGGCGTGTTGGCTTTGGGGAAAAAATAAAGGATCAGGTTTTTCCCACGAAAATCGGCAAGCGAGACGGTGGTGCCGTCGTCAGCCGTGGACTGGAACGCGGGGGCCTTATCGCCTTCCTTGAGCATCTGTTTGCCTCCGGGCATATAGGTATTACGCAAGCAATCGGCGGAGGATTTCATTCACCAGCTGAGGATTGGCCTGTCCGCGCGTTTCGCGCATCACCTGACCCACAAAAAACTTGAACACGCCTTCGTTTCCGGAGCGGAATTTCGCTACGTTATCCGGACTCTTTTCGATTACCTTGCGAGCTACCTTTTCGACCGCGCTTGAGTCGCTGATCTGCGCCAGTCCCTCGGCAGCAATGATCTCTGCGGCGCCTTTGCCGGTTTCGAACATTTTTGCGAACACCTTCTTCGCGGTTGCCGCGGTTATGTTGCCGCGCTCAACTGTTTTCAGCAGTTCGGCCAAATTCACCGGTCCGACAGGAGAACCGCCGATCTCTGTGCTCGTATCGTTGAGCCGTCGAAGCAACTCGACAGCAATCCAGCTCGAGGCCGCCTTGGCAGGCGCCCCGGCTTTCACCGTCGCCTCGAAATAGTCGGCGAGCGGACGCGTGGAGGTCAGGAGGCCCGCGTCATAGGGCGTGATCTCATACTCGCGCAGGAATCGGTCGACCTTGGCGGCGGGCAATTCCGCCATGTGGCCGCGGACATCCGCGATCATCGCCTCCGAAAGCGCCACAGGCAGCAAGTCGGGCTCCGGGAAATAGCGGTAATCGTGTGCAAACTCCTTCGATCGCATCGATTCCGTGCGGCCGCCAGCGACGTTCCAAAGGCGCGTCTCCTGGGTGACTTTTCCGCCGGATTCGACAATGCCGATCTGTCGCTCAATTTCATATTCAAGCGCATGCGACAGAAAGCGGAACGAGTTCAGGTTCTTTACCTCCGTTTTCGTCCCGAACTTCGGGGCGCCACGGAGCCGCACGCTGACGTTCGCGTCGCAGCGGAGGGAACCTTCCTCCATGTTGCAATCGCTCACTTCGGTATACAGCAGAACCTGCTTTAGCGTGTTCAGATAGGAGTACGCCTCGGCCGGGGTCCGCAGATCGGGCTCGGAAACGATCTCGATCAACGGCACCCCGCAGCGATTGAAATCGATATAGCTCCAGCGGTCGGAATCCGGAAAACCTTCGTGCAGGCTCTTGCCGGCGTCGTCTTCCATATGAACACGCGTGATCCCAATCGTTCCGTGGCGCCCCTGAACTTCGATGTCGAGCGAACCCGCGGTCGCGAGTGGCAGCTCGTACATCGAGATTTGATAGCCTTTGGGCAAATCGGGATAGAAATAATTCTTTCGCGCGAAACGCGACCGCGGCTGAATCGTGCAATTCAGAGACAGCGCTGCACGTATGGCCAACTCCAAAGCGCGCTTGTTCAGCACCGGGAGCGCGCCGGGAAGTCCCAGGCAGACCGGGCACGTGTTCGTATTGGGGGGATCGCCAAAACGAGTGGAGCAGCCGCAGAAAAGCTTCGTGTGCGTCTGAAGCTGCACGTGCACTTCGAGCCCGATTACAGCTTCGTACTTCGCCAGGATTTCTGGCGCGATGGGCGAAATCTGTTGCGTCATTCCACTCATAAAGGCGCAATTATAGCATCGGCGGAAAAAGCGCTCACTGCAGGGCCGTTGATTCCAACGGTTAGGCTATGGGCCCGGAGCGCTCATTCCTTGCCCCACGTGTATTTCAACCCGATTCGGTAGCTCAACCGAAGCGCCGGATATCCGACCGCGACCTCGTAGTGGCGATTAAAGAGGTTATCAACCATGGCCACGGTCGAAAGTCCGTGGCTCAGATCGATGCTGTTGGCCAAATTCCAGACGAGATAGCTCGGATCGCTCGTAAGTCCCAGCCCTAGAAAATCGCTATCCGCACGTCGCCCTACGTAGTACCCGGCCAGATTCCAGTTCATGCGGCGGAAGTGGGCATTGGCGACAAGGTTTGCGGAATGCAACGGGCGCTTGAACAGTCTATTGCCCGCAACCAGTGCTGGATCGGACGCATTGGGCGCCTTCAACACTTTCGAGTCGTCGTACGAATAATTTCCGCCGATCTGGAGCCATCGCGTTACGCGGATCTCGAACGAGGCATCCGATCCGAACGCGCGCGCCCTGTCCGTATTGAAGTAGCTGCCGAAGAATGCAGGGCAATTTTCCGGTCCCGCGGACGTGAAGCTGACGATGTCGCGAAAATCGTTGTGAAACAATGTCGTCGAAAAATGGATGCGATCGGAATCGAAGTACTGATCGACCCCGGCATCGAACGTTGTGCTTTGCTCCGGCTTCAGAACCGGCGTGCAATCGAGAGGAAGGAGCGGCGGCTCCATGATGCCTTCGCCATAGGAACTGCGCACTCGTGTGGCGCCCAAAAGGCCGTGGCCATAGCTAACAACGTACGAAGCTCCGACGCGGGGAACCGCGCGCGTGCCATAGGAATCGTTTGCATCAATCCGTCCGCCTGCAATGGCCGTCAGGCGTCTGCCGAATTGCCGCCGGATTTCGAGAAACCCCGCTTGATCGTGGCGGCCCAGCGCTCCACCCGTTTCGTTCTCGAACGCGTAACCCGACGTGATCTCCCCTTCCGTGAAGAGATACGTTGCCCGGCCATCGAGGCCGGCGCGGTTGAACTTGTTAATCGCGGTGTAGTCGAACGCAGGAGACACGGCGGTGTCTTGCGAACGTGAATCGTAGCCGGTGAGCGTTTCTTCCCAATGCTCGCCGGTCTTCAAATTCCATTGAAGACTCGACGCAAAATCGTGCAGCTTGCTGTGCTGTCCATAATCTACGGCGAATGGAATAGACGCCAGGTCCGTCTGGCCCGGCTGCCCCGCGTCACTCGAAGTATTGCGAAGCGAGAGACGCAGCGTGTCTGTATCCGAAAATTTCCAGCCGAAATTTCCTGTTGCTGTGGTAGCTCGGAAATAGTCGCCTTCGCCCTGTCCATTCGATCCGAAATAGGACAATCCAGCCGAATAGTCGAACGCACCGCGTTTCTGACTGATCTGTCCAGCGCCGTGGCCCGTGTCGAACATGCCCCCGTCGCCTTCAACCGTGAGTTCCGGCGTTGAAGTCGTACCACGGTGCGTAAAGATTTGCAGAACGCCCGCCATTGCGTCCGTACCATACAGCGCGCTCGATGCTCCGTGCACGAGTTCGATCTTCGCGATGCTAGCGGCTGACAGATTCGAAAAATCCACCGAGAATCCAGGCTCACTCACGTTTACGGGCGCCCCGTCGACCAACACTTTGGTGTAGTTCGAATTTCCACCATCGAGGAAAAAAGTAGTCGCGCCGCCCATCGGGCCAAGCTGAGAAAAACTCATGCCAGGAAACGAAGCGATCAACGGAGTGACCATCACCTGCCCGCTTTGGGCGATTTCCTTCTCGGTAAGAACGTCGACAGATAGCGCAGCCGTACTGGCCAACTCGGGTTCGGCCGCCGCGGTAACGACGACAGTCGAGTCTAAGCGCTGGAGCTCCAGGGTGATGTCGAGCGTTCTCGTTTGGCCCGGCGCCAGTGCCACATCTTCTTCGGCCGTGGAGAAGGATCCCTCCATGAACGTCACTCGATATCGCCCCGGCGGAACTCCGAGCAGAAATTTTCCGCGGGCGTCACTTTTTGTTTGGAACGGCTGCGCTTGACGATCAAGCGGCTGCGCCATAATCGTCGCATTGGCAACAGACGAACCGCTCGGATCGGAGAGAGTTCCCTTCAAACGGCTTGTGGTTTGGGCTTGGCTTGCGATGCAGGAAAGCGCAAACAGAATTCCGGTCAGGATGGCCGCAACGCCGTGCAGTCTCATCATATCCCCCTTCCCGTCTCGCGCGGGAATTGAAGGCTGTCCTGCGAAGCACAATGGCTTGGCAGGCTGAGACTCCGTCGGTCTCCTGGCTCGGCGTTTTTCCCGCTGGGGGACCGCCCGATCAGCAAGTTCTGTGGTGAATCGAAGCGGCGATGCGGCCTTCCCGTCTTCTGCTCGCCTTCGAGCAATCGGACAGTGGCCGCGTCGAAAGCCTGCCTGTCGGCAGGCGGAAATTTCGCCTTACAGTCGCGCGGCGGCGACGGAATTTCACCGTCTTCCCGTGCACGGAGTCTCGGGTGATTTTTTGCGACGCTGGAAGCTACGAAATATGTGGATCGCTCAGCGCCGTTCGCGAAAACTCAACAGAGTCAGAGCTTATCCGCCGAAGCGTAGAACCCGTCATCCATTGCTGCTTCCGCAGTACCAGATAACTACTCATTCCCGCGCAGCGTAACGCGCGGGCGCCCATTCGGACGGATATCCACGTCCAATGGAGCTTCAAAAACCTCCTGCAGCAGATCTCGATCGTAAACTTCGCCGGGCGTACCAACCCGCAAACACTTGCCCTTGTGCAGCAAAATGATCCGATCGGAAAACTCCGCCGCCAGGTCCAGTTCGTGCGTCACAACCAGAACGGTGTAGCGATGTTCATCGGCCAGTTTGCGCAGGCGGCGAAGCAGCTCTACCTTGCCACCAACGTCCAAGTGTTGCGTCGGCTCATCCAGTAACAAAAGCGCAGGCTCCTGGGCCAGCGCCCGCGCCAGAATTACACGCTGCTTTTCGCCGCCAGATAATTCGTTCATCCATCGTCCCGCCAGTGCGTCCGCGCCGACTTGCGACAGAGCGTTTCCAGCCAGCAATGAATCCTTGGCCGATTCGAAGCGCAGCCGCCGCCCGTACGGGTACCGGCCCTGTAAAACGAATTCCCAAACGCGAAGCGGAAAAAGAAGCTCGCTTTCCTGCTGAACCAACGCGATGCGCTGCGCTCGTGTTCGCAGGTCGAGATCGCTTAAGTTCACACCGTCGATTTCGATTCGCCCCGAAAGCGGGGCGATCACGCCCGCCGCGAGGCGCAGCAGAGTGGATTTCCCGCTCGCGTTCGGACCGAGAACGGCGACGATTTCTTGCCGTCGCGCCTGGAACGTCGTTGGGCTCAAACTGAAATTCGGCGCCGAGCGATCGGTCGCGGCGTATGCATACGTCGCCTGCTCGACGCTTAATCGCGGAGGTGCCGCGCCCGGCACAATGTTACCCGGCGCCAACGCCGCGCCTTGGTTCATCGCCGCGTTCATCGCACTCTCCGACGCAGCAAGTAAATGAACAACGGAGCGCCAGCCAGTGCTGTCATCGCTCCGACTGGCAACTCTGTCGGTGCCACAACCGTCCGAGCCAATGTGTCTGCGACTACGACCGCGATCGCGCCTCCAAGCACCGACGTCGGTATCAGCAGCCGATAATCGTTGCCGAACAGCATTCGCATCGCGTGCGGGACGAGCAACCCGACGTATCCGATCGCGCCACTCACGGAAACTGCCAGACCTGTTAGCGCCGATGCGCAGACATAAACGACAAGTTTCACACGACGGACGTTCACGCCCAGATGTTGCGCCTCTTTCTCGCCGGTCAAAATCAAATTCAGGTCGGATGCGGTCAAATAGATCGCGCCCGCGGCGACGGCAAACAGAACGAACAAAAACCCGAACCATCCGCGCACGTTTTGCGTCGGGGGCGGCGAAGACAAATCTCCCATCAGCCAGAACGCCATACCGCGCAGGTCGCGCCCCGGCAGGGTCGTCATCAGGAACATGATTCCCGCCGACAGGAAAGAAGCTGCCACGATTCCGGCGAGGAGTAGGGTCGCGCTGTCCAATTGCCCTCCGCGCCGACCAAGGAAAAACACCGCCGCGATCGTGATCACCGCGCCGATGAACGCGGCCGCCTGAATCGCACCCGGAACATGCGGAATGAAGATTATGCTCAGGATGGCGCCCACGGCCGCACCGCTCGAAACGCCCAGCACATACGGATCGGCGAGCGGGTTCCGCAGCAGCGCCTGGAATCCGGCTCCGGCCGTCGCAAGAGATGCGCCGACCAAAATCCCCAGTGCAATGCGCGGCAGCCGTAGTCCAAACACCACCAATGCAAATTCGGAAGGTACCCGGGCACTTCGGCCCAGCAATCCGTTGACGAGCGTTGCGAGGATGTCGCGAATCGAAAGCGGAAACGCGCCCATCCGCAGCGAAATCACCACCGCGACGAAAAGAACAGCAAGAAGGATCGCGCACACCCCAACAACCCGCCGCGCCGTCAGCGTGTGCATCCCGCGGATTTCGTTCTCAATCGCGATTGCCACGAGATCCCTCAGACTTCCTTTCGCGCTCTCATCGCGCTGCGCCGTCGATCTGCGCCATCTGATTTTCAGCGCTGGTAATGAACGCGTCCGGATGCAAATCGCGCGCGAGCTGCTCAATCGCATCGATCAGCCCTGGATCCAGCCGGTCAATCTCGTCGCTCACAATCGCCACATGCCCAGATCGGATGGCGCGCAGGTCCTTCCACACGGGACGCTTCTGCAAGTCTTCAAGAGTTATGGCTCCCTCCCCCGAATGACTCGCCGCAAACACAAAATAATCCGGCTGTAGCCGCACAACTTCTTCGAGGCTCAGCTGCGGCCAGTTCTGATTCGAGGTGACGACCGATTCAGCTCCGGCCCAGCGCAGAGCATCCGCGATGAACGTATTCTGTCCGACGCTCTGCAGCGGATCGAGCCAAACGACAAACACCACGCGAACCGCTGCCTCGTTCGCAAGGCGACTCTTCAAAGCCTTCAACCTCGCATTCAAGCTCGCCGTCAGCGTCGCGCCCTCTTTTTCGGCATCGACCAAATCCGCGATCCGGCCGACGGATTCAATCATTTTGCGCACCGTTTGCGAGTTGGTCGTGTAAACGGAAATTCCAAGGTGATCCAGGGCGTCCACTGTTTCCACGCGATTGATGGATGTTGTCGCAAGCACCAGATCGGGCCGCAGCGCAACGATCGCCTCGATGCTTGGATTCA
>DASUJR010000399.1:0-34388 GCA_036279175.1 Candidatus Acidiferrales bacterium | reverse complement strand
AAGTGGCGTCCAGCCGCCATAGAGCATGGCCGCTGCGAGATTATCGACATCGCCACGGCTGTAGCGGATCACGTGGTTCCGCTCGTCGATGTAGAAGTCATCCCCGAATATCATGTCGACATCGCCTGCGGCGAAAAGCTCACGTACTTTCGCAAACGTTCCATCAAGCAAGAGATCGCCGGCGTTGATCCAGCACAGGACATCGCCGCTCGCACGCGCAAAACCCTTCGCAAGCGCGTCCGCATATCCCTCGTCAGGCTCGCTGATCCAATGCGTGGTCGCCGACTCGTGCTGACGGATGACATCGACGCTGCCATCGGTCGAGCCGCCGTCGATGATGATGTATTCGTCGCCAGAGGCGAGGTTGCTTTGAACGGATGAGATCGTCTCGCCGAGATAAGCGGCCATGTTGAACGACGGCGTGACGATGGAAATTCGCAGCTTTGCCGCCGTAGTCACGAAACACCAACGAGATCCAGGACAATTTCCTGATAGCGATCGGCAAAGGCCTTGACCCGGCGCGGAAGTTTGGAAGTCGCAGCGTGCATGTGCTGCCGTTCCGCCTTTTGATCCCAATGCGCGTTTGCGTCTTCAAGCGCCCGTGCAAGCGCTTCAGGGTCCCTGGGATCGAAAAAGATCGCGCGCTCAGGAGCCTGTTCGCGATGCACCGGAATGTCCGAAAGGACCACAAGCTTGCCCATCGATTTAGCCTCTTCGACCGTGGTGCTCCACCCTTCGAACAATGAGGGATTGATGATGGCTATGCTTTCGCTTATCAAACTCATGAGATCGATGTAGGGCACGAGCCCCAGCACCCGGAATTGCGCTTCCACACCGAGTTGGCGAACACGCTCGCGCAGGCTACCAAAATGATGCGGTTGGCGATGATCGTGTGGGCTTCCTGTTGTTAGGACGATCAGCCGCCGGCCGGCATCGCGCAACCGCGCCAAAGCCTGAACGACAACAAGGTGGTTCTTGTGCGCCCAGAATTGGTTTGGCAGCAAGAAATACGGGCCTTGAATCTCGTAACGGCGGCATACCTCTTCCCGTGATAGTAGAGCCGTGGGCTCTGGCACCGAGCAGACAAATTGAAGGACGCGCGACTTCGCCGCACAATCCCGATCTATCGCGGATAGATCGTTATGCGCTGCATAGCTGCTCAGTAAGATTGCATTTGCATGTGTACAGGCCTCTTTCAGACCTCTGGCGCGCGCCTGACGCTCCGCGGGCGAAAAGAACTCCGGCAACGTTCGTTCCTGGAAATCGGGAATCCAGGTCAGTGTTGGAATGCGTGAGTGTCGACCCAGATGACCGGAATGCGAGAGTGCCCGGATGTCGTGCTGTGCCAGAAGTCGCTCGAACAGAAAATCGCGGCTGAGAAAAACCTGCGAAGCGCGCCGCACCTTCCACGTCATCGCATCTTGTTCGACCAGCTTCGTTTGAATGACTTGGCACTTGCCAAATCCGTCGAGTGTGCCCGCGGGCGTGTCCGTTCGGGTGATGATGACCGGTTCGATCCGGCGATTAGGCTGCGCAAGAATTGCAGCAAACAGGTTCCGGAAATAGCTGACACCGCCGAGCCATTCCTGATTCCGGAACGTGAGAACAAAGCCAACGCGAATCACGCCCTTACACCGCGGAACCATGCAACGTATTCGGCAATGCCTTCGGCAAAATCCCGTTTTGGTATCCAGCCAAGTGCCCTTGCTTGCCCGATGTCGGCTTCATAGCCGACGGGATCGCCCTCACGGCGTTCACCGCAGAACTGCGGCATCGGGCTCTCAAGCAGTCTCGCAATCGACTCAACTGCAAACCTCACAGTCGCCGATCTCCCACTTCCTCCGTTGATGGTGATGCAGCCGTGTGAAGCCTTGGTCGCAACCAGCTTGATAAGCCCAATCGCGTCGGAAATGTGCAGCCAATCACGTCGCTCATCACCCGTTCCCTGGAAAACACAAGACTTCGCCTGAAGCTTCTGGCAGGCATCCCAGAACAGCTGCTTGCGAAGTTCTGGCCCATACACCGAGAAAAACCGCAGGATCACGGCTGATACTCCGTGCCGGTCGCAATAGGACCGGCACAATTTCTCCATCGTCAGCTTATGACGCCCATAGGGAGAGATAGGCGTCAAATTTGCATCTTCTTTGATCGGCAGGCGCGCGACTTCGCCATAGACAGCTGCGCTGGATAAAAGGACGACCTTTGCCAGCGGCGCATTCCGGACGACAAAGTCAAGAACGTCCTTTGTTGTACCAACCGTTCGTTCTTCATCTTCAGCTTCGGATTCGATTGACGCCGAAACCGACGCGCCGCCCGCGCAATGCACGATGATCGACGGTATCTCGTCAACCTTGCGAAGGGACTCATCTGAAACATCCGAAGTCTGCCATCGCGCAAGGCCCCAGCAAGCCCACTTATCAGGAGACCATGATCCATGCCCGATCCCAATAACGCGCGCCCCCTCAGCCGCAAAGACTTTTGCGACGTGCCGGCCGATGAACCCGCACGCGCCGGTGACGAGAACAGTCGGCCTGCCGCTCATGTCCGCGTGGCTGTCACACAAACAAGCGAACGGCCACCCAGAAATGTGCCTTCTGGGAAGGAAGATGACGGTAGAATTGTCTTCTTCATTCCGGCGGCGAGCCAATCGAGCGAACAACACGCGCGGGATTGCCTGCAACAACGGAACGAGCAGGCACATCTCGCGTGACTACGCTACCCATTCCGACCACGGCGCCAGTACCGATGGTCACACCTTTTAGGACGATGCTGCGAGCGCCTATCCAGGCACCTTCACAAATCCGAACCGGAGCCATTACCGTACGACTCCAGTCATGACGCCCACCGTTCATCCAGTCGGAAAGGTCGCTGACACGCCACTCAGGAAATATGCTGTGATTGTCGGAATCGGTAATAATGCATGCGTAGCTTATCAAAACATGTCCCTCGATTTTTACCTCGAGTGCACAGTCGATCACGCTCCCACCACCAAGCAAGACGTTGTCGGCTATATCGATACAGCTCTCGTCGCGTTCGGCAACCAAGTCGCCTTGAATCAAGCAATTGCTTCCGATCACAATACGAGCTTTGGATGCGCGCCGATCAATCGCGCCAACGAGCTTTGTCCCTTCACCAACACTAGTCGCTTGCGCGTGGCTGACGCGGGCACGTCTCCATTGCGCGGTCTTTCGCAGGAAATCGATCATTCACCGGCCTTCATTCTAGCGTTTGCTGGCAACGAACGTGTAAAGCCGGCCGGGTGTATTATTGAACCGCCCGAGCCAGCCAAGAAGTGCGGTCGGTATGTATCTGGCTTTTTTCAGTCTCAGCCGCCGTGCAATATGTTGCCGAAGTTCGGCGGTGTTACTTGGAAACAAGTTGATATCGCTTTCAAACGGATTCAATACGCGTTGAATTCGCAGTCCCGCGCGTGTGATGGCTTCAAGATAGGTTGAAAGCATGTAGGCGTTCTCACCACCAAACAGCCGGTGCAGGGGATGATGAGCCAGAAACATTTCTCGATCAGAGTTGCGCGAGATGACGTGTTCTCTGGTGGCAATGAATAAGCCACCCGGGACAAGTATCCGCGCCACTTCTCTGCAAAACCGCCCCAGATCGGCAGCGTGGTGTAAGACCGCCCGGCAATGAACCAGGTCGAATGAGTTAGAATCGCAGGGGATCGACTCGCCGGGAGATTCGATAACCTCGATCCGTATGCCGGTCGATTGTGCAAGAGAGCTGATGGCAGCGGTTCCTACCACAGGGCTTCGGTCGGGCTCGGCGGCGATCACACGCCATCCAGCTCGTGCCAATGCGTAGGAAACGATCCCGCGACCGGCGCCAATATCGATGGCTTTTCCTGGCGCAACAGGCAGCAAATTCCGCAGCGCCAGCCATTCGCTGCTGCGGGCGTAGCGTTCGGCGGCAGCTTGCAACGGATCGTCGTAAAAGCACGCTTTAACGAGGTCCCTATAACTGGGGTCATTGCGCAAGCTTAGAACCGCCTGCTCCCAGGAGATCAATTCATTCGTCAAATACGTGACCTGGGTTGCAAGTATGGCTTCAGCCGTTCGGCGCTTGGGTCGACTTCGAACAGAGAAACCATTTTCCAACAGAGATTCGGTCTTCCCATCTCGAATTAACAACCGTCACCACGGGAAAATGTCTTTTGAAGCGCTGAAACCACCACCCCTCGGAACAGTTATGAAAACTCTGGTAGGTCTTCAGCCAGCCTTCATCCCGGCCGGAGCGGGCTGTCGGTACCATATGAAAGGAAGCGGTTTTGGTGACCCGCGCCGCTTCGGCAAGCACTCTCTCGATTCCATCCGCTGTGAAATGTTCGAATGAGCCTATCGAATAAGAGTAGTCGAACTCTTCGTTTTGGTACGGCAGTTTAGTGGCATCGCATATCAGCAATTGCGTCGCATTTATTCCACGTGCGATGGCTTTCGCGATTAGCATGTCCGAAATATCGCAACCGTGCAGATCCAGGACCGTCTGCTCTCTCAGGAGAGCCATCACCTTGCCCGTGCCGCAGGCGATATCGAGCGCGCGACCACAGCGCTGTGCCATCAGCAGTTGGATCTCAGTCCAGGTCGTTCCCTCACCCCACCTTTCTAAGACCGCCGCCATCTCCTCATCCCAATAAAGTTCCAGGTCCTGACGATTTTGCTGATCCGGCAGGTGACGCTGGGCGAGTCGCCCTCGCGTCGAGGCCAAAGCACGCCATAACAACGGCGGACATAGATCGCGCGCAAGCGCACTCATTGTACGAACCATGCTTTCATTCTTCCCAACAACGTCGACCTTTTCGATCGAAGCAAAGCTTCGACTGATGCAAGACATTCGTGGTCAACCGCAAGATCGTCCGGAATGAGATCGACCGCAGCGTCCCAGTTCATCTCTGTAATTTTTCCTTGCAATGCAGGCGCCCCCCTTCCATGCGTACCAGACCCCTCGATGCCGACATTCACCACCAGCGAGCGGGCGGGATAAAGGACGAAGCCGCCTCTCAAGAACACGGTCAGATACCAGGCAATGCCCCAGGAATCGATCTGACCGCCTTTCTGCCGGCAAGCCATTTCAAAATAGTCATAAGAGCCATTGAGATCGAAACGCCGCCGCAAGCCTGCGTTTGCCTGAAGCGTCGAAAGTCCGGACAGGTTTTGGTCAAGGTGTCGCCACGCGCGCTTCCATGTGCCCCATCCCCACGTCGTTGTCAGCGGCAGAAATCTCGCCCGGCTTCCCTTGCAGACGCCTGGAAACATGTAGCCTGACACCTGATAAATGTGATCTTCATCGGCAAAGCGAGCGAGTCCCGCATTCATAAAAGCGAGGAAATCTGTCGACAGCAACAAATCGTCTTCGACGACGATGGCACGACCATATGTCTCGCAAGTTTCGGTGACACCCGTGACAATCGAGTTCGCCAGACCGATATTGCGGTCACGCTCGATCATGCGCACGGATTTGAACCCACGCGCCTGCCGCGCAACCTCACGCGCAGCACGTACCGCGCCCTCGTGCTCCGGTTTCTTGGGCCCATCAGCGTAGATGATCAATTCACTCTCGTCGGCCAGCACGTTTGCCGCCAGCGACGCCAGCGTGCGTGCAGTATGCTCCGGGCGGTTGTAAACGAAGAGAACGACGGGCGCGCAGTCCGGCATCGTGATCAAGCTGCCGCAGATTCAGCGTAGACGATTGTGTTAACGGTTTTAGCCACCGGCCTATAGCCGACAGACCGCGCAAAGGCACATGCCGGCTCGGCGGAAAGCTTGTCGATATCTATGTTGCGCGCCTCCACCAGCAGCACACGCGGGCGGAAACGCGACCAATCGTTGGACTTCAGGACCTGGAGGTCAAGTCCTTCGACGTCAACAGACAAAAAATCAATTCGCTGCTGGTACGACAGGTGTTCGGCTAGTACTTCGTCGAGTCGGCGCACAGTCACTTCCAAACGGTCAATCAAATGATAGCCCGGGAAAGCGGAGCGCTCTTCCGCTAAGGTCGGGTCGAATGTATCCAGCGCCGATTCGTTGAATCGATAGAACGTCAGACGACCCGGCTTCTCCGCAATGCCTAGACAGAGATTAAGGTCCGACGGACGGTACTTGCGAAACTCATCAATTGCCGATGGGTTGGCGTCGATGTTGAGGCCGCGCCAGCCGCGCCGATAGAAATAACAGGTATTGGAAAACCGAAAGGGATGGTGAGCGCCGACGTCGATGTAAAAGCCAGCACTCTGGCCTTCGAACATGCGGCGCAAGACCATATCTTCGCCGTCTTGAGAATACGAGAGCCGCACGAAAGAATCGACTTTTTCGATAAGGCGTCTGGCCTGTTCAATCGACCAACTCGGCAGCAAGATGTGCTTCACACCAGCGCGCATCTACACACTGTCCACGATCGTGCGCTCCATGCGTGCGAAGAAAACGGCCCCGCTGACGAGCATAAAGACAATAATTGCTACTGATTTGATCTCCGCGGTGACGGAAACTGCCGGAGCTCCTACAATCATGCTCCAACGAAACCCTTCGAGAATCGCTACCAATGGGTTGAATTCGTAGAGCCAAAGCCACTTTTCAGGAACAAGTGCCGAAGTCGTGTAGGCGACCGGACTGACGAACATGCCGAGTTGAAGCAGAAGAGGAAGCGCGTGACGCAAGTCCCGCAAAATGCCATCGATCGCCGAAAGCCAAAGGCTGGTGGCCAGAACAAGAACGACCATTTGCAAAACGACGGCCGGCATCAGTAGCATATGCCACGATAGTCCAGTGTCGAACCAAAACAGCACCAGAACCAAAAGCACGAAGGAGATTGCCGCGTCGAACAGCGCCGAAAAGATTGCCGCAAATGGAAGAATGGTGCGAGGAAAATAGACCTTCGTGATCAGGTTGGCGTTTGCGGTCAGACTGGTGCCGGCGTCAGTCGTCCCCCGGCTAAATAGTTGCCACATCAACATGCCGGCAAAGACCACTGGCAAATAGGGTAGGTTTCTCGACGGTCGCGCCGGCACCAGCCGAAAAAACAGAACGAAGATCGCGGTGAACGCGATGGGCACGATGATGGCCCACAGCAACCCAAGCGCGGTCTGTTTATATCGTGCCTTGATCTGTCGCAGCGCCAACAGAACCGCGAGATGCCGATAGCGCCATAACTCGCCGAAGCGGAACGCATTCAGCGCATTGGCCGAAATGTGATACTCCGGTTTGGCTGCGACGGACGAACTGTCGGCTTTCACGGCGCCGCTCCGATGCGCTGCTCTTCCGAATGAAGGACATTCGTTTCGCTATGCCTGCAGATATAGTCCATCGCGAACCATCCGCCGCCGGCATCCAAACCAGTCTCTGCCGATTCGACTACCAAATGCGGCAGGTCGACATTGGCATCGACGACATCTTCAAAAATGCCAAATTCGCGATCAGCGAGCGCGATGGTTAGTGCATATTCGCCTGGCCGCAACGGTAGCTTTGGAATCAGGATCGTCATCTCGCCGCTTTCACCTGTGTCAGCTGCATTCGCCCGGGCGACGTGCCTGATACTAGTGACGATGTCGCCGCTTCCGGCAGCCACGAAAGATATCAGCACCGCAAGCGATTGGACCGGCTGCACGATGTCATAAGTAATTTTTAGTTCCACCGCCTCTCCAGTCAGGAAAGACCAGGCATCGTGATCCTTCACGTCCGGTGCGGACATGGCGACATTGAGGATACGCGCGTGACCGCGGGTGCGATTCAATCGATTGCCGATGGCGCGATTGCGCAGGTCGAGCGAACTAGTCTGTTCCGAAGCATAGCGACGAAGAATATCGCCAACGGACCCGTCCGCGATCAGCCGGCCTTCTTTCAAAAGCAACGCTCGCGTGCACAGGCTGCGGATCGCCTGCATGTTGTGACTGACAAATATGATGGTTCGGCCCTCCTGCTGCATGCTGGAGTCCATCTTTGCCAGACATTTTTTTTGGAAAGAGACGTCACCCACCGCGAGGACTTCATCCACGATCAAGATGTCCGGGTTGAGGTGCGCCGCGACGGCGAAAGCGAGCCGAACGTACATGCCAGATGAATACCGCTTGACCGGGGTATCAACGAAAGATTCAACGGCCGCAAATTGTATGATTTCATCGAAGCGACGCCGGATATCCTCTTTCGGCATCCCGAGTATCGTGCCGCTCAAATAGATATTTTCGCGGCCGGTGAGTTCGGGATGAAATCCGGTGCCTACCTCCAAAATAGTGCCCATGCGCCCTCTGACACGCGCTTTGCCGGATGTTGGAGCTGTGACACGCGACAGAATCTTGAGCAATGTGCTCTTGCCCGCGCCGTTGGCGCCGACAATACCGACAGCCTCATGTTCGCGAATCTCAAAGGATACGTCACGCAAGGCCCAAAATTGCTGCCGCCGACCGAACCATCGGGAAGGGCGATAAAATCCGGCTTCACCGAGATTGTAGGCTTTTGAGAGCCCTGCGGCTTCGATTACCAATGACATCAAACGATGTTGTTCACGAGGTCTGTCGCCACAATGACTGGGCTCATGCTTGTCGAGCGCCGCCGACCACAACACCCGCGCTACTCATGCGGAATTCCGTAGGTTGACTGACTTCGCCCACATGAAAAGTGACTTCTGTCCAGTCATTACCAACTTCGGCCGTCTGCTCCCCATGTATGATCGTCGTATTGCCAGATTCTATATTTTTGACACGCAAGGTCACGGTCCTAGGTCTGGTGCCGGCAAGCCACAGCGCGAAGTCGGAGCGAGCGGCATGTCCTCCCAAGCTCGCATTTGCGCGACGCTCTCGGTCCGATAATGCGAAGCCGCGGTAGAAATAGGGTATATGCTCCTCACAACGCCAATCGATCGCCGCCGGTGGTGAAAATTCCAGGCGTTGCTTTATGATCCGAGCGGGCGCACCAACCGCGACCGAGTAAGGTGGCAGGTCGCGTGTCACCACTGCATTTGCTCCGATAACACAGCCACGTCCCACCGTGACTCCGGGCATAACGACGGCATTCATCCCTAACCAACAATCTTCACCGAGCAAGATCGGGCGACTGTGCACTTTCATCGCTTCCGAGTCGCCTATGACCCGTTTGTCCTGATCACGAATCAGAATGTGCGGCCAGCGATCGAAATAATGACGGCCAGAAGTGAGCAGCACGTTTAAGGACAGAACGCAGTAACTAGCTACCGTAACATCACCTACAATGATACTGCGATCCTGAATTGAAACTTGGTTTCCGATTGCAATTGCGTCACTCGGCCCGAGCTCGACATAGCGACCAATGTAGCAATCATCCCCGATATCCAGCGAGGCACTAGTCGGCACGATAACGTTGCAGCCTATATCGAAGGATACGTTCTTGCCATAGGAGAGATGACCATCGACCCTCACGTTAGCTGTCGGATCAAGCGAGAGATCCTGGAAGCGCCATCTGTTGTGTAAATGGCGGAACGCGACCGAACGATTGATCGACATGCGGCCCGCGAACATCAGGTGCCTGTGAAAATTCCGGAATCGCATCACGAATTCTGGACGATTAACTCTTGCGTAGAACGTATACCGACGGCGACATCAGCGGGTTATGCGCCGATGCCAATCGCTCGACGTGAATACCTTTCACACCTAAAGCTTTTACCGTCCGATCAAAGTTAGCGAGATAATCGACCTTACGGTGATCAATCCGTCCCAAGATACCGCGCAACGACCAGGGATAATTCTCCGGCACCGGCTCGATATGAATGGTGCCGAGTCGAACATGGTCGAAAATGTTACGAACCGCACGCGCATTGCTCCTGGGTAGCTGTTCAAGGGAGAACATCGTGAAAGCGACGTCGCTTTCCGGAAAAACATATTTCTCAGACAAATCATTCACATAGTCGAGCTGAGCATATTCGACATTGATGCCAAACTTTTCCGCCGCCGCACGCGCCACTTCAACGCCGGACCAGTTCAACTCGTAGCCGTAGC
Organism: Candidatus Acidiferrales bacterium; assembly: GCA_036279175.1. Classification (GTDB taxonomy): domain Bacteria; phylum Acidobacteriota; class Terriglobia; order Acidiferrales; family UBA7541; genus Palsa-295. The sequence goes on along the minus strand of DASUJR010000399.1, from coordinate 24,418 downwards.
AATCCGCACCCGTCTCGCGGTGAAGAAAAAGGAGATTTCGGCCCACGCCACAGCCGAATTCAGTTACGGAGCGCGCTCCCGGAAAATGCGTGCGCAAAGCATCTAGGAGACATTGCCGATAGAACGCGCCCGAGTTGAATGCCTCAAACGAAACGCGGCCATCGACGTAATAATAATCTGGAACATCTTCGATATCGCGAATTCTAAGCCACTCATCGAGTGTTGCTGTTGACTCGAGATATGTTCGATACGCTGCCCACCCAGACTCATATTCGTCAACAACCGCCGTTGTATCGCGCCGCAACTGTGGACGACGCAAGACAACCACCGCCTTTCGGGCATAGAAGCCAAGTCGGCCCGTTACCGAGAGGGACACTAGTTTATTCTATCTTGCGTAATTCGAATAAACACGCGGAAAACTGGACATCATCTCCTGTAACGAGGAGACGACAGGTCCATTAAAAGAAGCGGGCGGATATTCGCCACCAAAAAGACTATTGCTGTATTGAATCTGCAGCATCAGGCGGTCTCCTTTGAACACGTGCTTGCCCTTGTGCAGACCACGCGTGTCTTCAGCCAAGATCGTGCCGCGCGGTGCGGCGAATTCGATGAACCTGTCCCTTCGATACTGTGCCTCAACTTCCGCGTCGGTGAGACGCGAGTATCCTTTGCTCAGCAAATTATCTGGAATCCCGCCGCAGCGGTGCGACCCTTCAACGAACGAATGCGGCCCACTGTCGGAACCGACATCGGTCAGATAAATGAAAAATTTCAACCATTTGATCCGATCCATGTCAAAATGCCAAAACTGGGCCGCCTGCTTGTCTGGCCCACCCATCGCGGCCGCGCTCCACCACATCGCAACCACGTCAGTAATCGGCAAGGCGCGCAGATAGGCCTGTGCCACCGCCAGAATCGAGCGGTCGGCCATCAATTTCTGGACGTCGCCATTATTGATGAGGTCCTGCTCATGAAAATCATACCGAATGGCCTGTGGCGAACTACGCGGGAAACAGTCGACCAGCCGGTCCACGTTTGATCCGCGATCGGTCGCACGCTCGACGCAGCGCGTTTCGCTTGCAAAGCGCAATAGGCGGTCGCACACCTCATCATCGAGTCTGCTTTTGAAAACGTGAAAGCCTTTTCGATCAAGGTCGTCCGTCACCATATTGACGTCCTGGGATGAAAGACGGCCAAGAACGCCCTCGACATTTCCTAAATCACGCGTCGGGTATACTCGCGACAAAAGGGATGACATGAAGTCGTTGGAGGCGCCGCGAGTAGCACAAAAGAGCTGTATCATGCTCGCGTATGCCCACGGCGGCGTGTGACCGCGTACAGTATAAGCAGTTACCCCTGCTGCCGTTCTGCCAATGCTGCCTATCAACCCCATGTAATGCCCCTCATCGCCTTGCTGACTCCATCCACTACACCTGTCCCCCTGCGACCAACACCGGATAAAGGCGACTCGTTGAACGGGATTCAGGAGTCCTGAATAGCGCATCTGCTATTCGCCTGACCTCACGCCTCAACGCAGTTGTCTCCATAGCGAGCGCTATTTCGTCAGCCGGTTGTGGAGCGGCGAGTTGCGCGATCGATTTCGATTTCGACTCGAAGAGCTTCGCAAGGAGCTGCGATTGCCCAAGTTTTCCCGAGCGGCCGAGACAAGCTAGTATTTGTTCCAAACCAAGTCCGAAGGTGCGATCGATTCGGCCAATCAGGCGCTCCCGCCATGTCCGCCGCACACCCTCATGTTTTGGAAAGTCGTCGCCGAGGAAGATTGCCGACTTGATATACTCGAGTGCATACCACCGATAGCATCGTCTGATGCGCTCGAAATCCCAACCGTCGGTGAGGGCCGTTTCAATCGCTGCAAAATAGTCCGGCTTCGATCGAGCCGAGTAACCGATATCTTCCGGGTAAAAAATGATCTCCGGCGCATAGGTTACCACCGGAATCCCGAGCAACGCCATTTCCTTGCCGACACTCGACCAGGAATTCAACACGACATCCGCCTCATCTGCGAGATCGTACATCGAAACATTGTCATCGGGCCAATTCACGGCGGCATTGGACGGCAGGTCGGTCAAGACACGCCTCAGCTCATTTGCATGCTGCGATAACGTCCCTTCCCTTTTGTTAGGAAACTCCCGCGGATGCACCCTGACCAGCAGAAACCGATCCGGCCGCTGCGCAATATAATCAAGCAGGCTTTTCACCCAATCCACCTGGGTCGCAAAGATCGGCAGTTTTTCGAGCACACGGGCACCAACAAGCTCTGCCGCCCTCTCTTCGTCATAGCTTCCGAGTGTTGCAAGGAAAAGTTTTTGATTGCGCGCCACGCCAAACCTGGTGCGAATATCGAGACGGCTCTGTGATTTTGGTTGCGAATAAACAAATGGGCTCGCACCGCGCAGCAATTCCAAATAATGGTCGGTAATCCAAGACAGCTCCGCTGTGCTACAAGCGGTCTTTGAAAATCGCGGCCACTGCTCCAAAAGGTGTGGCATGAACGAAAAGGTATCGCCGCGGCCAACCCACAGCGTCTGCAGTCGATTTGCCAGATTTCCACCAGCATGCGCAAAATAGTGCGGTATGCCCTTTTGTTCCGCGAGTTTGCAAACAACGCGGTTGACCGAGTACAGCGAGTTATAGACCAGCACGCGGTCGGGTTTCTCTTTGTCAATTAATTTCTTTGCCGCCTGCCAAGCATAAAGCGTGTTTCGAAATTCGATCCTGTAGTCACGCCATTCTGCTTCGGAGAAATTTATGTTGAATCGCTTTTGCCGCAACATCAACTGGTAGAGAGCGAATTTGCCGATACGGATATTGTCACGCTCAAAGTCAACCATCGCGTCGTTGGACAGACCAGCCATAATACGGTCTATTTCGGCTTCATCATCGCGGCCGATCAGATCGGCCAGATTGGGCCCTGATAATCCAAAATTTTTCCTGATCATCCGATCATTTCGGCAGCAGTTGTGGCACACGCCATGGCGGACCGCATCGTCCGCTGCCGGCGTGAGACTGTGGCTCCCCATCGGCACACAGAAGCGCTGCAGTTGCATGCCACATCCGACATAGAGGACGGTATGTCCTTCCTTCTTGAGCGATTCCGCCACCAAGGCCTCCGGAAAAGCGTGAGCCCAAGTTTCCGCGTGTGGCGCAAAGATCAGGATTTTCACCGCTACCCTGTCTGAGACCGATCGAGGTGCCGAAGATCGGCCTCGAAGTAGCGTGTGGCCTCGAACCAGTTTTTCATGAAGGTGGCAACGTCGACAGGATCGTCGACAACAATTTTCTCGTCAGCCCTGCTCGGGGTCTGCTTACGAGCAATGACAAGAAGAACGTCGCTGTCGAAATAGCGGTTGACGTAAACCAGTCTGAATCCGGCTACAGTCAGCAACGCGGCAAGCGAGTTTCGTGAAAAATAAAAGGGATGCGCGTCAGGCGGGTGCACCGGCGAGAGAATATCGCGTAGCGACTTGCGGTAGGGAACCATGATACGCGACCCTTCCGCCACGCAAAGATAACCGCCATCCGCCATGGTCGCGTGAATCTGGGACAGAACCGCAAGCGGATCGATGCAGTTGCAGAGCGTCCAGCAAAGGGTGGCGACGTTCGGCTCCCCACCAAGTTCTCTAGCGAGGCTTATGGCGCCAAATCCGAGACCTGTCGCGACGACGCGATGCCCCTTGGCGGAAATGGCTTGAGCCAGTTCGCGACTTTCTTCGGTCGCCGACAATCGCCAATCCGGAACATGTTGCCGCGCAAGATCGAGCAACACGCCCTGACCCGTCGCGAAGTCACATAAATGCGGCGGACCGGGGATATTGCCTTCACGTATAACAAAATCTGCCAGTGTGAGAAGCGTATAGAGAAGCCGCCCCTGAGCGAAAGGATTGATCGCGGAATAATCGTTCGGGTCGTTACTGCGAAAGATGTTCCTGCTCCAGTAATCTACAATATCGTGCGCACTCATCTTTCGCTCGCTCGAAAGAATGCCGGTAACCGGACAAACAAAAAGCGGCTGTCGGTCGGCGGCAAACTCCCGCAAGAAATCAAGTGCGATTGCGTCGCGCGGTAACGCCTTAAAACTTTCAATTACGCTATAATGGTCCGCAATCATGATTCAAGTTCTGGCCCGTTCAGTACCCATCGTACTCATTTCACTGGATTGCGAAGTTTCCACTGGTTGCCTTCCATCGTCCAAATTTCATTGTTGCGGTGCATGTCGACGATATGAGTAAATTCGTCTGCCGTAATGCCGAGATATTCCAAGGCCTCGCCAAAGTAAGTGGCAGGAAATTCCCCGTCATATTTCATGGTCAGCGCCAGCCCTTCGGCCCGTGACATGTGGTCATTGTTGATCATACGGCAGGCGTCGCGATTGGCGCGGCCAAATCCGAATTTAATAAACTGCAGGTAGTAATAAATATCGTCGATCTTGTCGTCGAGACTATCAAAGTTTGTAAATGTGCCGTCTGTGCGGCCGTGCGGCGCAACATGAAATTCAATCTTTTCCCTGACGTAATTGTAGTTTTCAAACATCGACCAACGAAAGAAATACGCGAAGTACAGCGCCTTCAGTCCTATCGCTGCGGCTTTTTCGGGAGCCGGATAGAGATACGGCAGCAGATCTTTTTCCGATACTTCCTGGTCGACCCAATTGTGAGGGTCGTCGCCAATCTGATGTTCGAGAACTTCGGTCAGGTCGCGAATCTTTCGATGCTCTTCCGAAAGGACGCGACCGCCATACTCCGACTCGCCATGCTCGGCGTAAAAGACCAACGGAATGTTGTAGCTCACTGCGACCTGGACCGGTACCGCATTGACGCCTGCGTCCCAGTGCACTTTGGGGTTGCCACGCTCGCGGAAAAAACGCCGGGCCAGGTGTCGGGCGACATGTTGATTTGGCCGCACCATTAAGTGGTCGAAACCCGCGCGCAACATTTCTTCGCGATTGTGGGCCCCGACTTCGTTCGGGATAAGGGGCGAAAAAGTGACCAGTAAGGGGTTCAATCCGAATTCGAATTTCAACCGCCACGCAATTGCGCTTGAATCCTTTCCGCCGGACCATGGTACGACGCAGTCATAGCTCCCATTGCGGCTGCGGTAATGATCGACCAACTGAAGAAACTCGGCTTTCCGCGCCGTCCAGTCGATCATATTCTTCTGCTCGGCGTTGCGGCACGCGTTGCAAACGCCATTCTGGTCGAATTCAATGCGTGGACGCGAATTCGGCATCAGGCAGTTCTTGCAATAAATAATTGTCTTCATCGTCTTTGACGTCAGATGCGCACCGCGACCCCGGCTGCCTGAAGATAGGATTTCGCGCTTTTGATCGCGGTTTCGGTGAAGTGGTAAATGTTGGTCGTACAGACTCCGTCCGCACCGCCCTCTTTTATGCCTGCCAAAAAGTGACTCCAGTTTCCTGCGCCGCCACATATCAATACAGGAGCGCCGACCGCACCAGTTACCTGCCGGCACAGGTCGAGATCATAACCGTGCAAGGAACCGTCGCGCTCTATCGAGGTCACAAGGATTTCGCCCGCTCCACGAGAGATTCCTTCCCGCGCCCATTCGTCGACAGTGCGCCCCGTAGCGGATGTCCCGAAGCAGCCATAAACATGGTAGCTTCCATCGGATACTTTTTTCGTATCAATCGACAACACCACGCACTGAGATCCGTAGGCTGAAGAAATTTGCGTGATCAGTTCTGGTTCGGCCAACGCGCCAGTGTTGACCGTCACTTTGTCTGCACCAGACGCTAACGCGCGCCGAACATCCTCCATCGAACGAATGCCCCCGCCTACAGTCAGAGGCACGAAGCAGCGGCGTGCGAACTCCTCTATCGTCTTAAAAAACAGTGTCCGGTCGCGCAGTGGCGCGCCGGTGCGGGAGACATCAAGCAGAATGACCTCGTCGACCGACCACGCGTCCACAAAATTCAACGTGTATCGATAGTCCGGTTCGAACAGTTTGGTTCGGAACAGGACACCGTCATTGAATGTCAACACAGTGATTAACCTTCGACGCAACATCACGCTGTTAGGAACCCTTCGAGCAGGCTGAGACCTGCACGCTGGCTTTTCTCTGGGTGGGGCTGAATGCCAAAGACGTTTTCCCGTTGGAAGGCGGCAGCAAACGCCCGGCCGTAGTTACAGATGGCGATGCAATCCGCGGCGCCTTTCATGTGGATCGCGTAGCTATGGCAATAATAAAATAGCGCCTTGTCTGGGACGGTGTTGAACAGCGGCGACGAAGCGATGATTTCAATCTCGTTCCAACCCACGTGTGGCACACGCAACGACTCGGGACCGTTGATCCTCCGGACCTCGCCGTCAATCCAGCCGAGACCTTTGTGATGTCCGAATTCTTCACTGTTCTTGCACAAGAGTTGAGCGCCTAGGCAAATCCCCAAGATCGGTTTACCTCCCCGGATGAGCTCATTTAAAGGCTCAATAAGGTTGCGTTGGCGCAGATTGTTCATGCCGTCGCCGAAAGCCCCTACTCCTGGGAGCACTAAACGATCGGCGGCGCGCAACTGATCCACATCGGCGGAGATCGCCGCCACGGCGCCAAGATACGAAAAAGCTGCCGCAACAGATTTGAGATTGCCAAGGCCATAATCAATGATGGCTACGTTACCGTTCACGCGGCAAACTCTTCCAGGAACATCTTGCAGTTGACGAAGTTAAACAGAAACTTGCTTTCGCTGTTTGAGAGGTCCTCGCGCGTGATCAGTGTCTCAATCTTGTCCTTGGATACATAATCGTAGATGTGCCCGTTATCGAGCAACCAAGACCGTACTTTGTTGTCCCTTACATCAAGAAAATTGAGAATTGGCGCATTGAATCCGACCTTGCGGTAATTGTCGATAATCGCGTTCGGCGCGATGCCTCGCACGGCCTCGCGCAACACAGCCTTGGCCCTACCATCGCGTACCAGATGACGTGTTGGAATGCTGTTGCAAAATTCAAATAACTCACGATCGAGAAACGGCGATCTGTTCTCGATCGAATAATACATTGCATTGAGATCGTCTTCGTGAAGTATGACTGGCACCGCCTCGCTGAACAATTCGTTCAGCATCCGATTGCGCAGAAGCAGATCGGAATAGCGACTTTCAGCGAATTCCTCATTCCAGCGAAACGTGAGATAGGATGCGAATTTTGCTGCATCCAGATAAATATGGTCGCGGAAATCCGGATCATTGATAAACAGGCAGGGATCGGACAAATGAGGATTGCGCACCAGTGGCTGAATGTGCCGACGCCAAGAGGCAATGGATGCCGCGTGAAGCACCGGGTCGTCTTTAACCTCTTGAAGGTATGCAAGGTGATGGTCGTAGTATCCTGAGAACAGCTCGTCCGCCGCGGTTCCACTGACTGCAATACGATATCCAGAGTCCGCAATCGCTTTATGCAGTAGCCATTGCGCGTAATACGAGATGGTGTACACCGGCGCATCGTGCTGACGCACCAACTCCCGCAATCCGTCAAGAAAGTGGCCCGTGCCGATGGGAATTGCGGTGTGACGAACGCCAAGTTCCTGCACGACCACGTCGACCATGTCGGCTTCTTCGTAGCGGGTGTCGGTATTGACAATAGTGAAGCCATGCACGTCGTAGTCAAATTCGCGTCGCGCGATCGCGATCAACGCATTTGAATCGACTCCGCCACTCATGCAAAAAGCGAGCGCCACATCGGCGCGAAGACGAATTTCCATAGAGCGCGCAAGTCGCTCGCGCGTGCCTACAACAGCATCATCGAAAGACATGCCATCATCGATGGCAATTCGCGGTGTCCAATAGTGCCGTGGCAACGCGGCAGCGCCGTTCTCAACGATGAGGGTCGTGCCCGCCGGCAACTCGTTAAGATCCCGAAAAAACGATCTCGGCTTCTTGTAAAGCGCTTTATATCCGTTAATGAGATAGCGCCACAGATGGTCATGATTGACGGGAAGCCGAGATCCCATCAATGCGGCGATGAATTTTACTTCCGAGCCAAAATAGATTCCATTTTGAGTTTCCACGTAATAGAGCGGCTTTTCGCCAAAACGGTCGCGCGATAGCGTTAAGTGACCGTTCGACTCGTCGTACAGCGCGAAAGCCCACATCCCCTCAAAACGATCGATAACATCCCAGCCGAATGTCGAGATGGACGCAAGCAGCACTTCAGTGTCCGAACGTGTTGTTAGGGAAACACCAGCGCGCTGCAAATCCTGTCGCCGCTCGACGAAATTATAAAGTTCGCCATTGAGCGAGATCCAGAGATGGCCAAAGTGCATCGGTTGATTGGCGCGCGGGTCGAGGTCGATGATCGAAAGCCGACTGTGCAATAACACAGTGTGCGCGCCCGATGGCGCCCTCCATTGCTGCACTTTCTGATGGTCGGGCCCGCGTCGAGTCATCAGCGCGAGACATGCGTCAATACGCTCTTGGTCAATTGACTTATAACCCTGGTAGCCGGCAATGCCGCACATCAAACAACCATCACGCGCCTGAGAAGAAACGGGTCGCAACTTGGCGCATTCACACCATCAATGGCCGTGGGACAGCAGCGGATCCCGCGGCGCTTGAGTGCCGCGATGACTTCTGGCGAAAAACAATGGGCCATGCCTTCGGGATATGAATAGTGTGGTGACACGATGCCTGCGCGCTCGCGAAGAAAATCGAGACTTTGGTCAATTTCGGCGTCGAGCCGTGCCGGCTCCAAATGACTCAAAATTGCATGCGAGTGACTGTGCCCACCTACCGTGTAGCCGGGAGCGCACCAGGCACGCACCTGCGACCAAGTCATTTTCAAATCCAATGGGTCGTTACTACAGCGAATTTCATTCAATCCGAGCCGTGAAAAGATATCCCGTACAAATTCATCGGCGTCGATGCACGGATCGCTTTTCACGTGAAGCCGTATGTCGTCCAAAATAGAAATTTTCGATGACACATCGTAAAATTTGCACGACTGCGGCGACCACGGCAACGTTATTTCACCGCTCTCAATAATTTCAAATGCGAGTTCAATTCGATCGATCCACGACATTCCGTTTTCGTCGACGAACCCCGAGGTGACATAAACAGTCGCCGGAACGTTGTGGCGTTCCAATACCGGACGAGCAACGGAAAAATTATTTTCGAAACCGTCATCAAAGGTGACCGCAAAAGCGCGTTTCGGGAAAGCCTTGCCGCTTTCGCAATTCTCCAGCACTTGGTCCATCGAAACAGGTGTTCCCAGCACTCTCAATCGTCCAATGATGCGATCGAATTCATCCACTGGAAGATGCTTGCGCGTGTAGTTGCGCAGCTGATGGCGCTGCTTGCCAATAACACCATGAAACAGAAAAATAGTGACACTTCCATCATCAGTCAGCCGTTCCTCAGGAGCGCTCACAATACTCTCTCCCGGACGCAATTCAGCGGCGTATCGTCCCGCGTAAAATCCTCAAACTTCCTGCGGCATTCTTCCTTAAGAGCGGCTGGCATAAATGAATAATAACGTCCCCGAGCGCGCTGCGGGGTACTATTCACATTGCCGGCAGTTTCGAATTCGGCCAGCGCTGCTAGCGCTATGTCAACACAGACCTGCGTCGTCGCGGCGCGCAATTCGTGAAGCAACATCCCGGGACGGATCGGAACCTCGCGCAGCAGAACGATATCTCCAGCGTCAAGTGTCGCGCTGAGACGATGGAGCGTCGTCACAAGGCCGGCGAAATCGCTGTTATAGATGGCCCAAAGATGTGAATCGAGACCACGGTATTGTTGCGGATCACCGCCATGCAAGTTGAAGAGCCGGTCCGGTTTGAATCCGAGCACCGGCGACTTCACCTTGCCAGTGCCGAAGTCCACCAGCACATCCGGATCAAAGCGTTGCAGACCGGCAAGAATCGTTTCGTCATTGATTGTCGGCGATGTCGTTACTGGACCGAAGTCCGAAAGCCGCGCGGGCACTCCGCTGAACCAAAGCATATTTTCATATCGATCACGCACTTCTTCAAAGACATGCGCGGTATCAAAAGATGCCTCGAGAACATCTTGTTCACAAAAAACTTCTATAGCCGGATAGCGGGCGGCGATCTCTCGCACAAAATAGGTGTGATGCGCCGTCTGCGTCGTCAACACAGCAACCCTCAATGAGCGCGTAGGCACTTCAGCCGATGTCATCGGGCGAAATAAGCTCGCCTTGCCGAAGCGTCCGCCGCGTTACCCGGCCAAGTACACGCGCTTCTTGACCCGGCGGAATGTGAGTGCCGGGTCGCACCCAGCACAGGTGTCGCATTTGGAGGCTCGTGCCAGCCGGCAGATCGACTGCTGCCGCAATTGAGCGCCGCATCAAAACGCGATTCTCCGCCTGGGAGGACGGACCATCGAATTCACGTCCCAGCATTTCCTGAGCGAGGCGAACGCGCCGAACCAACTCCTTCATTTCGGTGGGATCGGCCGATAGCTGGTGATCGCGGAAATCGGATAAGTTTTTGTCGAGTGTGAAGTGTTTCTCGATAATTCTGGCCCCGAGTGCGACGCTGAGCACCGCGGCATCGATCCCCAACGTGTGATCGGAATAGCCAATTGTGTCGTCAAAACGGGTCCGAAGCATCTGGATCGCCGCCAGATTAGCTTCAACCGGCGGCGTTGGGTAAGTCGATACGCAGTGCAGTAACGCAAGCTCGCCAGTATGACCGATCGTCCGCCAAGCTCTCTTCAGGGTATCGCTCGCGGCCTCGAGATCGGAGACGCCTGCAAGTCCCGTCGACATGATAACCGGCAATCTGAAAGTCGCCACTTTCTCAATCAACGGAAAGAAAACATTGTCGCCGGAAGAGATCTTGATTGCGGGACAAAACTTGCTCAATGCCTCGGCGCTTGCAAGGTCGAAAGGGGTGGAGAAGAAAATCACCCCATATGCTCTTGCGACATCTGCAAGTCGCGCAAACTGCTCGAAGCTGAAAGCAAATTTTCTCAGGCGCGCCAGTCGTTCGGCTTGATCGCGGGAAATATAATGCTCCGGCACAAAGGTCTGAAACTTGACCGCCTGGACGCCAGTTTCCGCAGCGCGGCCGATCATTTCTTGCGCACGCGCGAAGCTACCTTCGTGATTATTGCCTATCTCGGCGACAACAAGCACTTCACGATTGAGATCGACGGGACCGATCAGCACGTCGCACCATGGTGATGAAATACGTATTGGGCGCCGCAGAGCCGGAAACCCATCTTCTCGTAGAGGCCAATCGATCGCGTATTGGCGATCGCCGTGCCCACCACCGCCTGACCTTCGCACCCACAATTGTCGCGCGCGAACGCAATCATTGCACAGGCGAGGCCACGGCCGCGTTCATCCTCCGTGACGGCTATAAGATCGATAAGAAATCCGCCGTCCGCCGTACGCACCAGTTGCAGGAATCCGACCGGATTTTTGCCAATGCAAGCAACAACCATCCAATCGCCTCGTTCTCCTGTAAAAAAATTGGTGGCCCAGCAACGCTTGAGGTTGTCGGCCACCGAGTCGGGTATTGCAGGATCTCGATGAAAACGATCTTCAGAAAAGGATGTTGCAGCAATCTCGCCAATGGCGCTGGCCATTTCGGGGGCAGCAAATGTAATGCCGTCCATGGAAACGGCCGGGATATCCGAAAGCGAGATGATAAATTGCACATTAGTATCGATGAGCGAAAAGCCCATACGACACACCGATTCGACTGAGGCCACATCGGCAACAGGAATTTTGGCGTCGACGAACAGATTTTGTTCTGCCAACTTCTGCACAACAGGCGACTGCTCTAGCGAAAGGCCATTGACTTTTCCGGCCATATGGAAACTGGGCTTACCAAGACGCTTCGTGAGCCATGCATCCGGATTCAGACGCGGTCCGCTCATGTTATTATGTCTACGCGATAAAAAAGGACGGGTGATCTTTCGCCATCGTTTTGTACCAACGCACGTAGTCGACGAACCCGCGCTCGAGCGGATAGGCCGGATCGTAACCGACCAGCGTCTTCGCTTTTTCGATCGACAGAGTACCGCGCTCCGGCATGAGCACATCGCGTGGATGGTACTTCACTTCGATACCGGGAAATTCGCTACGTATGATATTGGCAATCTGATTTAGCGAGCGCGCGCCACCGTAGGTCAGGTTGAAAGTCTGGTTCCTGGCAGCCTGCTGGGCAATGCAGCGGACCACACCCTGAACTAAATCGCCGATGTAGGTGAAGTCCAGTGCATCAGATCCGTCCCCATTAATGGTCAGCGGAAATCCACGCAGTGCGTTCTCAATGAATGCCTGCCCGACGCGGCGGCTCACGCAACGCTCTCCATAAAGAGCTGATGGCCTCACGATTGTGTAAGGCAAGCCGAAAACCTGGTTGTAGGCGATTACCAGCTTCTCGCCGCCGTATTTCAATGCGCCATAAATTCCAAGCGGTTCGCAATGACGATCCTCGTTGACGGTATCGCCTTCAAAATTACCGTAGACCATCGACGACGAGAAATAGACGAATTGCTCTATATTGCTGCCCTCCCCGCGGCAGAAATCCAGAGTGTTCTCCAGCGTACGGAAGCTGTGGTCAAACGTGCTGAAGGGATCCTTATTGGACCGATTCGCATGAGCAATCGCGGCAAGCTGCACTACTACATGCGGATGAATCTCACCCAGTGTGCGTGTGAGCGCGTGATAATCGCGCGCATCGACAACATGCAGCGGGATGCTGGATTCATTGAGCAGACGCAGACGCTCCTGAATGAGGTGAAGATACAACGCCTTGTTGACGTCTCCGACAGCGTTCGAAAACGCTCCGAGGTTGTTGACCTGTAAGCTATCGATGACATGGACATCGGACTTCAACCGTCGAAGTTCAAGAGCGAGATTATGACCAATGAACCCTGCCCCACCTACCAACGCTATGCGTTTACCTGAAAGATCTATGTCCATATCAAATTCTTCTTTTTAAGTCAGATGACGACTCATTGAAATCCTGACGGTCTGTTCGAGTTCAGCTGCTTTCTCGATCGCGAGCGACACGGTCATCGTGTCCAGCACGTCCGCTGCGGACACGTCGGGCTCGCTACCGTCAAGAATGGCGGACACGAAGGACGGCAGCATGTCCCCCTTGGCCGGGCCAAGATAAGCATCGTCAACGACATGCGCGGCGCTCGCCGGATCACGTGAGGTGTAGAGGCGCGCGCCCAATTGGTCGTGCACGAAGGTCGCCGCTGTCCCATAGACCGTGAGGTTGTGGTGGTGGGGCAGAACGCAGCCGAAATTTGCCGTGACTTTCGCCATCAGCCCGCTGGGAAACTTCAGCAATGAAGTCACGCAGTCCCGGAAGCGAAAAGACGTGCCTCGGGTCGCGACCGAATTGCCAAAGGCTGTGACTGCAACTGGCCGCTCGCCGAATACCCAGAACAGCAAGTCCAACATGTGGATCGCACCGCCGTGTACGACGGAGTAGTAGTCGGCATGCCCTCGCCAGCCGTCGGTAATCTTGCTTAGCCGACCGTAGTTGTAATCGGCCTCGGCGTAATATGGCGTCCCGAGCTTGCCGGCCTGAACGCGCTGCCGAAGGCTGACAAAGCGCGGACTCTTCCTCAGGATTAGGTTGGACGACAGCTTCAGGTTCGGGTTGGCGACGAGCGCGCGCCGGATATCGGCCAACTCATGCTCGAACAGGCACACCGGCTTTTCAACAAAGACATGCTTTCCTGCGGCCAGCGCGGACATCACCTGGGCGTAGTGCGCGCCGTCATAGGATGCAATCGAGACAACGTCGATCGACGGATCGGAGAGCAACTCATCGGGATTGGAAACGAGGCGTCGACCGGGATGGCGTTCGCCCACACTTTTCAGCTTGTCCGCGTCAGCGTCGCACAACGCTACCACCTGGCAGCGCCGATCGGCCTCATAGCCGGTAATGTGCTTTTCGCCGACGCCAAGCCCGATAATTCCGGCACGCAACGGAGCTGTCATACAGATTCTTCGCCCAGGCAACGCTCGCGCAGCGCGATCAAATCGTCCACCTCCAGCACGGCGGTCGACGTGCCCATTTCCTGGAGCATCCTTTCGGTCAGTGCAAAGTCTTCCGGAGTATCAACCGACATCTGCACCGCGCCCCAGTCGTGGCCGCTCGCCAGATTGACGATACGAAATTGGGACGCATGCCGGTAAAAGGGCGGAGTGACATGCTCAGCATCCCCAAGCCGCATCAATTTCTGTGCGCGCCGCAATGCGTCGATCCTGATCGCCTCAACCGAAAGCCCTTTGGGAAAGGTTCGCGCCTGTACATTGGTTGCAAGGTCGACATCTTCCATTTCATACAGTGCGATCACCGCGTCGACGATGTTCGGGCATATGAGCGGGCTGTCGCCGCTGATCCTCACAAAGGCCGCGGCACTCGCTTCTTCTGCCGCCTGCGCCAGCCGCTCAGCAACATCATCGAGCGGGCCGCGAAAATGGCGCACGCCTATCTCGCCACACAGCCTGACGATTGCGTCATCATCGTTCTCCGTCGACGTGGCAACAACAATTTCGTCGACACGCTTTGCCATTCTCAATCGGTGGAACAGGTGCACCAGCATCGGCCGGCCAACCAATGGACGCAGGACCTTGCCCGGAAGCCGCGTTGAGGAAAACCGAGCCTGTATGACCGCAAGCACGCCAGGCCCCGGTCAGCCGGCTGCCTCTTTGGCGACACGCTGAACATGCGTGGCAATGTAGTTCATATCGTCGACAGCAAGGTGTGGCCCGACCGGAAGCGCGATCGAGCAGTCGCTGATCCGCGCTGCCACGGGGAAAGCCCCCTCCTGCCAGCCGTACTTGTCACGGTAATAAGTCATACGAGGCACCGGCTGCGGGTAATACACGCTCGTACCGATCCCTTCGGCATTCAGCCGCGCGATGACATCAGCCCGCTTGGGCGCGAGCGGCGTATCTAAAACGATCGAAAGGCAATAGTAGCTGCTCCTAAAGCGCCCCTGCGTCGATCGCAGCTGTCCGATGCCTCGTGCGCCGGCGAGAGCCTTCGACAGCGTCCTGTAATTGCGCTCGCGCGCCGCAAGAAAGCCGCCCATTTTCTTTAGTTGTGCGCTGCCGATTGCGGCCTGAATTTCGTTCATGCGGTAGTTGAACCCGAGCGCCACGACGTCGTAGGCGCCCGGTATCTTGCGTTCGCCATGCGTGCGGTCAACTCCGAACGCCTTGCGCAGGCGCAGGCGGGCCGCAAGATCGGCATCGCGCGTGATGATCATGCCGCCTTCCGCCGTCGTCATATGCTTGACCGGATAGAAGGAAAACACGCCGGCATCGCCGTGCAGGCCTGCATGAATGCCGTCTAGCTTGGTCCCGATCGCGAGCGCACAATCTTCCAGAACAAAGAGTTTGTGCTTACGCGCAAGTTCGACCAACGAAACCATATCGACCGGCATACCGAGGTAGTGCACGACAACTATCGCCTTGGTTCTTGCAGTGATCGCGCCCGCGATTGCGGTGACATCGATATTGCCAGTAGCGGGCTCAGCATCGACGAACACCGCTTTTGCGCCGGTCAACTCGACGGCGTGCGCGCTCGCGACATGCGTTTGCGCCGGCACGATTACTTCGTCACCGGGTCCAAGTCCGAGCGTAAACCACACGAGATGCATTCCGGCCGTGCATGACGAAACGGTCACTGCATGCGGCGCACCGGTATACGCGGCAAAATCGTTTTCAAACGTGGTCGCGCGCGGGCCATGAACAAGGATCGGACCGGCGAGCACCTCCATGACAGCTGCCCGTTCCTCTTCTTCGATGATAGGCTTGCCAAATGGAATACTGCGCTTCGCCACAGAAGCCTTCGTCACCACGGTATCAATTGACTGCACGGCCGAATCCTCAGGGTAGGCTCGTTTCCGTTGTTCACCTAGGCGCGCTACCGCAGTCCGGGTGAAACGCCCCAGACCCAACGCAAACAATGACGCAAGCCGCACCGCCTAGGCGGCGGTAACGGCCTCGGCGTCTACCAGCACTCGCACCTTGCGGCCGAGTAGATCGAGCAGGACTGCGACACGATCGCGATCCGGCATCCCGTCATAGAGTCCGAGAAGGTCAGTGAACACGCCTTCAAGGACGCGAATCTTCTGGCCCATGCTGAAGTGCGGCCGCTGCTCGAGCTTGACGAAACCCGCGCCGTCTTCGCGGCGTTTCAACGCTTCCACAACTTCCCCGGCAACCGGCAGGGGTTCGTCAGTCGTGCCAACCAAAGTTGAGACACCAACGGTAGAATAGATCGACCGCCACCGCTGAGCCGCAACATCAATCGATACAAACAGATAACGGGGAAACAGCGGCCGTGGGACGATTTCAACCCGGCGCGCATGCCGCCGGCGCTTGAGGTAACGCGGGAGATACGTCGTAAATCCCTGACGTCCGAGATGCGTGACAGCCTTGTGCTCGGCATTCACCTGCGTTTGAACGACGTACCAGCGAGGACCGACGGCGATCATCTGGCGTTTCCGTTCTTCTGCTGCATGCGAACTCGCAGGAGAGCTGGCACAAGCACGCGCTCAACCCCGAAACGGTCCACCGCCGTTTCGCAGGTTTCGCGGGGCTTAAGCAGATCAGCTATCAAAACTGCGTCGAACGATTCCATCACGGCTTCGAAGTCTGCAAAAACCGGCAATCCAATGAATTCAGGTTTGGCGGCGCCTTTCTGCACGATGCCGACGATCTTTACGCCATGCTCCATCGCGCAGAGCGCAGCGATTTCGGCTAAGTCTGACTGCCCAATCAAGAGCACGCTACGAACGCCGTGCCCCTTGGCGAGGTTGAACAGTTCCGAACAGTCAGTTTTTGCCTGTCGAAAAAACCCGAAGGAATAGGAAAGATATTCGACGGTCAGCCGCGACTTTTCGGCAAACCCTTGGGGCGTGAGGTAATAGGCATAGCGGCGCGCCGGCGCCTGCCGCACCTTCACCAACCCCTTCTTGACGCATCGTTTGAGGTACGCGTTGGTGAGGCCGAGTGCGATGCCGAGTTCAGAAGCGAGCCGCCGCTGGGATTGCACGCGATCTTGCTCGACGGCATCGAGAACGCCGAGCATAATGCGTGATGTTTCCGCCTTGTCCCCGGCCAACCGGCTCATGAAAGCCCCTCAACAGACGCTCTCGTAGGTCGTTCACCGCATGAACGTCAAGTCTGCTCGTTCATGCTGTGAACACGATTTGTTACACAAACATTTTGCCGGATTGTTGTTTTATATCAATTGCTTGTATTTCCTGCCGCGATGGCACTGGGGACAAGTGCAGACGTGGTGGAGCTGCAACTCCTCTGATGCGAGGGCTCGCAACGGGCAAGAGGTAGGCTATGCCAGAGTCCTGGCCCGCCCCGCGGCACTTGCAAGCGCTTTGGCCGACGGCGCCATGCCACGCCAATGCCCAATCGCACTGGCGCGCTCTATTCGCTTGTTGTTTTCTGAGATCGACAAATGGTGTGAGTCCCCAAGGCAGAGGACGTTCCGGTGCGAATTCCTGACCCACGTCATTTCTGGACCGCGCGTTTGGAACCAACGCGAGCCGGCTGAATGTCACGCAAGCTCGTCTATCTTGTCACGGAAGACTGGTATTTCATCTCCCATCGTTTGCCGATGGCGCACGCGGCACGCGACGCTGGATTTGAAGTACATGTTGCGACGCGTGTCACAAACCATCGTCAAGCAATCGAGCGCGAAGGATTCGTTCTTCACGCGCTCAATTGGGAAAGAGGCAGCCTCGACCCACTGCATTTTATACGGATGGTAGCAAGCGTGCGAAAGCTGTACCGCACCGTAAGACCTTCAATCGTGCATCACGTTGCGATCGCGCCGACAATCGTCGGTTCACTTGCCGCAATCGGGCTGCCGTTCGCAAAATTGAATGCGTTGGCAGGTCTGGGGTTCTTCTTCACCTCTCGAGAGTTGAAGGCTCGCACAATGCGGCGGCCTCTTTCCATATTGCTGCCGTGGCTGCTCCGGCGCAAAAACACGGCGGTGCTTGTGCAAAATCCTGACGATAGTGAAGCGCTCGAATCGGCAGGCGTTCGACCCGAACAGATCACGATCATTCCTGGGTCTGGCGTTGATACCGAAAAGTTTCAGACCTTGCCTGAACCGCCACAGCCGATCGTTGCTGCTTTCGTTGGACGCCTTCTTTACGACAAAGGGTTGGAAACGCTCATTTCTGCCTATCGGCAAGTGCAAAGGCGGAACGCTTCGCTTCACCTGCTGATCGCCGGTGAGCCGGATCCGGCGAACCCGGCCTCGATTCCCGATACCCTGCTCGAAGAGTGGAAAGAAATTGACGGCATCACGTTTCTCGGCCAGGTCAACGATATCGGGAACGTGTGGCGACGCGCGCACATTGCCGTCTTACCTTCGCGGCGGGAAGGCCTGCCGCTGAGTTTGCTCGAAGCCGCAGCGTGCGGCCGGCCGTTGATTGCAACAGACGTACCCGGATGCCGGGAAGTCGCGCGTGCAGGAATTAACGCCTTACTCGTGCCGCCGGACAACCCGCATGCTCTCGCCGAAGCAATCGCGGAACTTGCCGCGAATGCCGAGTTGCGCCGCCGCTTCGGCGCAGCCAGTCGCCACCTCGCCGAAGCAGAATTCTCCAGCACTCACGTCGCGCGCGAGATCACAGAACTATACCACCGCCTTTTGCTTGAAACGGATTGACGCTGTCAGCGCGTCGAATAAACGGTCTTGCCGCCATCGCGCCGATACGGATACTTCAGGCCGAACTGGTTGCCCCGCCCACAAGAAGGATGCCCATGCAGATAGCAGATGGCCTGTGGCCTTCGGCAGCATTCGTATTCGCCATGATTCTGTCCGGCGGTGCAATCTGGCTCCTGCAGCCGCTCTGGCGGCAATACGCGCTTGCCAAGCCAAACGCCCGCTCTTCGCATGAGACACCAACGCCACAAGGCGGCGGCATCGCAGTGATGCTCGCAGTGCTGGTGGTTGCTGTTTTATCCACGGTTCCGGCGTGGCCTTCCCTTTATTCCATGCTTTCAGCCGCACTGCTGCTGGCAGTTCTCGGAGCAATTGATGACATTCGTGCTCTCAGCGCGCCCTTACGCCTAATCGTTCAAGCCGTAGCGGTGATCCTGGTTGTTGCGACGTTGCCTTCCGAGTTGCGCGTCGTGCCGATATTTCCATGGTGGCTTGAACGCGCTCTACTTGTCATCGCCTTCCTGTGGTTCGTGAATCTGGTGAACTTCATGGACGGCATCGATTGGATGACCGTTGCGGAAGTCGTGCCGGTTACCATTGCGCTCAGCGTATTCGGGCTGACCGGAGCCTTGCCGCGCGACGCCACCTTCATCGCCTTCGCGCTCTGCGGTGCGATGATCGGGTTTGCGCCGTTCAACCGCCCGGTGGCGCGCCTGTTTCTCGGCGACGTCGGCAGCCTACCCGTCGGACTTCTGTTGGGATGGCTTCTTACTCTGCTAGCAGGCAACGGCCATTTCACGGCGACGCTCTTGTTGCCGCTTTACTATTTGGCCGATGCGACGGTCACCTTAGTGCGCCGACTTTTAAACCGCGAAGACGTGTTGCAGGCCCATCGCAGCCACTTCTACCAACAAGCAATGGATGGAGGGCTGAACATATACGGGATTGTCGGCTCGGTCTTTGCGGTGAACATTGCACTTTCTGGGCTCGCGGCAATAACGGTCTTTTCGCCTTCGCGTTCGTTCAATACGCTTATGTTGGTCATTGGTTGCATTCTGGTTGGTTCATTACTTATTAAGTTCAATCGAATTGGGCGCCATACCTCGTCATAGGACATGCAAATTGCGATCATGGCTCTTCAGCGTGGCAGTCAGCAAATTCCATTGACGATCGGCTACGAAGGAACGATCCGTAATCCGTCACCATTCATATTGGATCGGCGCTCGCATTGCGAGTGCGGCTCCGATTAAAAACCAAAATGTGCGTTGGTAAAACATATCTGCTGGCGTCGACATCACCCCGAACGCGAGAAAACACAAGATAAGCAATTTTGACGCGGTATCTCGTTCTTTGCGCCGAAATTCGGTTATTAGCAGTTTAAATGCAGGATATCCAAAAACAATCAATCCAAAAATTCCCATTTCTGCCAGGATCCATAGCACAGTTGAGTGGATGACCAAAGGCTCTCCCGAAGAACTCATTATCTTTAACTCTTTGAAAGCTCCAAGTCCTGCACCGAGAATTGGATGATTGTAAAACATCTCCCATGCGCGGCGCATCGAAAGCACCCGCTCTGCAGTTGACGATTGTTCGGGCAAAAAATTCGGCAAAGCGTAGTGAACAGCACTCATGGCTCCATTTACTAAGGCACCCAATACTTCATTGATTAAGGTGGGTAGCGAATCTCCATGCATTGTAGCGATGACGCTAGCTCGCATAGCTTCGTACACCGCGCTTAATGCGTATGGAAACAGGGCCAATAGGCATGCAAAAAATACCGCCTTTACCATTTCAGGGAAGCTCGATGTCCGTAAATATAAAGCGGCCAAAATCAAAATCGCTGCCGCTCCCCAGCCTGAGCGCGAACCGCAGAACCAAAGCCCAACAAAAAGCACCGCGATAAGAAGTGTCCGTATTCGCGGCGTCGGCCAGACCAACAACGCTGCACAAAGCGCCATAAGCAATTGAAATGCGAAAGCGTTTCTATTTTGAGCAAATCCCTGCACCGCATTTGCGACAATCGGCAGCGAAGCATCCGGCTCAAGCAACTTAAGAACGATGAGCGTGTACTCGATAGCAACGATTGCGACTGTGGCCGCAAGAAAGGTAAAAAGAAGAGTTCGAAGCCCTTCCTCGTCACCAGTTTTTACGATTAGTGCCGCGGTCGTTGCATAAGCCAACAGCACAAACCAGCCCAAAAACCGGTTGACGACAGCCCATCCGGTATACCCAAAGCGCGTTGCTCCAGCGATCAACGAGATTGCCAGCACGACTGTCATAGCGCCGATGGCAAGATTGAGCTTTGGTATTCGCCATTGCGATATTGATGGCTTCGTTACCGTCTGAAGAAGGAAAATTGATCCGCCCAGAATGGCGACAGGATCAGCGAGATTGACGTTGAGCAAAGTCCCGGAATACATGGGAATGTAGATTTGGAATAGGATCAGCGTGGCCGCCGCAACGGGAAGCGCCCACATAAGCGTGTTCAAATAATCGATTTTTGGCGCCGCTTGCGCATTCCCACTTGCGGGGGGATCCCATGAGCTGACTGATACCAATGCCAAGACGGCCATTATGATCAATGATCCCGCGCCGACAATTATAGCCGTAAGCACGGCGTTTCCAGTTCCCATCCCGATTGCACCAAGAGCGAACACGGCGCTCATTTCCCGGATGCCCCAGCCCGCGAGACTTATCGGGACGCTCGCTGCAAACATGACGAGACAAGCAGCCGCCGCAAGATCATTTATTGAAATGCTCGGCGAGAGCGCATGCGCCAAGATGACATACGCCATCATCATCGGCAGTTGAACGAGAAGGCTTGACGCGACGGTACGTATGAGTTTCACGGCAAAGTGGCCGGTCATCATGGGAGAGAGCGCGGTGGCAGCTCGCCTCCCGTATCCTAACAGTGCACCTGCTATTGTTGCCGCCAGGAGGCCGATGACGATTTTGACGAAATCCTTGCCGCCATTGTTCTGGTCCAGAGCGATCTGACCGAAAATGTAATAAGCACCGGCCAAAGCAAGCAGCCCTGAAACAATAGCTGCGACCGCTCGCTCATAAAGCGTTATAACCACCACCGAGGCAAACGGAACGCCTCCTCGGCTCATGATTGCACCTCGGGCCATCAGCTGGCCCGCCAGCTGAAAGAAGGCGCTCCCGCCCAGAGTTCCTACGCTGACGCCTGCTATCGCTTTTCTAAAATCGATCGGATGGCCTATGTCGTTTGCGACAATCTTTAGCCTCCATCCGGCGGCTAACGCATTTGCGAGCAGCGCCATGAGTGCAAAAACGAATACGTAGACTGGCAAATTCCCTACTGCAGAAAGAGCCGGGTTGAAGCCAAACCTCCAACCCAAAAAGCCGGTTGCAATCGCCAGGAAAGAGAAGGAAACGAACGAGCGTATCATTCGTGATAGGCTGCCATGATTCGCGTTCTTGCCCATTGTGATACAGCTACCTCATCGATCACGGCAGTAAATTGTCACTTCTCGAATCGCTTTACGATCAAAGAATGAGTGATCCGTCATTCACATGAGTTATGGGCAGTGGAACTTGCTCGGTAGCGCCCCGAGGTAAATGAGTATCGGCCTACTGTAGTTGGAACGCGCTTCGCCGTGCCGAAACTCGTCGGGGTTTTGTGTGGCTCCGCTGATATTCATAAAGTTAGAGAAAGCTGCGCGGTCGGGGGGTATGTTTGTACCGCGCGTGAAATATGAAGTGAGCACTTCGGCAGCTATTGACCCGGCCAGCAGAAGACCGATTCAGCACGAAATGGGTTCGTTTCGCATTATCTAATCAGAAGAATCAATCTTTGGTGTCTCTGGTCCGGATTGAGTGAATCAGGAAAACTGTTTGCATTGCCTGCCTCCATAGCCCCATTTCGTATCGGTTAAGACGGTCGAAGCTTCCCGAGTCAAAGTTTGCTAGGCGCAAAAACGCCTGCGCCAGTGTTGAGCGGCTGCTGACCCTTTCTTCCGCCAAATTTGGCCCGTGACCGAAAGCTGTCGAATAGTCGAAGCGATGCCCGGCGCTCATATCCGGCGCATGGATTGGGGCAAGATCAACCGAACTGCTAATGCATGCGTCTGCGGATGAACTGAATACGCGTGGTGCCAGTTTTCGTTCGCGAATAATCTCGGCTTGAATTTGCAACAGCCCGCTCTCGATCGCGGTCGCGCGACGCAATCGCCAAAGCAGCGAAGCAAGGCGTGACAACAGGTCGTGCTCGATTGACGTTTGTGGCTGATAGTCCGCCTTAATGCCTGCCTCGAAAGCGAAATAGTCGGCTTCGTTTTCTATAACGTCGACGACCGTCTCTGCAGTCAGGCCGTGTCGGACCGCATTTCTCCGCGATCGACACTTACCGCGTTCGCTGGTTGGGCCCGTGCTCTTCTTGGCATTAAGACGATTGGCGATTAATTGGTTTGAAGATGTCATCTTACGCTACTTGAATCTCAATTAAACTGGCCGCTCGAAGATCCGTGCTACGCGGATGGTGTATTCTCCGCGTGGGAATTGAAGTGACTTTCGTCCCATAGCTCCTTCGCAATCGGCAACGGAGTTATGTTGCGCTCTTTCCACCAAGCGACCTCGTTGCCGGCCTGGTGAAGCTCGCGGTGATGCCCACGGCAAAGCGGGACGGTGAACTCGTCACTGACCTTCATGCCGATGGCGCGGGGTTGAGCGAAGCGGAGGTGGTGGGGGTCGCAAGGTTGCCGACCGCAGATGAGGCACGATTTCGAAGCAACAAACCTGAGATGGGCCTTGTCGCGTAAACGCTTGGGCTCAGCAATGGTCAGCTGGCTCTTATCAATCCGTGCTGGCGGAAGTTCATCCTTTTCTGCCGAGGCTATCTCCGGCGCGATAGTGACGGTGTCACTGGCTACCTGTTTGCCTACCGGGAAGGCTTCACGGAGAAGGTTCTGCTGTCGGCGCCCATAGTAGTGTGATGGACGTGGAATCGGGGTCGTATCGTCCGGGTGAAAACCAATGCGGTTTCCGCTAACACCTGCAGCCGGGTCCGGTTGAAGCGCAGGCGCTTCTAAATTCGGCCCGCCTGCTACCGTCGTTGGCCTCCCATTGCGGTAAAGTTCTAAGCCGAATGGTCGACCGAATGTCGCGAGCGCTCGTTTCGTCGCATCGGTTTCAGCGGCCTTTAGCGCTATGTCGTGCACCTCGCCAGGTGAGCTGCCCCGTCCTTCGCCGCTGCCGTGCGCCTCGCGAACCACAGTTGCACCGTCCGCGTGTGCTGTGACCCGAACCTTTGCCGTATAGACGACAAGAAAGTTGCCTCGGTTCTCACGCGAAAGCACGCAGCGTGGATCGATGGTCTCGCGGCTCCAGCCGTCGAATCCAAAGATTCGGTTGGCCTGTGCTACCGCGTACCATCCTTCGATATAGGACAATGTACGGCCGCCAGCCTCTCGACTGCGTACAAATCTGTGATCGAGATTGCGCTTTAGCGCATTGATCTGTTTTGTTGAGAAGCTCATTACCGCGCCCTCACGCTCAATACTGGTTCAGGGTTGGATAGCGTAACGCCTTTAATTTCGGCGCCGTCCTTGAGTTCGTTGGCGAGCCTTTGGCGATTGAGCCTGGGTTCACTGGGCTGCCAATAGATGCTCGGAACCGCAGCCTCATCCAAAACAATGAGCGAAGGCATTCCCGGTCGCGTTGAGATGGTGAAATCCGGTGCAACCAACCTTTTAAGCTCAAGCTCGCTCATCACATCGCGGGCAAT
>DASUJR010000398.1:0-25176 GCA_036279175.1 Candidatus Acidiferrales bacterium | reverse complement strand
CGAGTTTTTCCTGGGTAATGCGGGGAATGCGCTTTACGGGGGGGCGCCAGTCAAGGATGTGACTGGCGAGTGGGCACAAGCGGCTGCCGAAGGCATCACCGTCGTCGTGTCAACGGGTGACAATGGTTCGACCGCCTGTGACAGTCCTTTCAACACGCCGACCTCGGGCGTGCCATGCGTCGCGCCGAATCAGAATCCCACTCAGTACAACGATCCGGCTGTATGCGGCCTGGCTGTCAGCGGGATCGCGTCCACACCGTTCAATGTCGCCGTCGGCGGCACCGATTTCAACGACGGAACCGTCTCTGACGCAAACAACTTCTGGAACAGCTCGAATTCCTCCTCGACGCAGGCATCCGTCAAAGGCTACATCCCCGAAATTGTCTATAACGATTCGTGCGTGAACGTTCCGCTCGATGCGCTTTACGATCCGTCCGTTACCCAAGACGCCCAGACGAACTGCAACAACTACGCAGCCGCTCCGCCGCCGACGGCCACCCTCGGCAGCTTGAGCGAACTTGTTCTGCCTTACGGCGCAGGGGGAGGCGTCAGCAACTGCACTTTGGGCGAAGCGACCTTATCGGCTTGCTCCAGCGGATACGCAAAACCTACGTGGCAAATGGGCAGTGGCGTTCCGAACGACGGCAAGCGCGATATTCCGGACATTTCCGTGTTTGCCGGTGACGGCACATTCCAAAACTTCTACCTGTATTGCCAACAGGACACGCCGGGTGCTACCGGTGCATGCAGTTTAGCGGCGGGTTCGTCGAGCAGCTTTCCGAATATTCAGGGAGTTGGGGGCACTTCGGTTTCGGCGGAAGCGTTCGCGGGCATGGTGGCGCTGTTAAATCAGGCTCAGGGGAGTGCCGTCGGGCTGCCGAACCAGCAGCTCTATGCACTCGCCGGCCAGAGCTGGGCGAACTGCCAGTCGAGCGGAACCTTGAACAGCGGCTGCATCTTCTATCAGGTGACTTCCGGTTCTAACGCAATGCCCTGCGGCAAAGGCACTCCCGATTGCGTGGTTTCGTCCTCGGCTGTGCCGCCCCCGGTGGGGCCGGGCGTCGTAAACGAATGGCGCCTACCTGCGGTCCTTTTTCTCGGATTCGGCCTTTCGCTCATAAGCTTCTGGCTATTCCGTCGCGCCAGCCGCCGTTGGGCCGTGGTCAGCGCGTCAGTCGTCTTCCTGGCTTTCCTCGCTATCGCCGGGTGTGGCGGCGGCAGCTCCGATAACGGTGGTGGTGGCGGCGGGGGAGGCGGCGGGGGGAGCGGCGACACGATCGGCATCGTGGAAGCGAATGGCTCCCTCGGCTACAACGCCACGGCAGGTTACAACATGGCGACGGGCTTGGGCTCGCTGAACGTTTACAATCTTGTTACCGAATGGAACGTGAGCGCGACCAGCGATTTCGTTTTGTCCGCAACTCCAGCTGCAGTCACTACCAGCGGTGGGACTGGGGCGACAACGATAACCGTCGTCTCCATCGGCTCGTTTGGCTCAACGACAGTTGATTTTTCAAATAGCTCAGCTTGTGCGGGACTGCCGAGCGGCGCAAGCTGCAGCTTCAGCCAGACCGCCGTCCCCGGCGGTCAGACCACCGTACTCACCATTACGGCGCCGACTAGTCCTGGCACACAGCCTGTTCCCATCACGGTTACGGGAACCACTGGCTCCGAGACTCGCACAACAACAGTCATGCTTACCGTGCAGTAAGTTTTATTTGCACGTCCCGTGCGCCTGCCTGACCGGGTTGCGCGCTTTACGCGGGCGGCTCTCAGAATGGGCCAGATGGTTGCCCTATGAAGATTCACGTCCGATTGGTTGCCAGTATGCTCGCGCTGGGAGGCGCGCTGATGTCCTCGGCTCCAGTGCGGGCATACCAGCAGGAGCTCACCTCTGAGGCAATACGCGAAGCATTTTTTCTCGGCAGCAGAAATGACGAAATCACAGCTGATTTTTGGAACCATTACGAACGGGTGTTCCTTTCGCGTAGTACAACTCTCCACGTTGGCGCGGTCGAGGTGCTCACTCCGTACGCACAGGTAGTGTTTGCGGCCCAGCATCATATGGCCGATGAGAACGCGGTCGACGCGGTGCAGAAGTACGCGAGTCGGAATCTGCCTTTTATCGTGCGCGTCACGATTTACTACCCCACTGACTCGCTTTCGCAGGATTACGATGTTAAGACACAATCTCACGTGGCTGTTTCGCAAGGGCACGTCCTAAAGCCGCAAAAAACGACCTGGCACCCCGTGACTGTGTCGAATGGGAAATCCAGGTCGGCGCCGGGCGTGACGGTCGAGCAGGAATTTGATCCCGACCAGGTCTCCTCCGGCGATCTAACAATTCGTGTGACGTTCCTCGACAGAGGGCACTTCGAAACGACGTTTGACCTTGCCCACATGAAATAATGCCCTAGGGCCTTCGGAACGCGCCGCCAACCCGAAGGTCACTCTTCGCCGGTTGACGCCGATTGCCAATCCTGATAGCATTGCTAACATTGGTGGCACGCGTGGGGAAACCATGCCCAAGAGCCTGCACGTAAGGAATTTGGAAGACGACCTGATCGCGCGCTTGAAACGACGGGCCGCGCGGCATGGCCGTTCGACGGAGGCAGAACATCGGGAAATTCTGCGCCAAGCGCTCGCTGCCGACTTGGAAACTTCATTCGAGACGCTTGCAGCTGAACTACGTCGCCTGACCAAGCACCGGAAGCAAACTCCGTCCGAGCTTCTCCTTCGGCAAGGCCGAGACGAGCGATGAACGCGGTCGTGATCGATGCGAGCATCGCGCTCAAATGGGTGGTCCAGGAGGATGGAACCGAACAGGCTCTCAGGCTGCGACGATCGGCGAAGCTCCTTGCACCTGATCTACTGGCTGTTGAATGCGCAAACATTCTCTGGAAGAAGGTGCAGCGCCGCGAACTGGTGAAGGATGAGGCTCTCTTTGCCGCGCGATTGCTGCAGGGTGCGGATATCGAGTTGCTGCCGACGCGATCTTTATTGGAATCCGCCGTCCGCATCGCGATTGAGATCGGCCATCCTGCCTACGATTGCGTCTATGTGGCCCTGGCAATCGACCGCAATTGCCGATTTGTAACCGCGGATGAAAGATTGTTGCGCAAGCTCAATCAGAAGCCGAGAAGTCGATTACGAAATAGCCTGATTCCTTTGCGCGACAGTGTAGACCTCCAGGGAATGCAAGAGCGTTGACCTAGGAAGGAAGGCCGGTCAGCGTTGCGGGGCAGCTTCGAACGTAAGCACTTCGAATGGCTGAAGGTTTATTGTGCGTGCATGCCGCGCGCGCAAATTGATTGACGCGGTGCCTGCGGTGTTCTTCCACGGGCTGCCCGCCTTATAGCTTTCCGGAGCGCCGTCCGGCAATTCGAACGCGGACTGCACGTCGAGCTCGTACGTCTGCGGCACTTTGTTCGGGTTCCGCAGTGTGATGATTCCTCGGCGCGGCGACCACGACGCCCAGCCATACACTTCCAGCTTCGCAGGATCGCCACCGATCCAGTGCGTATCGACCAGAATGTCCGCATTCCGGCGCGACCAGATTGCCGCCTCGGCCAGCACGTCCCAATCGGAATCCGAAAGCAGCGAATGCGTGATGTACATTTCCTGAAGCTGAGTGCCCGTGCCGAAATACGAATGGATTTCAGACGGGAAATCGTGGCCAGGATCTGTGTCGAGCCGCTTGGCGTGACGCGCAAAAATCAGCCCGTGGAGCATCAGCGAATTCAGCGGATACAGCGGGCCGCTGCGCACGACGTGTTCGTGCGTCGCCGCATCACGGTACGTGATCCACTGCTGTCGGTCGCTGCCGACTCCGGCGAATGAATCATCTTCGCCGCCGCGCCACGTCGAATCGGCATAGCGCAGCCAGAAAGGCGACGGATACGTTCCGCTGGTCAGATTTACATACAAATTCTTCTTTGCGACCCGCAAATCCTCGATAAGACTGATCATCGCATCGAAGTCGCTGTTGAATTTGCTGCCCGGATACACCGTGGATGTGTCGGCGGTGCCGTCGAATTTGAACTGGTTCACGCCGTACTTGTGCACCATTTCCATGCAGACTTTGTGAAAGCGCGAGAAATAACGCGGGCCGGAGAGCACGAAGCCGTCGGAGTTTTCCTCGTAGCCGTGCAGCTTGCCGTACGCGAGGCGCTGTTTGCGCGGGCCGTCATAGCCTCCCCATGGCGAGAGCCAGATGCCCGGCGCCGCGCCGCATTTTGTTGCGGCCGCGCGAACCGGGGCAAAGCCATGCGGAAACCCTGAATTGAATTTCCAGAGCGAGTTGTGATCGTCCCAGCCGTCGTCGAAGAGGAAGGAATCGAGGGTGACTCCGCGCTTCTCCCGCAATTCGCGACCGAAAGCGTCGATCACTTCCAGGGCGCCGGCCTGGTCGTACGGAGTGAAATAGCCAAGATCGAACCAGGAGTTGTAATGGAGAAACGTTCGATACGGATGCGCGCGCTCGCGTTCGATATAACGCAGAAAGCCGCGGCGCAGTTGGCCGCCGGCAGTTACCCCGATCACGGAAGAATAGGACGCAGTCTTATGGTGCGCTAGAGGGAGTTGGCGCTCGATGCTACAAGTCGCGCGATTGCCTTCGATTTTGCTCTGCGACAGCGGATGTTCGAAACCGAGAAACCAACTCCCGTGCGTGATTGGCGATCCTTTCACGGTGCCCGCGACTTCCGCGCCGGCAACGTTCAGATCGATTAGGGTGATGCGATCGATCGGAAAATCGCCGGCGAGCGCCTGAAGCGTGATTTCCTGGCGAATGTAGTGCGATCCGTCGCGAAGGATCGCCCGCCAGTGGGCGCGCACGCGCCTTTGTGCGTCCTCAAAAATGGCGGAGACCGCGCGGCCGTCGAGACGGTCAGACGCGCGCGACGCTCCAGGATCGGCAACCAGTGTTTCTACGCGAGGTGAGCCAACCAGTCTCATCGTTGACGAAACGACGCCCTCGCTATCACCCCGAATACTGACCGCGAAGGCCGGCCCTTGATGTCCCAGCGTTTGCCCCGACGCGCCGTCCTTCACCCGGATGAAACGCAGTCCGTTCGGGGAGATTTCCCATTCCGCAGAAAGAATTGCGTTGCCGAGCGACACGGTCTTGCCCTGAATATTCGTCCCAGCCCGCGCCGTGCCCGGGTGGATCGCCGTCTGCCGGGCATGGGCAAATCGTTCAAGATAACCAACAACAGGCAAGCCTCCAACCAGCAGCGCCGACTGGTTGAGAAAATCACGCCGCGAGAGTTCGTTCCCGAGTACCCGGCGTCGATCGGGCGAGTTTTGTTTTGGCTTCAACTACGCTCCTTGGGCATAAGAGTCGAGGGAAACGTTCATCGACATTTAACTACGCTCGGTCCGGGACGAGTAATGAGAAATTCGCTAGTGGTTGCGCGGGCCGGGAACCGCTTCCGATAATCGTTCGCCCATGAATGGCGAAATGTCTCTGCCTGGGCGGACTCAACGAGCGTCCACACGCTGCCGCCAAACCCCGCCCCGAATGCCGACGCGGCCAAAGCCCCTAAGGCCCGTGCTGAGCGCGCAAGCTCGATCGTTTCCGGAGTCTGATTGTCCAGACACGTTTCGGCAAGGTGCTGCGACCGGTCCATCAGTGCGCCCACGCGTCCGAGGTTACAGGCCGCAAGAGCATCGGCCACAGCAGGGATGATTTCGTTGCTCTCTTCCGCAAATTGCGAGAGCCGATTCAACAGTAGACTCGGAGGAAACTCGGGCTCACTCGATTCGTCCAAGATATTTCGCATGCGCTCTGACGCTTCCGGTGCTGAAGCGATCGCAGCGGCAAGTGACGGATCATTGCGGCATGTCGCGCTGCGCCATACTTCCAGAATCTTGCGGGCCGTAAGCGAAGCGCGATTATACGCGTCGAGCGCGTTCCCCGTTTTGTCGGCTTCGATTCCGCTGACGCCGATCACGAGGGAATCGTTTTCAGGGAAGCGGATTTCCCGTTCGAAATGAATCGGGCAATAGGAGTACTGGCGCACGAATCCAGCACGCGAGCAGAGAATCGCAACGTGGTCTTCGCTTCCGCCGAGCGTGCCAACGCCTCGGCCGCCTAAAGACGCGCCAAATGGAGCGCCGCACTCGACAGCACCGAGATAGCCCGCGAGATCCTCGCGGCTCCGAATGAACTGGTGAAAGAAGTCCGATTCTTCGAGCGAATTAATTTCCGCCAGCGCCGAAAAGACCGCAATGATTAGCGCACTCGAACTGCTCATCCCGGCAGAACGAGGCAGATCGCCTGCCAGAATGATGTCTGCTCCTGTGCGCGCATGCGGGAAGTCGTGCGCGATGCGGCGCGTGAGGGTAATCGCGTAGTTCGACCAGTCTCCGCGAATCGGCTCAGTATCCGAACCAAGCCTGAACCGCGCTTCGGAACCGGTATCCATGCTTCGCAAGCAGATCAGCGCGTCAGAGCGCGGAGCGGCCACCAGGCAGATGCCGCGTTCGATCGCGCAAACCAGGCTTCGGCCGCCGGCGTAGTCGGTGTGCTTGCCTGCCAGCTCTACGCGGCCAGGAACAAAAAACGCAACCGCGTCATTCGGTGTTCCGTCATGCTGTTCTCGCAAATGACCGAGCAGCTTCGTAAAAATCGTATCTTTTGCCGCGGACTCACCGGCGCTCATGCCGGCAGCGCGAAGTTGGTCGCCAAACGTACTCACAGGTCCGGCCGGATGTGCGCCAGGCGACGCGCTACAGTGGGAATGTCGGAACGATAGGAAAGATCGAGGGCGCCGGCGCGAATTGGCACAGCGCGAAATCGCAGTCCGAGCGAGTCGATGCCGAGCTGAACGGCTTGAGGAAGCTCGAACTCGCCTCGCGAAGATCGCGGCACCTGTTCGCAGGCGCGGAAGATGGAGGACTGGAAGCGCCAGCAGTTCATGCTGACGAAGACCTCTTCTCTTTCGACAGTCGGCATTTGCGACGGCTTCTCGATGATTTTTTCCAGCCATCCGTCGCGGCTGATCTGCAGAAGCGCGTACTCGCGAAGTCGTTCCGGAGGGATATTGCTCTCGCGCACCAGAGTTTCTCGTTCAAATGCAGCGAGGCCCGGTTCCCCAAGCTGACGCAAAACATGGAAAGCTTCGACAGGATAGTAGTTGTCTGAATTGAGGACAAGGAACGGCTCGTCCGCTATGAACTGCCGCGCGGCGAGCACCGCGTTTGCTGTTCCCAGCGGTTGTTCCTGGATGGCCAAACGGATGGCGATGCGTCGAAGTGAAAGCGACGCATAATATTCGCGGACCTGCGCGTGTTCGGGGCCGATGACGATGCAGATTTCGCGAATTCCTGAATCGGCCAGCTCACTCAAGACAAAGTCGAGAAAGGGACGGCCAATGGGAATCATTGCCTTGACCCCGGCATCCGCGGCGGCAAGCTGATCGGTGGCAAGCGGCCCGGACGAATCCGGCCGGCGCATGCGCTTGCCCAATCCTCGTGCGAGGATTACGGCTTTCATCACGCTGCTGGTTGCCGTCTGCAATGCATCCCTTCGTGCATCGTCATGTTCCAATCGCCGCTTGGTGCTGGGCGCGCGCCGCATTATCCTACGGCGTTCGAATCTCGAAAGCGCGAATTCTTGCAAACGGTGAATAGACGCATGCAGAGCCGGGACGAAAAGCCCTCCTTTGAAATACAGGTATTCGGGCAATTTGTGAAATGTCCGCACACACCATTTGCCGTTGCCACATGCGCTTTGGTGCTGCTCCTGTTAGTGGCTCCGCAATTGAACGCCAAAGCAGCGCCCGGGCATTCGATCCGAATCGAACACGGGCAATTCATCGTCGATGGGCGCCCCTTTCAAATCATTTCCGGGGAAATGCATTACACGCGCATTCCGCGCGCCTACTGGCGCGACCGTCTGCGCAAGGCGCGCGCTATGGGCCTCAATACGATTTCAACTTATATTTTCTGGAACCTGCATGAAGCGAAGCCGGGTATTTACGATTTTCGTGGACAACTCGATGTGGCGGAATTCGTTCGCGAAGCGCAACAGGAAGGATTGTACGTGATTGTCCGCGCCGGCCCATATGTTTGTTCGGAATGGGATCTTGGCGGACTGCCTGCATGGCTGTTGGCCGATCCGAAAATGAAGCTGCGAAGCCGTGACGAGAGCTTTCTGCGCCCGGCCGCGAAATGGATGGGTCGCCTGGGACGCGAGCTCGCGCCGCTGCAAATCACCCACGGCGGGCCAATCATCGCTGTTCAGGTGGAAAACGAATATGGCTCGTTCGGCAGAGATCACGTTTACATGTCTCGTATTCGCGACATGATTCGCGATGCCGGGTTCCGCGATGTAATCCTCTACACGGCAGATGGTGCGACCGAGCTACCTAGTGGAACGCTGCCCGATCTGCCTGCCGTAGTGAATTTCGGTCCTGGTGAAGCGCGGTCCGCGTTTGCCGCACTAAAGGCGTTTCGTCCCGACGGCCCTTTCATGAACGGCGAGTACTGGGATGGCTGGTTCGATCATTGGGGCGCGCCGCATCACGTCACCGACATGAAGCAACAGGTGCAGGAACTCGACTGGATGCTTTCGCAAGGCTACTCGGTGAATCTCTATATGTTTGAAGGCGGAACCTCGTTTGGTTTCATGGCGGGAGCAAATTACGAGCGCGCCTACGAACCAGACACGACGAGCTACGATTATGATGCCCCGCTGGATGAAGCGGGGCGGCCGACGAAAAAGTATTTTGCGTTTCGCGATGTGATCCTTCGGCATTTGCACAATCCGAAGATGCCGCCGCTGCCTGCGCCCATGCCCGTTATCGCCATTCCGAAATTCCCGCTCGCGGAATCTGCTTCGCTTTGGACCAATCTCAGCCACGGCACCGGCAGCGAGCAACCGAAGACCATGGAATCGCTGGGGCAGTCCTACTGGTACATTTTGTATCGCACACGAGTCAAAGGCCCTGCGAAGGGTGAACTCGTAATCGACAGCGTCCGCGATTATGCCGACATCTTTGTGAATCAGCGGCTCCTTGGCACGCTCGACCGCCGGCTAAGTCAGGATCGTCTGAAGATCGCCGTTGGCTCGGCAGAAAACACGCTGGATATCCTCGTTGAGAACACGGGACGGATTAATTTCGGACCCAAGCTGCGTAACGACAGGCAGGGAATCACGCACTCGGTGAGCTTCGCAGGGCGCGAACTAACCGGCTGGCAAATTTTCCCGCTTCCGATGCGCGACCCTGCTTCGCTCCATTTCGCGAGCGGCGCGGTGAATGGTCCAGGGTTTTACCGCGGCTTTTTCGATGTGGATGCTGTGGGGGACACATTCCTCGACACGCGCGGACTGGGCAAAGGCGCAGTCTGGGTGAATGGGCACAATCTCGGCCGCTTCTGGAACATTGGTCCGCAGCAAACGCTCTATCTCCCTGGCGCTTGGCTTCGAAAAGGGCGCAACGAAGTTATCGTTTTCGAAATGGACAGTAGACGCAGTCCTTCGATCGAAGGCCTTCGCGAGCCGATCCTGAATGAGCTGCACGCGGCCGACGCGAATTAGCGGGACGAAAACCCTACTTTGGTTCGAGCACCAGCTTGTCAGTAGCATACTTCTGGATCGACGCGCGCGAATACGAAAGCGGAAAGTAGCGACCTTCGCTCCACAGCGGTAGCAGATCGGAATAATGTGAACTTCCAGGCTGACCGCTCTGCCCCGGCACGTTCACCGCGACGGAATTGTCCCAGTCGCTCAGATCCATGATTTCGCGGTAGCTCGCTCCCGCCACCTGTTTGTATCCACCGGCATAGAAGCCCGTCGCGTTAACTGTGTAATCGTCGCCGGGCCGCGCGATCGGCCCAAGATCAAACAAGTTCTTAGCCCCGGGCGCCTGATCCAGCGCGTGACGAAACTCGACCACATGAATCCGGTCCCACGCCCACTTGCCCGGATCCGATCCTTCCAGCGCGATCAGTTTTTCATGAGCCGATTTCAGTGCGTCAAGCAGCAGTTTATTGCGGGACTTTTCGGGCTCCGGCCCAAAAACGTCTTGCGTTGGATGCGCCACCGCATCGAGCACTTTGATCACCGGCCACCCGCGCATCAAGCCCCACAACTCTTTCGGCACTACTCGATGCGACACAGCAGCAGTTACATTTTGCAGCCAGATTTCATACAGCGCGGCCGCCGCGGAGTTTCGTGACACGACGCCGTTCCATCCTAAAAGCAATTTCACGTCAGGATCGCTGCTGTTTGCAGCGGCACTCCGCAGCACGCGGATCAGCTCGAGCGCCGGGGTCGAAAGAACGTCGTTCTGCAGCTTCTCCATATCCGCGACCGTCAGCTTGTGCCCGCTGGACTTCGCCGCTTCCAGAACTGAGCTGATCCTGCGGAAGCGGAATCCAGGGGCCCACTCGTATCCAACGCGGTAGGGGTAATTCGTCGGAATCATTTTGTGATTCGCCGTAGCGATGAAGTCCGCGGCCGGATTGAATGAATGCGGCAACTGTTCAGTCGGAAGGAAGCCAGCCCATTCATAACCGCCATCGCCAGGAACGGGAAGCAGGCCGTACCAATTTTTCCGAATCGGCGCGAGCCCGACGGAATATTCGCCAATATTTCCAGCGCGGTCGCCATAGGCTAGATTCTCCGACGGGACCTTCCAACGCTTCACCGCCTCTTTGAATTGCTGCCAGCTTTGCGCACGATCCACGGCAAGAGATCCCAAATAGCCGGCCGTGCCTGGTTCGGCTCCCACCCAGCGAAGAGCCAGCGCTCGAGTTTTATCCTCCCATAGCACGGGCCCATGCCGCGTGAACTTCAAATTGACCGCGACACTTGGCCCGCCACGGACGCGAAACGTTTCTTTCTCGACGCGCATCCTGGCCCAACCGCGCTCGGTCTTATATTCCAGCGGATTCGCAGGATTCAGCTTCTCAAGATAGAGGTCCTGTTGATCGAGCCCGAAAATCGTGAATCCCCACGCTATGTTTTGATTGTGGCCCACCGCCACGCCCGGAAGACCGGGCTCGCCGGCACCGATCACGTCCCATCCCGGCGCGACCAGATGGACGACGTAGCGCAGCGAAGGTTCGGCGATCACGCGATGGGGATCGTTCGCAACGATCGGTTTGCCGCTCGCAGTCAGAGTTCCCGAAACTGTCCAGTCATTGCTTCCTTCGAGCGCGTGTGCTGGAAATTCGATGCGCGTGTCGCTGCCGACGAGATTGCGCAAAAGTTGCGGCGAAAGTCCCGTAAAATTGACGCCGGGCGCCGGATCCAGCTGGACAGCGGGATCGAAAGCGAAGAGTTTTGTTGCGCGAGGCGCGCCAAGCGCCGCAACAGCTTCGGCGTGGTACAACTCGGCCGTTGAATTGCCGGTCATCGAAAATGCAGCCATGCGATTCAGGCAATCTTCCGGCTTCCACGGTTCGGGTTTGAATCCGGCAATCTGAAACTCGATTGGAAGGCCCGGGCCTCCCGGCCGCGTGCGTTCTGCGATGTACGCGTTGATGCCGTCCGTGAACGCCCGCAGAATGTCTTTCGTATCGGGCGAGTAGCTGGCGTATTCGGCGTTCATGTCGCCTGTGTAGCGCAGCAGGCGTGCGTTCACGTCGCGCTGCAATGCGCTCGGCCCGAGAATTTCAGCGAGTCTGCCTTGCCCCGAGCGCTTCCACAGCTCCATCTGGAATAGCCGGTCCTGCGAAACCACATATCCCTGTGCGAAGAACAAATCGTGCTGATTCTGCGCGTAAATGTGAGCGACGCCCCAGCGGTCTCGAAGAACCGTGACCGGCTTTTCGAGTCCGGCGATTCGGATCGTGCCGCGGATTTGCGAAAGCTCGTTGTGCGCGCGCGACTCAACACTCTGGGCTGAGGCGCGCGTTTCGCGCAAAGCGCCAAGGAAAAGCAATGCCGGCAGAGAACAGAAAACGATTGCGGGAAAACGATATTGAGCCGCTTTCGATGATCCATGTTACCTCCTCAGCATTTCGCTCGCGGACAGTAAAGAATCTGCGGACCAGAGTCAAGGAGAGGACGAGCGAAACGCACTGGCGATGCTGAATCCGGTTCAGTGAGGCGGAAGATGGAAAGCGATTTCGACGTCCTTCTCTGTCGGAACCGGCTGACCATTGAGAAGAGCGGGGAGATAGCGCCAGTACTGCGTAGCCTCTAAGGCGGCGGGTGCTAGTTGCGCCGGTCCACTGATCAGTTTTTCGCTCTGGACGGATCCATCAGCGGCGATGACCAGGTGAATTCTGACGCTGCCTTCGATTCCTTGTTGCCGCGCTTGTGTGGGATATACGGGATCGACGCGATACATGAGATGGCACGGGTTGAAGCGATCCGACGGACGCAATACGTACCCATCCACCACCTGGGGCGTGGAATCTTCAGGGGACAGATCGACTGGAGACAGCTGCGCCGTACCCTTGCTCTGGGGCGGGGTGCTTACGTGTTGATCGCTCGAAGAAAGGGCTGGCGGTGCTGTCGCCTTCAAAGCAGGGGCGGACTGTTGCATGGGAGGAATTGCGGACGACTGAAGCTCGGGTTGAGCGATAGTCGGTACGGTGAATGTTGTGCCCGTACGAAGACGGGCCGCGTCAATTCCAGTCGAACGCTCCGGCGTCCTCTCTCTTTCCGTCTTGTTCGCGGCGCCAGATTCGCCATTTGCCGGAGAGTTGGCTTGAATCGCTTGTTCTGCTGCAGGTGCCTTTGATGGCGGCGGGGTCGAGACGGTCGCAGCGTCCTGCTGCCCCGTTTCGCCGGAAGGCAGGTGGCCGACCCAAGTCCCAATTCCGAAGCAGAGAACGGCAAAAAGCGCGAAGACGACCACGAGAGCTACTTGGTTGCGTAGGGAATCGCGTTTTCGCGCGGGAAGCCCGGGTTTTACGTCATCATCCTTTGCTTGCGGACTACCCTGGACAACAACGGCTCGCAATAGAGGGAAGTCTGATTCGAGTGCGGATAGCCCCGAATGCGCTTTCTTGACACGCGCACTTTCGGTACTCGAACCATGCGGCGTTGCCTCTTCACGCCTTTTCGGTGATGAACTCGACGGATACTGCGGCGCGCGGCCGGCTTCTTCCAACTCTACTTGTCGAAGACCTGGACCTTCTCGCGCAAATTCGCCCGTCGATCGAGCGCCCGGAAACTCAGGACTGGAAATCGGCGCTGTTCGGGCTGGCGGCTCATGCGACGAGACTAGGGCGGAAGGCCACGGGAGAATCTCTGGTCTGGGAGAAAGGATTGGCGCGTCCGGCGCGGCCGGTGAAACAGACTCAAGCACGCTCTCAGGCTTCTCTTCCGGCTCAGCCAGCGGTTCCTGTTCTTCCTGCTTGAACTTACCTTCAAATTCCGACATCAAGCTGAGCCATTCTTGCTGCGGCGAGCCGGAGGTCGCACCGTCTTGCAGTGAAGGGGAAGCAGCTTCGTCGCCGTTCGCTGCCCGCACCGGCGCCAAATCGGTCGAGCCAACTTCACCGGGTTTAGGAGCGCCCTGGCTCTGCGACTCGATCCATTCTCGGATTTGCAGACGCACATCAGCCGATACGTTCAGGAATCGTACCCCTGCCTGGCGGGTCGAAGAGCCAAGCCACACGACTTCCGCGGCAGTTTCAAATCGAGTCCCTGAGTGAGGTAGTTGGACAACGAGCTGCACTTGTTTCTGGTCGTGCAGCGGAGCGACGGCTTGAAAAGCCAGGCCATCTTCGCTCAAATTGAGAATAATTCCGCC
The DNA here is from genome assembly GCA_036279175.1 of Candidatus Acidiferrales bacterium. Lineage (GTDB taxonomy): Bacteria > Acidobacteriota > Terriglobia > Acidiferrales > UBA7541 > Palsa-295. The sequence continues at coordinate 11,458 of DASUJR010000398.1, read as the reverse complement.
ATTGTCCGGAATGATGTCGAGGTAAGCTAATGATCCAAGGGGCTGGCGGACCTTCGTCCTGCGCCCCTCGGGCGGGATGGAACTTTCCGCGAAGATTGCCACGTTCGACATGGTCGCCGTATCGTACTACTCCCGCGTCCCGTTAGGCGTACGAAACGTGCTGCCCGATCTCAGGGCAGGGGACAAGCAACAATACCCCGGTAGAACCCGTGCATCTGACGTGCCACAGTCGTTGCCGTAGTTGTGTCGCTCGATAGAAAAAGGCTGCTATCCAAGCCCCAGAAAATAAGACAGTTAGTCTAGCACCCCCGCTTTGTACAGTCAGCAGTGGAACTACTCGCAGCAATCTGCTCCTACAAGAGCGGTTCTAAACGAAGACGGGCAGCAGTCTACAGGTTGAACGATATATGACGCTATATATCGTGACTGATCCGCGAGCCCCGACCGTCTGGCATCGGCAGGCAGGAAACTATCGAGGGGCGTTACCCGATTCACTGTAATTGCTTACCCCACATCAGGTTGCAAAATCCCACGGCCGCCCGACTGCGTGCCATCTAAGTGTCTGACACAGTCATGTAGGCGAGTATTGCTTTAGCAAACGCCTGGGGATGGCGCAGAACAACGTGCTCCTTGGGTCTGCTTTCGGTATGTTAGGCGCGCTTCCCAGCGTCCGTTTATTCCGCAGAGCGGAGTCCCTGCCGTCACGCAGCCGCTTGCTGACCACAACACCGAGGATGAGGGAGTAGAACGTTCATGGCTCAGTTATTAGACTCACTGGCCGCTTCCGACTGGAACGGCCCAGTTCTGGATTTCCCGGAAAGGGATGCTTGCATTCATCAGTTGATCGAGGCCCAGGCGACAAAATTACCCGGCAAAATCGCCATCGATTTTGAAGGACGGACGATTACTTATCACGAGCTGAACAGACAGGCGAATCAGTTGGCCCACTGGCTTCAGAACCATGGAGTAGGCAAGGAGGCCCTGGTCGCGATTTGCGTCGAGCGCTCGATCGAGATGATTGTCGCTCTGGTCGGCGTCCTAAAATCGGGAGGCGCCTACGTGCCCCTCGATCCTGAATTCCCGCCGGACCGCTTGCGTTACATGCTGGAGGATTCAAAACCCGCGGTTCTACTGACTCAAACATCTCTTGCCCCACTGCTTGAGGGACTTGGCTCTTCCATCGAAAGCTTTTGTGTCGATCGCGATGCGCATTTGATCGCTCAGCAGCCAACCCACAATCCTCGTTCCAGTGTCAGCCCGGACGGCCGTGCCTATGTTATTTACACCTCCGGCTCGACTGGGCGTCCGAAGGGCTGCGAACTGATCCATCACGGCGTGGTGAATTTCATCAAGTCGATGGCGCTGGTCCCCGGGATGGATGAGTCCGACGTGGTAATGGCAGCGACCACCGTTTCGTTCGATATCGCGGTGCTTGAGCTGCTGATGCCGCTTGCGGTCGGCGCGCGCATAGCGCTCGCCTCGCGGGCGACGGCCAGAACGCCGCAATCCGCGGGCAAGCTGTTGCGCGAGAAATCAGTGACCATCGCGCAGGGTGCGCCGACAAGCTGGCGTTTGCTCGTCGACTCGGGATGGGAGGGACAAGCGAACCTGAAGATTCTCTGCGGCGGTGAGGCGTTCCCGCGCGACCTTGCAAACGAACTGGTGTCCCGCGTACCTGTGGTCTGGAATATGTACGGACCGACGGAAACGACAATTTGGTCGACCATTCATCGCGTTACTGCTGGTACTCAGTCGGTTCCCATCGGGCGGCCGATTCATAACACACAGATCTACATCCTCGACTCAAACCTGAGGCCCGTCCCGCCGGGTGAATTGGGTGAGATCTTTATTGGTGGTGACGGACTGGCTCGTGGATACCTGAACAAGCCCGAAATTACTGCCGAACGGTTTATACCCAACCCCACTCCCGGGCAGCCAAGCCCACGGATTTATCGGACCGGCGATCTCGGCCGGTTTCTGCCGAATGGCGATATTCAGTATGAAGGACGGTGCGATCACCAGATCAAGATTCATGGCGTGCGCGTCGAGCCTGAGGAGATCGAGAAGCCGATTCTGGAATTTGCCGGCGTGAAGCAGTGCCTCGTAGTGGCTCGTGTGGACGCGACGGGAGACAAGCGGCTCGTCGCATACATCGTGCCCAGTGCAGGCGAAACGATCCAGTCGGCAGCGTTGCGGCAGCACCTCACAACCAAGCTACCGAAGTATCTAGTTCCGGCAGCGGTCGTGTGCCTGCCGGAATTCCCCGTCACGTTCAACGGCAAAGTCGACCGCAAGGCGCTTCCGGACCCGGAGCAGCAAGCTGTCAATGCCAGCCACGGCGTCGCCGAAGGACCGCATGACGACATCGAATATCGCCTTGTCACAATTTGGGAAGACGTGTTGCGCGTCAAGCCCGTCGGTCTGCGCGACAACTTTTTCGATCTCGGCGGTCATTCCTTGCTTGCGGCTCGCCTGCTGGGCCGCATCGAACAGTCGATGGGCAAGGAGCTTCCACTCGCTGCTTTGCTCGATGCACCGACTATCGAGGAGCAGGCGAACATAATTCGAGGACACAATGGTTCTAACGGACCGCATGCGGGCAACCGGCGGCCGGAGATCCCGCTATTCTATTTGGGCGCCGATCCCACGTTCCAGCCGCTCTCGCAGAGGCTGCGCGCCCTGCATCCGTTTCACAGCTTGGGGATACAAGCTTCTCTCGTTCGAACGCTCGCCGACCGTTCTCTTGAGTCGATCGCGCGCCATTTCGTGGCCGCCATTCGAGAACGACGACCGCATGGTCCGTACATGCTGGGTGGCTGGTGCGCTCATGGCTTGCTGGCATTCGAAGCGGCGCAGCAGCTTCGCGCCGCCGGTGAAGATGTGGCCCTGGTGATGATGCTGGAAACAGCCAACCCGGCGGCGCTCCGCGACGGCGGTGCGTGGGTGCGATGGGTCAGGCGAGCTCAGTTGAAAACGAACCTGCTCCATTTCGAATACACTTATATTCGTGGACTGACGCGCGAGCGCGCGAGGGACTACGTGTCCGGTCGGCTGCGACGCAAGTTTTCGCGGATGGGTCGTGGGTTAGGCAGAAATCAGGGGGCGTCGCCCGACCAGCTCGCAATCGATGAACAGAACCTGCTGACGATTGTCTATGCCGCGGCAAACCGCTACGTCCCGAAGCCGTACGACGATCCCATCACGCTGGTGCGCAGCGACAAGAATCTTTTCGGAGTCCCACATGATCCGCCTCTCGGGTGGGATGCGTCTCTGTGTCCAAAATTGGAGCTCTGCCAATGCGAGGGCAATCACTACACGATGTATATCGAGCCGAATGTTGACAGGCTCGCCATCAAAATGGCGGCCTGCCTGAAGAGCGCGGATGAGCGCGCACGCGAGCAGACGTATTCTGCGCGGCCGCTGATATAAGCGAACGGTTTGAAATGTGGTGACAACGACGGGAATTCCACTCAGGGCACAATGCGTTTAGTGTGCGAGCTGATTGCGCGGGACCTCAAGATATCCCAGGATCTCGTCTTTAACGATCCGCGTCGCGACAATCTCGAGAGGGGTGCCGTTTTTTGCAGCTACGAACTGCACGACTTCGTGAATCATGCGGTCTTTCAGTTCGACGCATGAGGGCTGGACGTACACGCACACCGTGTAGCTCTGTTTTTTCGGGTTGGTCGATTTCAGCACCAGGGCAACGGGTCCCACGGGAGTCGGGTTCGAACCGCGAAGCAATTCAAACGGAATCGCTTCCATCTCGGTCCGGTTCACCAATTCGTTTAGCTCGTCCTGATTTCTAAGGATTTGCACGTTCTGCGAGCCCACTTGGCCGGCCATATCCGCGAGCCGGTCAGTCGTCGCCTGCCAAGCTTCATTGTTCACTTGCTGGTTCTGTTGCAGCTTGCCTACGCCCTGTTGCAATTTCGTTAAACGCTGGCTAGTCGCCCCATCAACTATTGCAGGTGAAGCGGATGACGAAGACGCTTCCGGGACACTCCCGACAGTTGACGATATCGAATAAACTGTTCTAACCGGATGCCTTGAGGGAACGGACGCCTCCGGCCGGGGCTCGGGCTCCGATCTTTCAGCGCGCTGGCCTGTGGCGTTCCGGCGGCTGGGGGACGCAGCATCTCTGGTTTCCTCCAATTTCGTCAGGCGGTTCTCGATCAGAGAAAGGCGCTGGTTGACTTCGGCCAATGATGCGTCTGTGGGATTGCCGGATGCTGATGCCGGCGTAGGCAGCAGCCGATAGCCGATAAAGGCGAGCACAGCTATAAGCGCGAAGCCCAGTAAGAGGCCGCCGATTCGGGATCCCGTGTAGGTGGGCGGAACCCGTGGCTGCACAAATGCTCGGCGGTCAAAGTCGACTCCACCGGACTTGTCAATCATGACCCTGCTTCTCCAACTACCGCCCCCTCAAAACGCATGTACCTGCGACGGATAGCGCTGATTGAGAGAAATCGCTACAGTTTGAGTATCCTTCGCTATTAGTCCCACCGTCTTCGTTCCGAATTCCTGGCGGGTGCCCCGCATATCGATTCTATATGTGCCGGGTGCAGCAACGAGCAGCATTGGCGTTTGACCGACTAGGCGACCGTTGATGAAGATGTCGGCTCCGCTCGGCACAGATCGGAGAAACAGCTTGCCCGCGTTCGGGCCGGCGTTTTCTTCCAGATCCTTTCGGTTAACTTCTTCGGGAGGAGGGCCCTTTCGTGCAACCATGAACGCGGAGCTTTCCAGCTTGGCTCTCTTTTGTTCCGAACCCCGGTGAGGGCGAGCGGCCGTATAAGTGGGAGGGCGCACCGGTTGTGCAGTCACGGAGGCCCGTGGAGTCATTACAGCCGATTCGGTTTCTTGCCCGGAGCACGCGCACGCACTGAGGGCTAGGATGAGACCAAGCCCCGCAGTTTTGGCGACCGCTTTCACCAATCTCCCCATTTCTAGCGCTCTCTCAGCCACACCCCCGCGAGCGGAGAGACACACGGAGTCGACAGCAGGAGTCATACCAAACTCGAATGCACTCAAGTCACTATGGGGTTGGCACCGACCCTCGGCTGGGTCGCAAGTCGAGCTTTTCTGTTTCGACTGAACCAACAACACGCCTTCCGAAGCATGCGATTCTCCACGAGCCCTCCAAAGTGTCCCCAAATGGTGACACAGACGAGTAAGCCAACCGTAACTGCCGCAGCCAGCTGGCGTTGGGTACCGGGAGTTCAATGGTAAGGAACGTGCTTTCCGCTTTGGTCCAGCCTCTTCGCGTGTTTGCACGTCCGGAACCGTTGCAAAGCACCGACAGGACACGGCCGAAATGACGGTTCTCCAAATCGAGTACGGGCGCGAAACGGAATCGACCAACATGCGCCTACCTTTCACAGAGCGCGGCGCACTACGCATCGTCGTTCCACGTCATTCATTCTTCGGCAGTTGTACAAGTTCACTGCGGGCGCTCGCGGCGCGCAGGCCTCCTTCCGGGCGGTACCCGGTCAACTATTTCTTCTTCCGGTTTTCGCGCCCTCCACGCCGACGGTTCGCCGGCCGCTCTGTAAGTACGTCGGTCATGCTGCACTGCGCAGTGGTCGCATTGATCGTTTACTTGCCGCCATTGCCTCCTCCGCGGGCAACGCCAGTAGAGACTGTCTCAACGACGGTGGAGAGAATCTATTACCGAGTTCCCGTGCAGGATGACCCGCCGAAAATACCCCGCATCGCGCCCAAAGTGCCTGGCCAGCATAACAGCGCCCCTCTTGTGGTTGTCCCTCCTCCGACCCTGGCAAACACCGTACAGCGGCCGAACACCACAATCGTCTCGAGACCTGCACATCCGGACAATTCTCATCAAACGATTTTTCAGCCCACTGCTCCGCCGGACGTGCGAATCACCGTGGACCAGAAGGTGCCGAACATCGTTACAGGTCAGGAACTAAAACCGCTTGAAGCACCGTTGGATGTCAGTACTTCGCGGCCCGCTCAATTCAATCGCCAACTGTCGCAGGTTGACGCGCCATCTGTTTCAGACAGCGCGTCGAAGCAGCCTGTGATGGCTTTTCTGAGGACGTCTGATTCGCAGCCGCAACTAACGATACCGGTTTCGTCCGGCGGGGCTCCGATCGAGAGAACGGCTGGTCCAGCGGCATCATCTACCTCTGCCTCAAAACTGGCAAACGCAGCTGGCCTGATGCTCTTGAGTGTCGATCCCGCCCCACCTAGTGACCAGTTCTCTCTACCAGTTGGCAACCGCTGGGGCCAATTTTCAATCGCTCCTCCCCCTGCGAGCTCAGGCGTCCTGAATCCAACCGCCTCTGCTGTTTCAGGAGTTAAGCCAAATGTGCCACCCAGTGGCAACTCGGATCTGGCGGGTGCGGTGAGCATATCCGGGCCGGCATCAACTCCAAACGGCGAGGGCGGCGCGCTCGATCCCACGTTGCCAATGAATATGATCTATCCCATTGCTGCGCCACTGCTTAAGGTGCGGCGGAACACCGTTGTTATCTCCTCTGGGCCAGTAGGGGGCGGCGGGTTGAATGTCTATGGCGCTTTGAAATGCGGCAAGATCTATTCTGTATTCCTTCCCATGCCGAACCGGAATTGGTCGATGCAGTATTGCGACAGCTCGGCAAAACCGGCCAGCGTTTCGTATGGGGGATACACGACGGTACTCCGAATCGAGTCCCCGCTCGTGCCGCCGGACGTGGACCTTACGCATCGGTTTGATTTCAAAAGAGTTCCCGTTTCAATAGACAAGGCTCATCGTTCGATCATTCTGAAAGGGACGATCGCTATCGATGGAACAGTCCAGCATCTGGTTGTGTACCAGGGATTACAACCTAAGATGGATGAGGCAGCTCGGCTGGCCTTCTCGCGATGGCGGTTCAAGCCTGCCACACGTGACGGGAAACCTGTTGCTGTCGAAGTCCTCGTTGGAATTCCTCCCGAAGTTGGCGAAGATCGCGTCAGTCGCTGATCGCTGCAATGCTTGGCGATGAACCGGCCACACCGTCCGGTCTCTTTTCCGGTACACCCATGAGGCTCCAAAAAATGACAGTGCGCAGTTAGCTGAGGAAATTCCTTTAGTTTTCCCGAAAGCTGAAGTAAATTACCACTCCCAGTAAGGGTACTAATCTAAGGGAGGCCCTCCAGATATCCTGTATGAAGAATTAGTGAAATGACTTAGTTCTGTTGTCGGGTAAGCCCGGGAAGTGTCACCTTTTGGTATCTCGCGTGCCAAGAATACGCGCGCCTAGTCAGGCGTCGCCTTCCAGCCCCACGCTTAGTGACTAGACCTCGGGTTAAGTCTTTCCTGAATTTGGTTTTACTCGCACTGCGCGAGACTTCGGACAGGGGTAGTGTGTCCCGATGGCTTGGCCCGCAGAAGCGAACGGGGGATTAATGTCAGAACAGATACCTGTTTTGTTCCTCAGCCAGGACCTTGGTTTAGCTGACCCGTTGTTTCGTGCTCTCGGCCCAGAGTTTCTTCCGAAGGCCGGCAACGAAGCGGAAGTCAAGCCGGACCTGCGCGAGTGGGCCGGGGTGGTCCTGCTCGACCTCCGGACAGCAGGTGCGTCAGGCATCGCAGAGAGGTCTCTTCGCTTGGTTGAGGAGTTCGGCAAGTCAGCGGCCTGCCCCCCGGTGGTCGTGCTCTGTGACGAAGGAGACCGCCGAATCATGCAGGACGCGATCGAACACGGAGCATACGACACGGTTATCAACCCGCCGAACATGATGGAATTGCGGCTGATACTCAGACGCGCGTATCGCGCTCGCGCGACCGAGCGGGAAGTCGAGCAGCTGAAAGCGAGCGTCCGAGGCTCGGGCCGGTTGCACGAGTTGCTGGGAACCGCGCCAGTGATGCAGGAGCTTTTCGGCCTGGCGCAGAAGATTGCACCCTGCGACGTGAACGTTCTGATTACGGGAGAAACGGGAACAGGTAAGGAGCTGCTGGCGCGCGCGATCCATCAGATGAGCGGTCGAGCGGCGAAGCCCCTGGTGGCGTTTTCGTGCGCGAATCTTCCGGAAACACTGGTGGAAGACGAGCTGTTCGGGCACGAAAAAGGCGCCTTCACCGGCGCAATGACGATGCGTCGGGGCCGAATCGAAACGGCAGATCAATCCACTCTTTTCCTCGACGAGATCGGCGATCTGGCGCTGGGGCTGCAGCCAAAGCTGCTGCGCGTGCTGCAGGAGCGCAGCTTCGAACGGCTGGGAAGCAATAACACGGTAACCGTAAATATTCGCGTGATTTGTGCGACGAATCGCAGTCTCGATGAAATGGTGCAGCAAGGAAAATTCCGCGAGGATTTGTACTATCGCTTGAACGTCGTGCAATTGCACCTGCCCGCGCTGCGCGACCGCAGAGACGATATTCCGCTTCTCGCGCAGCATTTTCTGGAGAGTTCGGCCGATCAGTTTCGAAAGAAGGCGCGGCGATTTTCTCAGGCGGCGCTTCATGCGCTGGAAGAGTACGCCTGGCCGGGCAACGTGCGGGAATTGCAAAACGCGGTGCAGCGCGCCGTGGTTCTCTCCGATGGCCCAGCGGTGGAAGTGTGGCAATTACCGGCCGCGATTCGCGGCGGCGAAGGCGAATCTGTTCGCGTGATGCGCTCGTATGAGGAAGAGGTGCGGGATTTCAAGCGCCGGCTGGTGTTGCGGACACTTCGCGAATGCGGATGGCGAAAGGCGGAAAGCGCGCGCGTGCTGGGAGTGGCGCGAGGCTATTTGCACCGGTTGATCAATCAGCTCGGTATTCAGGAAGAGGGTTCCGAGCCGGAACTCGTTTTGGCAGGGGGGACGGGTACGCGGCCAGGGGCGGCGCGGGCTATGAGTGCTTAAGGCGGTTGGGGACTTTAGCTAGGCCTGTCTGCGACTTCCTAAAGATAGGATTTTGTCCAGCCTGAAGAGGCGGAAATACAAAAACGTGGGCGAGATCAGCATCGTAAGTAGGGGCGAAATGCCCCGCGAATGGGTCCCAATCGCGCCTGCTTAGCACCGAAATTAGGTCAAGTCGCTTGATCTACTCTATCAAATGGCACACTTGGTGCTCTTTAAAGGTGCTGGGCAAGGGGTACGCCGCTGAAGGCTGTATCCGAATGGTGACACGGGCCGAATTTTGGCACGGGCGGCGGCAGACACCGAAATGAGACGGAATCCACAGGCGGGGCAGGCGCTGTTTCTGACGGCGATATCGCTCGTCGTCCTGGTTGGCATGCTTGGCTTGGGTATCGATGTGGGCGTCCTGCGCTACGAGAAACGACTGCAGCAGACGGCGGCAGATGCTGCGGCGCTTGCGGGAGCTTCGAATCTACCGGTCAACGGAGCGGGCAGCCTGGGGGTTGTTGACGGTGCCAAAAACGCGTCCGCCTCCAACGGCTTTGCGGACACCGATAGCGGCAGTGACTGTGGAGCTAGCGCTTCCGTCGGCACAGTTTGCGTGCAGGTGAATAACCCACCGCAAGAATCTGCAACGCACAACGGAGATGCAAACTACGTCGAAGTACTCGTGTCGGCCGTCCACCCGACTTATTTCGCGCGAATTTTTGGAAAGACCAAGGCGACCGTTTCGGCACGCGCGGTGGCGACGAACGTGGACGGGGGACCGCACAAGCCCTGCCTGCTCGCGCTGAGCGCTTCGGCAAATGCGCTCGTCGTGAATGGTGTCATTCGGCTGACCGCGTGCGACCTTATCGTTGACGGGAACCTGCAAATAAACGGACAGATCGACGCGGACGCTGCAAGTTCCATTGAGGTGGCAGGAAGATGCTCCGGGAATTGCCGCAACGTTGTGACGGGCGTTCCGGCAGTGGCCGATCCCCTCGCTAACCTTTCAACTCCCCCAGCCGATGGCTGTACCGACGACGGTTTGCTCGGACTACTGAATTTCTTGAATTTTTGCCAGGGAACGGTTGGCGTGGGAGTCGATGTCGACTTCACGCAGCTTGCCAGTCCCGGCAGCTTATACATCGTCCCGGGTGGGCTCACCTTGGGGGCTAACGCCGTCGTAAACGCGCCGACAGAGACGCTTTATGTGCCCAACGGCGGGATCAGTTTTCCGCTCGTCGGCCAGGCCACGGTTAATGCGAATGCAATGGTCGTGGGGCAACCGCTGACAGTGGGCGCAAACGTGACCCTGACGCTCGGCGGAGGCGAAAGCTCTGCAATCAAGAGTGCGGTATTGGTGGAATGATGACCACGACCGTTCGCCAGGTACGGAGCTGTACGCAAAAAGGACAGGCACTGCTGGAGTTGGCGCTGGTCACACCGTTGTTGCTCGCGCTCGCGCTCGGCGTGATCGAGATCGGGCGATATGCATATATCGCGATTCTAGTCGGGAACGCGGCGCATGCCGGCGCAGCTTACGGCGCGCAAAGTGTGGTGACGGCGGCTGATCGAAATGGGATTGAAACCGCAGCCGACAACGATTTCCGCGATAACGGCCAGAACGTCAGCAACCTCGACGTTCAAGGCGGGTTCGACGGATCATCGTACGCTGCGTGCACCTGCGATTCTCAGGGCTCTGACCGCCCGAATCCGCCCCAGACATCGTTTTGCAATCCTCCTCCAGTGGGATCCAACAACACGGCGGGTTCGTGCCGGTCAGGAGAGCACTGGGTTGTGGTGGTTTCCGTGGAAGCCAGTGGAAGGTTTCGCTCGCTGTTCAGTTATCCCGGGATTCCAAGCCGAATCACGGTAGATAGAACAGCGACGATGAGGGTGTCGCAATAAATGATGGTGGAATCGAAGTTGAAAACAATTGGTGGTCGCGTGAACAGGACCAAAAACGCCGGTGGAACGCTGGCGCGACTGGGTCTTCGCGAAAAAGGCAGCGTGCTGGTGGAATCCGCGTTTACCATCGCGATGTTGTTCGTGATGCTGTTCGGAATCATGGATTTCGCGCGCGCGCTTTACACCTACCATTCCCTTTCAAATGTGGCTCGCGACGCGACCCGCTGGGCTTCCGTGAACGGTGCCACATGCGGTTCCGACGGCAGTTGTCTCGCCGGCCCGGCCTCGGTAGGCACGGTCACCGCTTACGTTCGAGGGATGGTTGGGCCGGGGATCGACGGAAGCAAAATCAACGTTCAGGCGTGTGGGGTGCAGGGTGCGGACAGATGTTCTGCAAGCCCGGCGGTGTGCACGCTTAACCAGCCGGGATGCGACGTTCAAGTGCAACTCAGCTATAGCTTCAACTTTCTCGTGCCAGTTGCGCGTGGCGGCTCGATCACATTGTCGAGCAATTCGGAAACGATCATCTCGCACTGAGGAAGTCCACAGTTGACAGTCCACAGTCCACAGCAATCCATCGACGAAGGGAATCTCGCGTTGGCAATTGCAGAAACTGAGCAGGCGCCCGCGAGCGTTCGTGCCGCGGGAAACAGGGTGTGGCTTGAGGCAGGGAAGTGGGCGTTTTCTTTTCCTGTGATGCTGGGCACGTTCCTCGTCGGTGCCATTTTTTACT
>DASUJR010000397.1:0-9183 GCA_036279175.1 Candidatus Acidiferrales bacterium | reverse complement strand
ACTGCCCGCGTGTGACGCCGCCACATCGCACGGAACTGCTCGAAACTGGCACACGAAATGCCCAAACGTTGTTCGAGAGGTGTCTATGACGGTAACGATGACAAGACCTGAGACCGAGACGATTCGAAAGAGTGTTTCGATCTGCGTCTTAGACGAAGATTCAGAGCAAGTCGATCTGGCGGTCGCTCGTCTCGAAAATGCGGGCTATTCTCCGCTCGGTACGACAAATCCTGACGAAGCACTGCACCGAGTGCGCCTCGGTGACTGCCGCGTACTCCTGGCGGATTGCGAATTGCCTGGTATGGATGGACTGGCCCTCCTGGATAGAACACTCCAATCCGACCCTGGCGTGTATGTCATCCTGACCAGCGCGTCCTATTCGGTTGAGGCGGCGATCGATGCCATACGCAAGGGCGCGTACGACTACCTCTGTAAGCCGATCGACTACTCGCGCCTGGAAAGAACTCTCGACGAACTCGCCGCACTTTTCACCCAGCGAAACGAGATTCGCGGCCTGGAGGAAAAGCTCTTCGAAAACATGCATTTCCACGGCATCGTCGGCAAGAGCCCGGCAATGCTCGACGTTCTCGACCTGGCAAAGAAAGTCGCCAGGCATTATTCGAACGTGCTGGTCACCGGCCCGACTGGCGCGGGGAAAGAACTCGTTGCACGCGCGCTGCACCAACTGAGCCCCGTTGCGCAGGAACGCCTTGCCGTTTGCAACTGTTCGGCGCTCGTCGATACGCTGCTCGAAAGCCAGCTTTTCGGCCATGTCCGCGGATCATTCACGGGCGCAACCGACACGCGCGCCGGGCTTTTCGAATATGCGAACGGCGGCACCGTCTTCCTCGATGAAATCGGCGAGACATCTCTCCAGATGCAAGCCAAGCTACTGCGCGTCATTCAGAACCGCGAAATTCAGCGTGTTGGCTCACCTGAAGTAAAAAAAGTCGACGTTCGGTTGATTGCCGCCACAAACCGCGATCTTCGCGCGGAAGTTACGACGGGGAAATTCCGCGAAGACCTGTTTTATCGCCTCAGCAGCATCGAGATTCGTGTTCCCGGCTTATCCGAGCGCCCGGAAGACATTCCGATCCTCATCCAGCACTTCCTGAAGAAATACGGACAAATGTATGGCAAGACGTTTCGCGGTTTTTCACGGCGCGCGCAAATCGTCATGTTGCAGCACGACTGGCCGGGGAACGTCCGCGAACTCGAAAACGTAGTCTCCAGCGCCGCGATCACGGCTACGGCCGAATTTATTGACGTCAGCGACCTGCCGCAACACCTGCAGAAGCCGAGGCGCCACATTTCCGCCGGCGCGCTCGACGATCACTGGCGTCCCTTGCCAATGGACGAGGTCCGGCGCATTCACATCCAGCGGGTGCTCGAGGCTTGCAACGGAAATCGTGTCCGCGCATCGCAAATTTTGGGCATCGGCCGCACCAGCCTCTATCGCTTTCTGAAAAAGAGCACCAAATCGGCGGCTAGCGCCAAGGGCGCAGCCTAGACAGCAGGAAGCGGCATAGCCACGAAGGGCCTGCATAGCCGCCAGTGTAGCTCACCTCGAGTAGCGCCCGCGTCTGCCCGCCAATCTCGATCGCAGGTCTCGCCAGAGGTTTTCGGTTATGGCCGTGTGCGCTGACACGAATGTAGCCCCACCTCTGACGAACGCATGTCGCGCTACGGTAGGTCTACGGCAAACTGCGCCCACCTCAAAACCCAGGGAAGTCCCTGATCGGAGACACTGGAAGCGAATGCACAAAGCCGTCGGGCAGATCGCGCGTCCTCGACTCAGAGCACAGCTCAGCGAAACAAAACCGAATGCAACTCCTCGTCGAATAATTGGTCGACACGCGTGCTGAGCAAAAATTCAGCGTAAGTCCTTTGCCTACAGCAAAAGCGTCGAAGTTGGTCGACACACTTTCGCCTGTTTGTACCGCGATTGTTTTAAGATTTTCCCTAGGTTCTAGTACTGCATCACTCGATCAAAGACTGCTTTGTACCAGGCGCCTTGTCGCCTTTAGCGCAGCTGATCGCTGGACTTCCTTGTCCCATCAACGTTCGACTGATGGGCGGGTTGGCTGACCGCATTGCATGCCGCGGCAACCGCCGCGTCCGGTGAATGGTCTGCCTCGGAGACCAGCGTTTCTCCAGTTTTCGAGAGCACGGTGACCTTGTTTTCCTTTACCAGCCCGTGCAAGCCCATGACGCCTTTCTTCGGCGTCCCCTTATCGAACAGGACCACGAAATCAGCATCCGACTTCTTCTGCGTCACTGCGATCGTCGAGCAGCCCGACGTGAAATCCTGATAGATGTCCACCAGGTCGGGGTTATAGCCGCCATACAACGCGCCCGGCGCAACGCTGCTCGCATTCCCGAACGCTCCTGACGCGTTCCAGGATGCCGTGTCGCTCACATAGACGCGCGGCTTTTGTGGTCCGCTCTGTTGCGCTGCCGAATCCCCTGACGGCCGCGCCACCGGCTCTTTCGCCGCGCCGTTCACATCCCGAGCGGGAGCAGCCGTTGGTTTCGACTCGGCGTCCATCGCGATTTGATACCGCGCCACGTAGCCGGCTTTCCCCGCCGCGGTGCGTACCCTCACCGTGTACCCTTGGGGATCGGAAAGAACGGTAACGCGCGATCCGCACGCCGCCTTATCGACGACCTCGAGCGGAATTCCCTGCTCTTCATCGGCCGTCACGGGAACGTACAGCTGCCCGTCGCAGTGAATCGTCGCATACGTGCCGCTCCGGACGGCCTGTTGCGCGAGTGCGGAGCCACACGGAAGGAATAGTGCGGGAAGCAAGAACAACAGACTGATTCGTGCGATCACGTTGGCCCTCCCGAATGATCCTTCAATTTTATTCGGTACCAATGAGGAAGCAGCTTGCAGCAAACGCGCGCGTGCCGAACCAGCCAACTCAAGTTACCGCCGTCGGAATTCGGCGCTGTTTGCCGCTATAACGGCAAGTTACGCTTTCAGGCTGCGGTTTGAGCGAGATCCCGTTCGAGTTGCCTTTCCCAACAGCTTTCAGTTTGCTCGTCAAAACTTTCGGCGTGGTAGTGGCGGTAGCTTGGGTCTTCGTTATCCAAAGCTGGCTTATAGATCTTCTGACGCACCCAGCGTTGCCCCTTGGCGATTGGCGCATGGCGGTAGTCGCAGCACCTGACGACATGGATGATCATGTCTCCTCCCAATTCGAATGAGAACGACATTCGGCGCTCCCCATTCGCTTAGAGTCACCGCGCCCGGGCAGCGCCTGTAAAACCCGCGTAAAATCCTCGTCACATCCTCGCTGCCCGCCTGCGAAATCAGGGTGATGGAAACTCCGCTTCGCAAACAAATCAGAGAAGAACAATTATCATCAGTGAACCAGGGACCTTATTTTTTCACGCGCATCGTGTGGCACCGGCCATACTGATTGTGTGCGCCTGGCCGGCGCTGTTATTGCAGACCAGCCGGTGTTCCGAGCTTTTGGCGGCAAAATCACATCTGCACGCGAGGCGCGTGCGGCACAATCCGAGGGGCGACGGGTCACGATGCGCTGCCCGAAATGCCAATTCGATCATCCGTTGCAGACGACCGAATGTCTGAAGTGCGGAATTGTTTTTTCGAAGTACAAGCCACCGCAGGCCGAAACTTCCGCGGCTAAAATCCCCGAACAAATGCAGATGTTTAGTGCGGGGCCAAAATCGCGTCCCTTCGCCGATGGGGCAGGCGCGCAACCGGCCGACGTGGCAGCGTCCGCGAAATCGGCGGACGAAAAATTCGCCGCGGCAATGGTCTCGTCGTTCGCGGCATCTCTGGACCAGGCTCTGTCGGATGACGTAGAGAAATCGCCCGCGGTACTCCAAAAACAGGCTGCCATCGAATTCAAGTATCGCCTCCTCGCGCTCCCGCTGTCGCTGCTTATGGCTTACTGGTTGACTGGCGCGGGCGGCTTCAACATGCTGGCGGGGATGCTTGCGATGCTGGTGCACGAACCCGGGCATGCCCTCACCGCCTGGCTTGCGGGCCGATGGGCCGTTCCAACATTGTGGTTCACCATGATCGGCGAACACCGGTCGTGGTTCATGGTATTGCTGGTAACGGGCGCGATTCTCTTCGGCGGATTTCAAGCGTGGAGAGCGCGACACTGGGGATGGGTTTGCGCGGCCACAGCGGCGCTTCTTCTGCAAATCGACATCCTGCATGCGCCTGCGCCGGGAGCTGTGATCATTTTTGGCGGCGATGGCGGCGCACTGGTGCTGGCTACAATCCTGATGGCAACCTTTTACGCTTCTCGCGACAGCGCGCTGGCCAGAAGTTGGGGGCTACGATGGGGATTGTTGATAATCGGAGCGCTGGCCTTCATGCACGTGTTCAGATTGTGGTCAGGACCGGTGGAGAACATTCCGTTCGGTCAGATTGAGGGGCGCGGGCCATCCGATCCTACTCTGCTCACCGAGCTGTACGGGTGGTCGGTCTTCCAATTGGTTGACCGCTACATCCTGCTCGCCAAGGCTTGCTTTTTCTCGATGGGCGCAATGTATCTTTGGGGATTGGCGTCTGCATACGTAGCCATGCGATTTTCGCCGCCGCAACGAAGCCACGACGCGCTTGAGACGCAGGCCACCCGCTAGCTGGCAAATGCTAACTCGTTGTTAGTCTTCTTTAATGACCGCGCCAGCGAAGCACGGTGATGCTGTTCGTCATTGGATCGGCGACAATAATGTCGTCGCGCCCGCGGCTCCTCAGATCTGCTAGCGTGACGTCTCGCTCTTCGAGCGATCCCGTCGCACCCGGCACAGAAGCGGTCAGTAAACTCAATCCGCCAGTCTTCTTTCCGCGAAATAACAGCACCTCATCGCTGCCCATGCACGTCACCACGAAGTCCGCCATGCCGTCGCCGTTGAAATCCCCGGTTGCCACGCCGCCCGGATTCTTGCAGCCCGTTAGTGAAAATGGCGAACCCGCCATCGGCCGGAATCTCCCTGTTCCGTCATCGAGCAAAACCGTTGCCGCGATCTCCGACGTGTCCTCCACTTGCGCGCCATAGGGGATGAGCACAAGATCCGGATTCCCGTCGTGATTCATATCTCCAATCGCTACGATCCATGGATCTGCTCCCGCTGGGAACGGTGAACCCGGCGCGGGTTGAAACCCGCATTCCCGGTCGCCGAGCAGGATCGTTACGTTGTTCGCGTTCCAATGTCCAATCGCCAGCCCCGGAATCACGATATCCGGCGTGCCGTCGTGGTTGAAATCCGCAGAACGCAATCGCGCGTCCGTTCCCGCTCCCGCTGCAAACATCGGTCCGTTCCTCAGTCCGCCCTTGCCGTCGCCGATCAGCAGCTCGACTTGACCCGAGCCCCAGCTATCGATCGTTGCGTCCAGCGACTTGTCCGTTCCGCAGAAATGGCCGACCGCGACGCCATGCGGATGCGGATAAGCCTTCGTCGCGAATGGCGAACCCGGTCCCTCGCGGAACGTTCCGTTGCCGTCGCCGAGAAAAAGCCTCACGTAGGGGGTCTGGTGATTCGGCACGATTAGGTCCAGATTGCCGTCGCCATCGAAATCGCCAATTCCGACGTCATGCGGCAAATGCCCTGCGGGAAAAGGCGAACCCGTCGAAAGTCGGAAATTCCCTTTGCCATCTCCAAGCAAAACGCTGATTGAACCGACACTGTCGTACACATGACTATTCGAATTCACGACGATCATGTCCAGCTTGCCATCATGGTTTACGTCCGCTATAGCAACCACGCGCGGGTCCGGTCCTACGTGAATCAAAGTCGTCGTAAAGAGTTTGTCAGCCGAACTCGAGGCGTGCTTCTGATAGCTGGTAGCGGCAACCAAGAACAGCAGAGGCGCAATGGTCAAAAACGCGACTACATTCGAACTGCGTGAAAACGCGGTGGAGGGATAATAGCCAGAACCATCGATCATCTCGCACCTCGGGGGGGACGCTACCCGAGCATAGCAACTGCCGTCGCCGTGCCCAAATTTGTAAAGCTGGCACCCCTCGACATCTCGCCGAGCGCATGCCGCCCACAACGTCCAACTCCCATTGTTTGCGCGGTCCCCGGCTTTTCAGCAGATTGTGCTAGCATCAGCAGCGACGATTTGCCAATTCGCAGAGCGCAGAGCGAAGATCGAAGCGCAGGGGGGACTGCAAACAAAAAGGAATAAGTGTTCATCCTGAAGCGCCTATTCAACCCTCTGGCCGCAGGCCTCTAATTCGCGTTCGCGATCAAATTCCAACTTGCCCGAGCGAACGCTCGTAATCGCGAGTTATGCTAGACTCCCGATGCAGCCTTGCGCGAAAATTTTGTTGTGCTGCGACGATGGAACTTCGGGCTCTGTGCAACGAAGTCCCGTGAACCCCGCCAGGCCCGGAAGGGAGCAACGGTAACGGGTAAGCTTTGTGTGCCGCGGAGTACCCGAAGTTCCTACCCAACGCGAAGCGCGGGTTTATCGCGCCGCATTGCTGCTGCAAAATCCGAATGAGCTACAAAGTCATCGCGCGAAAATACCGGCCGACAACGTTCGACGAAATCGTCGGCCAGGAACACGTCACGCGCACGCTGAAGAACGCAATCCAGCAGAATCGTGTCGCCCACGCCTATATTTTCGCGGGTGTTCGCGGCGTGGGGAAAACCACCAGCGCGCGCATTCTTGCCAAAGCCCTCAATTGCGCGAAGGGCCCGACTCCGGAACCTGACAACGACTGTGCGTCGTGCAAAGACATTGCAAACGGCACTTCGCTCGATGTGCTGGAAATCGACGCGGCATCGAACCGGGGAATCGATCAGATTCGCGAGCTACGCGAAATGGTTCGCTACGCGCCCGCGGCCGGCCGCTACAAAGTGGTGATCCTCGACGAAGCGCATCAGCTCACGGATGAAGCATCGAACGCTCTGCTGAAAACGCTCGAAGAGCCGCCCGAACACGTCGTTTTCATCCTCGCCACTACCGAGCCGGAAGAACTAGGCGACACGATCAAATCCCGCGCGCAGCTGTTTCAATTTCGCTTGCTGAGCTTCAAAGAGATTTCGAACCAGATCGAGAAGATCGCGAAACAAGAAAATCTTTCGATCGATTCCGCGGCGGTAGCGGTTCTGACGCGGGCTGCGGAGGGCAGTTTGCGCGACGCGCTGTCGCTGCTGGAACAGGCGATTGCCTACTCCGGCGAGAAAATCACCGACGCGCAGGTGCGCGAACTTTTGGGAGTAGTCGCGGAAAGCGTTCTCGACGAACTGATCGCTGCCATCGAGGCCCAGTCAGCCGACCGCGCGCTGCAACTCGCGCACCGCCTGATCGCCGACGGGCAGAACTTGCAGCATTTCTGCCGGGAGGCCATTCGCCACATTCGCAATCTTCTTGTGGCGAAGGTCTGCGGCGCAAATTCCGAATTAATTGCCGCCCCCGCGGACGAGAGGCCGCGCCTGGCCGAACAAGCGGCGAAATTCGGCGAAGAGGACCTGACGCGCTTCTTCAATATTCTGGTGGCGGCTGACGACGATCTTCGGCGCAAGCCCGATCCGCGCCTCCATTTGGAACTGGCGCTGCTGAAGTTGATAAACGCGCAGCGGCTCGCACCCGTCGAAATGATTCTCTCGAATTTGCGCGAGGGACGGCCGCCGCGCACGTCGAACGACCCGCCCGGGACTCCGCCGCGCATCAAGTCGGCTGCTGCGGGATCTGGGCCAACTGGTGGCACGCAACCGGCAAATCCCGGGGGACATGATTCTGCGCCGTCCACGGGACTCGCATCGGCTTCGGTTGTTCCGACTACTATGCAATCTGTCCCCTCGCCTGCCCCAGCTCCAAAGCAGTTTTTTTCTTCATCCACTCCGACTGCGGTGCTGCCCGCAGATCTTCCAGTGCGAGCATCCACTCCGGCGCCAATCCCTGCGTCGGCTCCGCGCATCGTGGCGCGCGCGGCGGAAGACTCCGGTAATGGCCTGGGCTCCGCGCAAGTTGAAGCAATCAAGACCGCGCTCAAAGGACAGAAATTTCTTTGGTCGATGATCGAAGTAGCCACGCGATGGGAAATCGAAAGCGGCGAGCTTCGGCTCTTCTTTCCCACCGAAAATCGCGCGCTGGCGGAAATGTTGCAGGCACGCGACCCGATGGAACGTTTGCGCACAGTACTCAACCAGGTGGTGGGGCAGCCCCTGCGCGTATGTGTTAGACTTGAATCCGGAACCGGACCAGCGCCGCGCAACGCGGAATTGCGCGCGCGGTTCGAAGAAGATCCGATCGTAAGAGCGATGCTGGAGCGTTTTGGAGGCACGATTTCAAAAGTTAAGCCTCCGAGCGAGGAATAACGTATGGAAGTCAAAGCTCTGCAGCAAATGCTTTCGCAATTCCGGCAGGTGCAGGAGAGCCTCGAAAAAAAGATAGAGGAAATTGTCGTCGAGGCGTCGGCCGGGGGCGGAATGGTCTCCGTGAAGATGAACGGGCAGAAGGTTCTGACGGAAGTTCGCATCGAACCCGAGACGTTCAAGAGCAAGGATCAGGAGATGCTGCAGGAGCTCGTAGTCGCCGCAGTAAACGAGGCGTCGCGCCGCGTGGATGAAGAACTGGCGAAGCAGGTGAAGGATCTAGCGGGCGGTTTCCCCGGCATGATGGGCATGAAGATTCCCGGTTTGTTTTGAGCCGCATGTTTCCCGACACGCTGTCACGTTTGCAACTCTCGAGTTCCCTTTTCTATTCTTGCCGATTTCGGTGGCGGAGTTGCCCGCCCTTGAAGAGAACGCATGCCTGATTTTGCTCCTTCCATTACGCGCCTGATCGACGAGCTGAAACATCTTCCCGGCATTGGGCAAAAAACCGCGCAGCGCCTTGCGTTCCACTTGTTGCGCTCCGACCGCGAGCAGGCGCTTGCGCTGGCCGACGCGATCCGCGAAGCAAAGGAAAAGATTCGCGAATGCTCGGTTTGCAACAACATCACGGACCAGGATCCTTGCATCTTCTGCGCGAGTTCATCGCGCGACAGGAAATTGATCTGCGTCGTCGAGGACGCGACGAATATTCAGGCGGTTGAAAAGACGCGCCAGTTCAGCGGGCTCTATCACGTTTTGGGCGGCGCGCTCTCTCCGTTGCAAGGCATTGGGCCGGATCAACTGAAGATCAAGAGCCTGATCGAGCGGCTCAAGGGCGGCTCCGTTGGGGAGATTATTATCGCCACGAAT
>DASUJR010000396.1:0-6036 GCA_036279175.1 Candidatus Acidiferrales bacterium | reverse complement strand
CTTGAAGTTCTCTATCAGGCGGCCGACGCCTATCGGCCGCAGCCTTATCCCAATCACGTTGTCCTCATGCGCGGAACAAAGAAGTCCTTCGGCTTCGCCGGGACGCCTCTTCTGGGCTGGGACGGCTTTCTGACGCAGCTCACCGTGACGGAAGTGCCCGGCAACCATTACTCGATCATGGGCCCGGGCGCGGAACAGCTCTCCGAGGAAATGAACCGGCATATGCAACAGGCGGAGACGGCCCACTGGGCGAATCGCAAGCCGAGACTCTAAGCAGTTGCTCGGATGTCTTTAGCCGGAAACAGAATCCACTATAGTGCGAAACCGAATGCTCCGGAAATAGCGGCAGGAATACGCGAAGTTCCGGTGCCACCCATCTGTCGACCAGGGAATATTGCAGCGCTGAAAATTCTGAAATCAGGGCGTCTGCATTGCGCACGAGGCACGGGTGCGCGCACGCCGGCGTTCGCTGAACCACCACGAACGGCCCCTTGCGTTCGCTTAGCGGCGTGCGATTCACAATCACATACCTCGGAAGCGCAGGAAATTGTTGGAGGAACTCAGCAATCGTGCCCTCCCAATAATGTAGAAACCCGGACGCCAGAAGCACCTGGTCCGCGCGGGACTCCGAAGGCGACGACGCGAACGTTAGTCCCGCAGGATTTCGCTCCGCCGCAATTCTTCTCCCCTGCTCCAAAACGGGTGGGATATCGAACACCGTCCAATCAAGCTCGCCGAAACACTTCAGATAGGGGCTGTAGCTGTAAAACAAATTGCCGGCGTTGCCCCCGAAATCGAAAACGCTCAGTTTCCCGTCATGCGCAGCCGCGCGAATCCAGAAGAGGGCCGCGTAGTCGCTCGGCCGCAAATTCTTTGCGAGTTCCATGTGCAGTGCGACTTGGCTGGGATCGCCGTGTCCGGGCAGTCCGGTTTGCCGAGCCGCCGCCCATCCTTGCTCGAACGTTGAGAACACACCTCTCGTTCCGCTGATCGCATTCAGAATGCGCCTTCCTTTGGACGATTTTTCCGCGTACGAGAGAATCGCCCGCGAGGATCCCGACGCCAGGAGTGCTTTCGCAGCTTCTCGGATCAAGGCAAGGTCCATTCGAGGGCTGGAGGCAAGGCGAGGCTGGGTCAAATCGAGGGCTGAATCGAAGCTTGAATGGGCTCGCCAGGACTTGAACCTGGAACCAATCGATTATGAGCCGATTGCTCTAACCAATTGAGCTACGAGCCCGTTGGGTACGCCCGCAAGCGGTTTCGCCCGAGGCGCTCCCCTATGATAACCCTGACTATTTGATTCCCGTACTCGCACGCAGGGAGTATCCAGCGGCCCGGCGCTTCGCAGCCTTCTACCGCCGAATGCGCCTACCTCATAGATTTGCGGAGCATGGTTCCCGGCGGCTGGGCGCACCCACTTCTCTTCATTATGGAACCCACAAGAATCCGTGCTTGTGCTCGGCGTCCGTCCGATGATAAGAAAACGTTTTCTGGCGCAGGCCCGCTGCTCGCCGCCTTCGGAACGAGCAGCCGCCAACGCCAAGGGAGACACGATGAAGAACAGATTCTCGCGGCGCGATTTGCTGAAAACGGGACTTGCCGCCGGCGCCTCGTCCCTGGTGCTCTCCGGCGGCGCCGACGCCATAGCGTCGGAGACGTCCGCGCCAATTTCAAAAGCCTCTCAGAGCAGTTCTTCCGCGCAGGCAGCCTCAACAGCCCCCGACGGGACAATCCTTCCGCTCACCTCGACGAGCGACGTGTACATTCCTCCCCGCGGCCAAAGCTTCTTCAAATTCAGCTTCGATTTTCCCGAGCCGTCGGTCGCGTTCAGTGGGATGCTGTTTTCCTTCCGTCTCTACACGTTCGAGAACGCCTATGGCCTCGACCGCGACCATCTGACCGCCGAGAAAACCGCCGATGGCATGACCATCCGCTGCTCGCAATTTGTCTGGGCCGGCGGACAGGAAAAGGTTCCCGGCACTCTGCTCGCTCGCCTTCGCAAGAACGACGACTCCATCGAGTGGAGCGTCTCGGCAGAGATGAATCAGCCCATCAAGTCGATTGCCGCAATCGTGCGCGGCGTCCCGCGCGGGAAGATCGCCGCCGGCAGTGGCACCTTTTTCGATCTCAAAGACAACGAACTCCTGCTCGGCTATCCGTTCGGCGGAGGAGATCATCATGGCGCGATCAGCCCCGATTCTCCGCTCGCGATAATCCAGTCTAGCGACCAGGAATTCTTTTCGCTTTCCGCGCAGCTCGATAAAGTGCGCGCGAATCGCATGTATTTCCAGCCGGGGCCGAACGGCTATCGCGTCGAACTGGTCTACGAAAAGGGCGGCTGGGAAAAGGGCAATCGCATCGAGGGCCCCACGTGGCGCGCCGGCCATGCGCGCTCCGCGGACGACGCATACCAGCAGCACTACAGCCACGTCGCGCAGGCGTTCAGCATTCCCGCTTGGGACCAGCGCCAGGATGTCCCCGCGTGGTTTCGCGACGTCGCGCTCGTCGTGTCCATCCACGGCATGCACTGGACCGGCTACATCTTCAACGATTTCGCCAAGACGCTGCGCACCCTCGAATGGGTCAACACGCAAATTCCCGCCAATCGCGTGATGGTTTTTCTTCCCGCCTGGGATGGCCGTTATTACTGGGATTATCCGATCTACAAAGTCAGCGACCGCCTGGGTGGTGACGACGGCTTCCGCACGCTCATCAAGCGCGGCCAGCAGATGGGCTTCCACTTTCTCCCGATGTTCGGCATGAACAGCGCGAACGCCAAGCTTGCCGATTTTTCGCAATTCTCCGACGCCACCACGCAGGACGTCGACGGCAACGACTTCGGCCTCGACTGGGTCGATTGGGACAACGATCGCCACGACGAAGGCTGGGGCAAGTACATGAACCTTGGCGTCGACTCCTGGCACAATTGGCTCTCGGGCCGCATTTCAGACGTGATCGACCGCTTCGGCGTCGACGCCTATTTCCTCGATATCTCCGGCGGATGGCAGAACAACACGAAAGCCGACATGCACGAAGGCACGCGCCGCCTGGTCTCCGGGTTGCGCCAAAAATATCCGCACGTGCTTCCGGTCGGCGAATTTTCCTACGACGCGCTGATGTCGATCCTGCCCGTCTTCCAGGTGTTTCCGTCGCGCGGCTATCCGGCCGCATTCCAAAATCATTCACGCGCGTTCTACCATCTCAGCAGTCCCGCGCCCGGACGCGGCAGCAGCGGCGTTCACGAATCCGGCTTCGGCCATTTCAGGCCGGAAGTTCGCAAAGGACAGGAGTCCATCCCGACGATCACCGTCGTCGACGACACGTTCGACAAATATCGCGACGTCATGGCAGAAATCATCACCGGCGCAAAAAAATGGGCCGGCATCGCATAGGGACGATTGACTCTTCCTCGTGCGACCTTCGACCAGTATCCATTGTCCCGTCGGCGTGCAAGTGAATTGAATCGCAAAATTGTGAGGTTATCGATGGCAAGAAATAAGAAAAATATTCTCAACTCTCTGCTCTTCGCCTTGTTACTTGTGCTCGCCGCCGCGTCTTTCTCTTCTTCCCGCGCGCAAACCAACGTCTCCGGCCTCTGGCTCTACAAAACTCCCACTGGCGACGGCAATTATCGCGAACTCTTCCTCGATCTGAAGCAGGACGGCGAAGCCATCACGGGCAAGGCCATGTACAACGTCCACTTTGGCGCGCCCATCAGCGAAGGAACCATCCACGGCGACACGCTGCACTTCGTCGTTTCATTCGGACGTCCGCCGCGCACGCGCCAGGTCACCTACGACGGCACCGTGAAAGACGGCAAGCTCTATCTTTCCTCCGCTTTTCCCGGACGCCCCACGCTCCAGGGCATCGCCGAACGCACCACCGAGAAAGCTCTCGAGCCGCCCGCGCGTCTTCCGCTTCCCGCGCTGCATGACGTCTCAGACAACGGCCTCGCCCGCACTCCCCCCATGGGCTGGAACAGTTGGAACAAATTCGCCGGCAAAGTGAACGATCAGGACGTCCGCGAAATGGCCGACGCCATGGTCTCCAGCGGCATGAAAGCAGCCGGCTACACCTACATCAATATCGACGACACCTGGGAAGGTCCTCGCGACAAGGACGGCAACATCACCAGCAATCTGAAATTTCCCGACATGAAAGCCCTTGCCGACTACGTCCACTCGAAAGGCCTGAAGATCGGAATCTATTCTTCGCCCGGACCCAAAACTTGCGCCGGCTACACCGGCAGTTACGGCCACGAACAGCAGGACGCCGACACCTACGCAAAATGGGGAATCGACTATCTGAAGTACGATTGGTGCAGCGCCACCGAAATCTATAAGCCAACCGAGATGCAGCCTGTCTATCAGAAGATGGGCGACGCGCTGCTGAAGACCGGCCGCCCCATCGTGTTCAGTCTTTGCCAGTACGGCTGGAACGATGTCTGGACCTGGGGCGCAAAAGTCGGCGGCAATCTATGGCGCACCACCGGAGATATTTCCGACAATTGGAACGCGATGTCCAAGATCGGCTTCAGCCAATTCGATATTGCGAAATATATTCAGCCCGGCCATTGGAACGATCCCGACATGCTCGAAATCGGCAATGGCGGCATGACGGACGAAGAGTACCGCACTCACATGAGCCTGTGGTCCATGCTCGCGGCGCCGCTTCTCGCCGGCAACGATCTGCGCACCATGTCGCCGTCGATTCGCGACATTCTTACGAATCGCGAAGTGATCGCCATCGACCAGGATCCCGCCGGCAAGCCGTCCAAACGAATCTCCGATCCGGCCGCCACTTCCGTTGTTGTCGTGCGCCCGCTGCAAGACGGCTCGGTCGCCGTCGGCCTGTTCAATCGCGCCGACCAGCCGCAGGAAATCAGCGTGAAGTGGGCCGACGCCGGCCTGAGCGGCACTCCGAGCCACGTCCGCGATCTCTGGAAGCACGCGGACGTCGCCGTTTCCGGCGAAAGCTACTCGCCACCGTCCCGACGCACGGCGTAGTCCTCCTCCGCGTCACGCCGTAGCTGGTGATTGGTGCCCGGTGATCGGTGCCTGGTCCCTGTGCGTCTTCCGCGCCCGGGACTGTCATTCTCAGGAGCGTGCCTGCCGCAGGCAGGCGAGCGACGAAGAATCTCTCCTCGCTTTCTAAGGTGACTGGTGATTGGTGAATGGCGCTAAGTGCGGGAGCGGTGTGTGCTGTCATCCTGAGCCTGCCCGCCATCTTGCTGGGCGGGCGGAGCGAAGGATCCCTCTTCGGTTTCGGCAATCACCACTCACCGATCACTACTCACCACCGCACCACTCACCAATCACCACCCACCACTCACCAATCTGTTGTATCCTCTCCCCTTTGTGAATCGAACCTCGCACTCAAAAGGACACGCGATGAAGCGTCGTTTTCGAGCTTTTACCGGCATTTTCGCCGGAGCAATCCTTACCGCGCTTTTCTTCTCGCTTTTGCCGACATCCTTCGCGCAGCAATTCTCTCCCACCCTTTATTCCGGGCTCCACTGGCGCATGATCGGGCCATTCCGCGGAGGCCGCAGCAATGGCGTAACAGGTGTGCCCGGCCAGCCTGACGTTTTCTATTTCGGCTCCGTTGGTGGCGGCGTTTGGAAGACGGTCGACGCGGGCCGCACCTGGGAACCCATCTTCGACCACGAGCCGATCGCCTCGATCGGCGCGATTGATGTCGCGCCTTCCGATCCTAGCGTGGTTTACGTTGGCACGGGCGAAGCCGACATGCGCTCGCAGATTTCCTTCGGCGATGGCATGTACAAATCCACCGACGCAGGCAAGACGTGGACGCATATCGGTCTCGATAACACTCGCCAGATCGGCCGCGTGCTCGTCGATCCGCATGATCCGAACATCGTCTTCGTCGCCGCGCTCGGCCATTCCTACGAGGCGAATCTTGACCGTGGCGTCTACCGTTCCACCGACGGTGGCGCAACGTGGAAAAAAGTTCTGTATAAGAATGAAAACGTCGGCGCGATCGACCTCAACTTCGATCCGCGCAATTCGCACACCA
>DASUJR010000395.1:0-13246 GCA_036279175.1 Candidatus Acidiferrales bacterium | reverse complement strand
CCAAGTCCCTGCCCCACACCACCTCCTGCATGCGCACGCATTGCTCGTATTCCGCGAAGTCCGAGCACATTCGAACTTCGATTTGCGCCAGTGCCGGTTTTTGTTCAGGCATGCAGCCCTCTCGTCCAGCGCGCGACAAGTTCAGGCGAGGTGCGATTCACGCTTTTGCCTTCGCTTCGTTCCATAGCTCTTCCATGCGCTCGCGAGGCACGTCGGAGAATCTACGCCCTTCGCCAACGGCCGCCGCTTCCATCCACTCGAAGCGCCGCTTGAATTTGCCGTTTGCCTTCTTCAACGCGATTTCGGGATCGACGCCCAGAAAACGCGCCACATTCACGACCGTGAATAGCAAATCGCCGGTTTCCTCTTCCAGAAGACGCGACTGCACGCGAGCGCGCAGCGAAACTCTTTGGCCTATGTTCGTCGCAGTTCTTGTCGCGACGCCGGCAGTTGCGCCGGCAGACCGAGCCGCGACCTGGCCGGAGGCTGCTCCGACGAGCTCGCGCTTCTCCTCATCCATTTTTTCCAGGATTCCGTCCAGACTGCCCCAGTCGAATCCCACGTGCGACGCGCGGCGCGTAAGTTGGTACGCCTCGAGCACCGCCGGAAGGGAATGCGGCACGCCTGCGAGCACCGATTCCGGCTTCGCTTCCGCGCCCTTTGCCGGCCCGCTCGCCTTTTCCTCCGCGCGTTCCGCGGCTTTCAACTGCTCCCAACTCTTGAGCACCTCCGCTGACGTGCGCGCGTTCGTCGTTCCGAACACGTGCGGGTGCCGCCGCACCATCTTGGTGTACACCGACTCGATCACGTCGGAAATCGTGAACGTGCCGGTCTCTTCTGCAAGGATGGAATGAAAAATAATCTGCAGGAGCAGGTCGCCCATCTCGGACGAAAACTTGCGTGGATCGCCTGAATCCATGGCATCGAGCACTTCGTATGTTTCCTCGACCAGGAATTTCCGCAGGCTCTCGTGCGTCTGCTCGCGGTCCCATGGACATCCGCCGGGGCCGCGCAATCGCGCTTGCAACGCGACGAGCGTGGCAAACCACTCGCCCGCCTGCTTGTCGCGTCGCGTCAGGCGCAGCTTTGGATCCGGCACGTCGCCATGCGTCCGGCGAGCGGAAACTAATTTGCGCTCGCGAGGCTTAGCTTTTACGTGACGCGTGCCACGTGCGCTTTTCTGTCGATGCGTGGAAGATTTGCGACGTGCGGACAAGATGCGGTGAAATTCTCCTGGGCTGAGGTTCCGAATTCCCCACTTCCTTGAGCGGGCAACGGGACAATGTACGGTACGCCGCGCCGATTGACAACGGAATTGTCAGCCGAACTGCCGCGCCATTGCGTCCGCTGGTCTACTTGATCCCGACCACCATCGAGTCCGGACCCACTAAATGCTCGACGCGCGTTTCACGAAATCCAGCTTCCTTCATCCATTGCCGGCACTCCGCACTCGTGTAGTCAAACCCTCCCGGCGTCTCGATCAGCATATTCAAGCTCATCAGCAAGCCGAATACGTTCTCGCAGCGGTTGTCGTCAATGATCGCGTCGTAGACAACCAATGCGCCGCCTTCGGGCACCGCCTCAAATGCCCGTCGAATCAGCATTTTCTTCTGATCGAGGTTCCAATCATGAAGGATGTGCCCCATGGTGACCACATCCACTTTCGGCAGAGGCTCCTCAAAGAAATTGCCCGGCTGGAACTTGACGCGCGAAGACAGGCCGTTCGCGGCGACGTACTCCTCGAAAATAGGAGCGACTTCCGCCAGATCGAATCCGATGCCGGAAAGGTGCGGTTGCGCAAGAGCGGTCTGGACGATCAAATCTCCCTGCGCTGTACCGACGTCCGCCGCGCTCTTGTAGTTTTTCCACGGGAATTTCTGCGCGATCGTGCGGTTCGAGCCTTTGCTGATGCCGGTCATCGCCTTCAGGAAACCTTTGAGTCGTTCCGGATCGGCGTACAGCTGCGAAAAAACGTTGGGGCCGCCGCTTTTGACTTCGTTCTGCGGTTCGCCCGTTCGCAGCGCGGTAGTCAGGTTGTTCCAGAAGCCGTAGAGCCGATGATTCGCCATCTCGAGCACGCCGCCGATGTACGATGGCTTCCCACGGTCAAGATATTGGTCGGCTGGAGGCAAATTGCTATACGTCTTGCCGTTGCGCTCCAGAAGCCCCAGCGCAACGAGAGCATCGAGGAAATCACGCGCGGACCGCGGATGCAGCCCAAGCCGGCCAGTCAACTGCTCCAGCTCCTGCGGGCCTCTCGCAAGCTCGGTGAATACGCCCATTTCTACGGCGCTCAGCAGCGTCTTCGAAGCCCAGAATCCCAGGCCGATCTGCATGATGTGCTCAATGCCCGGGTGTTCTTCGGTGGTTGCCAAATGTGCTCCCTTTCATTTCGTTATCGGCGCGGCAGGTCGCGCGAATTTCTCAGTGAAGGAAATTAGCGCGCAAGCATATACCGCTGCTCGCGATTTTTCAAAACGGCCCTCGCACGCGCGTGCTGATGGACGAGTCGTGCGGCGCGGAAACCGCCGTTTGTTCCGGCACTACTCAGACGAAGCTTCTCGTTCCGTGGCTGTGTGCGGCGCTGCGGCGCCCATCCTGCCATCGCCGTCACGGCCCGTGTGATTGCCGTTTCCATTGAAGCTGATCATCACAATTTCCGAGTGCGTGCCGACACGCATCGGCGGTCCCCACGTCCCCACGCCCGAAGACGTGTAGACCATCATCTTGCCGAATGGATGCAAACCGTACGCGTACGACCCGAAAATCCGTTCGACGATCCAACGCACAGGCAGAATCTGACCGCGGTGCGTGTGCCCCGAAAGTTGCAGCGAAATGCCCGCCCGCTCGGCGACGGCCAGCCGATGCGGCGAGTGGCTCAGCAGAATGCTTGCCGAGTTCGGGTCGATGTTCATGCGGTGCAGCATGAGCTCGAGCCGGTTCGCGCTCGTCGACGCGTGATAGTCCACGCCCACGATCTGCATCCCGTCGACCACCACCTTTTCATCGTTCAGCACGCGGATGCCGGCGCCCTCCGCCGCCATCAACGACGCGCGCCCCGCGAACATTTCGTGATTACCCGCAATCAGATAGGTGCCCAGTGGCGACGGCTGCCGCGACCACGGCTCAACCACCCGCTTCGCGTCAACGTGCGTGCCGTCGTACAAATCGCCGCCGATAAAAATAATGTCCGGTGCCAGCGACGCGAGCCTTTTCACCAATCGGGTGCTGAAACGAGCGTTCCGAATGTGTCCCAAGTGCAGGTCGCTGATGAACGCTGCCGTTCGCTCTCGCCATGACGCCGGCAGGTTGGGCAGGTCTACGCTCACGCGCCGGACTCGCACACGCGACGCGTTCGCCATGCCATAAATCCCGACCAGGATTGCGAGCGCGAACAGCGTCGCCACGATCACCGGGCCGCCCGACCTCCAGCCGGCGAGCCATCCAATCCCGTAGACCACCCAGGCAACGACCGCCGCGCAAGCGAGAAAGTTCAAGAAGCCCAGCCATGCCGCCGCGATGCGATAGAACAGGCGCACCCCAATGTTCGAGAATCGGAATGCCAAGGCTGATGCCGTCACGAAAGTGATCGACAGAACGCCCAGCACCACTCGCAGCGACGTTAGCGCCGGATCAGATGGAGTTCCCCACATCCGAATCCATGTCTCGTAAACGACGAAGTGGCCGAGGAACAGGATCGTCTGGACTACTGCAATGAAATAAGGAAGTCGCCGTCTCACTCGAACTGTCTCACTCGAACCGTTTCACCCAAAACGAGGTCCTTGCCCACATCAGATGTTCTCTTACGTGAATTACGCGCGAAGACTTACAACTCAGAATATCACGCCGGCCACCGACGGCGCTCGCTCGGGTTTCCAGTGTTGTGGCCCTTAAATCGGTTAGCGCGTGAGCCATCCAGTGAAAATTCAATGTCTGTTTGCGCCCGTGGAAAATACCAGCCAACTGTCTGCCCTCGGGAGGGACGGTGGGAAGCGCTAGGGACCGCTCTTCTCGCGCACCCCGGGCTCCACCTCCGCAATCTTTCGCACGCTCTGCACCACGCGGTTAATTTCGGCCTGCGAAATTGCGGGGGCAGTTCCTTGTCGGTCCTGGAAAAAAACTAGATTGATTCCGCCACTGTCGGTGTAGAGGTAATCCGTGATTCGAAACTGCCGACGCGGTGGTGCACCAAACTGAAATCCTTTGAACTCTGGCGTTTGCACCAGAAAGATTCCGGAGTCGGTCGGCGGGATCGCCCTGACCTTAAACATGAGCAGCATCGAATCTCGCCACGCCTCCCTTTCCGGCGTTCGCAACGTAATGCTGTCGGGCCTGACATCCAGCATGATGCGATTGAAACCGTAGTCGGAATCAGCAGCCTCACCGAAGCCGCGTTTGAGCTGATCTGCGTTGAGGTTCATCTGTTTCATAACCTCGCCCACGAAGTTCCTGGGCGGAAAGCACGAGAACGAAAACACGTTTTTCGACCGAAACGCCGTGACCTGCACCCCTTCACCGACTGTCCTGCTTTTCTGCTCGTCCACGTCACCCCACGGGAGTTCGAATCGGTAGCCACAGAAAGAAGTTTCGCGATGCGGCGTCGCCGAGATCGACAAGTCTGCTAAGGGCACCGGCGTCTCCCATGCCACCGAAATTTTGCGACACTCGTACCGCTCCATCAACGCGAACGCCGTTTGCAGACCGAAAAGGTAGAGATAGGCACCGCTAACAACAACCGCGATTCCAATACCGGTGAGTATTCGTCTTCGTCTAGACATGGTCATGGGGCCAAATGCAGTGTGGATGCCTCCATTGTAATAAATGGCTAAGCCGGCCGCGCCGGAACCTCGCGAGGCTTTCGTGGTCAGCAACCGATTTGAGCAGCCACAATTCCGGTTGCACCATTTCGAGGAGCCAGCCTTGATGAGTTGCATAAGCTTCGCCAAGGGCACCGTCGGCGGAAGGGCGAGCAGCGCGTGTGCTGGTCGTCAAGGCCACCGATAGCAATGGGCGTTATGCCGTTCTGTCGGGCGATTCCTGCCATAAATCCATAGGCGAGATTGCATTTCAGCAGGAATGGTCTTCTCGCGGTTCTTGGTGCTGAAGACGCAATGGACACGAAGAGCGACGTAGGAACGTCCCTACCGGGACTATTTAAGATCTGCTTTCCCGGCACTCCGCTGCGCCTGCTTACGGCAGGTAAGCTCCGTGCCGGGCTAAGTACAATCGCCGCTCCGCGGCTTGGATCGCAGCCCGCCTGGAAAACAGGCGGGCGCTACAAAGGCGACGGGCGACTGCCGGGCTGAAGTCCGCGTTCCTGAAATCGCTCAGGACGAGCCGGGGCTGCATTCAAATCTCAATTCCCCGACGTGGACTGGCTTCGCGTGTAGAATGCTCGCGGTTTCGTGGAGGGGGCTGATGAGACGCGAGCTGATATTCGGGTTGGCGGCGCTTTGTTGCATTGCTGCAACGCGACCAACCCCGGCGGCACAAGAAACCGCAAAAAACGCCGGCGAGACGCCGGCGCTACGGACGCGAACCCCGACTGCCGCGCTGAAGGCCCCCGTTCGCGAGTGCGCTCAGCACAAGGCGGCGCTACAAACGCGAACGACGGCTGCCGCGCTAAAGGCCGCGGCGCTACATTTAAGTCCAAATCCCGCGACAGGGCCCGGGCCGCAGCAGGAGACGAATCAGCAATCGCAGGCGACGCCAATGCAGCAGCAAGGAACGATTGCAAAGCAAGTCCACACAGCGACAGTGACAGTTGTCGTCAGGGACCAATCGGGCGCGCCGGTGGCGAATGCCGACGTGCAGATCCACCCCCCTGGGTTCGATTTCCTGACCGATGAGGACGGGAGAGCCCTGTTTTATCTGTCACCCGGCAAATTCGGTTTTTGGGTGAACGCCAACGGTTTCGAACCAGCGTACGCGTACATCATCTTACGTGACACGAAGCCGCATGCGGTGAATGTTGTCGTGAAACCGGCGCCCGAGACGAATCAGCAATCGCAGGCGGCGCCGATGCAGCAGGCCGGACAACGGGGGCAAACGGCAGCGACGACGGGAGGAAGGCAGGCAGGAACGTCGACAAGCGCAAACGGAGAGCCCATGCCGCCGAGGAAGGTGGCGATCACGTTTGATGATTTGCCGGCGTTCTCGTCGAATGCACTGAACGGGACGCAAATCGATGCGCAGAACGAGAAGCTGCTGGGGACGCTGCAGCGGGAAAAGATTCCGGCGATCGGCTTTGTGAACGAAGTGAAGCTATACAAATGGGGCGAAGTGGACGAGCGGATCAAGGCGCTGCAAATGTGGCTCGACGACGGATTCGAGCTGGGCAATCACACGTACAGCCACGTGTCGCTGAACAAAGTGGGCTTGCAAGCGTGGGAAGAAAACGTGATCGAAGGCGAGCCGGTGCTGAAGCTGCTGCTGGCGCAACATCACATGACGCTGCGCTATTTGCGTCATCCGTTTCTGGATACCGGCGCAGATTTGCTGACGCGGCGCGAGGCGGAGGCATTTTTGTCGTCGCGGGGATACCGGGTGGCGCCGGTAACGATCGACGTCGGCGACTGGGAGTTTGCGCCCGTTTATTTCGCCGCGAAGCGAAAGGGCGACACCGCGGACGAAAACAGAATCGTGGCCGCGTTTCTCGATTACGCGAACCAGTCGCTGGATTACGCCGAAAAGTTTTCGAAGCAGATCATCGGGTACGAACCCATGCAGGTGATCCTGCTGCACGATTCCCAACTTGAAGCGGACCACTTCGCCGATCTGGCTGCCGTGATGCGCAAACGGAATTACAGTTTCATCACGCTGGACGAGGCGCTGGGGGATTCAGCGTACAACCTGCCAAACGACTACGCGGGCGGAGGAACGAGCTGGCTGGATCAATGGGCGATTACGGAGGGCAAGATGCCTCCGAACGAGCCGGCGCTGCCGGATTGGATCGCGAAGCGGCTGGCGAGTTTGCATTAGTCGTGATTCGCACGCTGACGAAGTCCGCGAGGCCTGACGATGAAAAAATCGAATTCCTTTTGGTTTTGCAGCCTCCATTTGCGCTCCGAATTTCGGTCAGCGCACCGGCGCAGACCGGTTGCCTTCGTATCTGAACGGGAAAAGCGAAAAGATTTACCACAGAGCACACGGAGAAACGACGGAGAGCACGGAGAAAATCAGAAGAGTGCCTCAGAGACGGAGAGAACGCAGAGAGAAGACGGAGAGCACAGAGGTGTAGGGCACGATCAATGGGAGATTCGAATGACGTTCGAAGAGCTGGATCAGAGATTCCCGAACGGTTTTGATGATGCGAAGATAACCGCGATCAATATCGACTAAACGCTCGGCGACGGTGACGTTAAGCCTTCGGATGCATCAACCGGACAGCCCGGATCGGGACATGTATTCCTCAGCAGTGTTGAGTATGAGCGGCACCCTTTACTTCTCGATTGATCCTCCGGACGAGGATCACCTCTTCGCGAAATCGAGCGGAGGGATAACAGTTGACGGGCTCTCTGAAGATCCCGACCATTTTCCGCTGTTCGAATTTCTCAAACCTAAGCTGCCGTGCGGCGCGTTCTGCTGTCGATTGTTCGTGCACGATTGGAATTCATTTATTCATGTTGTGGCAACGGAAGCCGCGTTTGTGGAGGAGTCGTGACCAGCACTGGAATCTCCATCAGCCGCCTGAGCTCCCTTATCCTCCTGGTCGCAGCGCTGGCCGGTTCGTGTTTTGCCAGAAATGTGCAACAAAGACACGGGCAGGCGGCGATGCGTGTGGCGATTGCGGGGCTGGCTCATGGGCATGTGTTCGGGTTTTTCCACGAATACTTGCACAGCCCGCTGATTCAGATCGTCGGGATCGAGGAGCCGGACCATGCGTTCGCGTTGCACGTGGCGAAGCAATACGGGATCGACACGAGCCTGCTGTACACGAATCTGGACGAGATGCTGACGAAGACGCGTCCGCAGGCCGTACTGACATACACGGACACGTACGATCACAAGATGGTGGTGGAGACGTGCGCGCGGCATCACGTCGACGTGATGATGGAGAAGCCGCTGGCGGTGAGTTATGCGGACGCGCAAGCGATGCAGAGGGCGGCGGAGGCCGGGCACATCGAAGTGATGGTCAACTACGAGACGACGTGGTACCGGAGCAATCGCGAGGCGTATCAGTTGCTGCATGGGGGCGCGATTGGGCCGTTGCGGAAATTCGTCGCGCGGGACGGGCACAGCGGGCCGAAGGAGATCGGCGTTGGGCCGGAGTTTCTCGCGTGGCTCGTCGATCCGAAACTGAACGGCGCGGGCGCGCTGTTTGATTTCGGCTGCTACGGCGCGGACCTGGTGGAATGGCTGACGGGAAACGAGCAGCCGTTGACGGTGACGGCGGTGACGCAGCAGATCAAGCCGGAGATTTATCCGCGCGTGGATGATGAAGCGACAATTTTGGTCACATACGCGAAGGCGCAGGCGATTATTCAGGCGTCGTGGAACTGGCCGTTCGATGTGAAGGACATTCAAGTATACGGGAAGACGGGATACGTGAAGACGGTCGCGCGCGATCATGTGCTGGTGCGGCGAGCGGGAGAGCGCGAGGCGCAGGAGGAAACGGCGACGGCAATTCCCTTCCCTGATGACAACGAGTTGGCGTATCTGCGGGCGGTGGTGCTGGATCACAGGAAGCCGGAGGGGCCAACGTCGCTCGCAACGAATGTGATCGTGACGGAGATTCTGGATGCGGCGCGAGAATCGGCGAAGACCGGACGGACGATTCGGATTGGTGCAACAAAATAAACGCGGGCTCCCACCCCCAGACAGTGAGAGTGGGCACCCGCGCAGGACGGAGTGAGCGATCGAACCTTAGTTCGTGCTGGCGCCGACGAGTTCGGACGTTGGCGCGTTGGCCGATTCGGATGAATGGCGGCTACTGCTGCGCTCGATTTCGATGCGGCCCTTGAAATAGGCGCCGTCTTCGACGCTGATGCGCGCGGTGGTGATGTCGCCGGTGACCGAGCCGTCCTTCTTGATCTCGACGCGATCGCTGGCGTGAATGTTGCCGGTGAGCTTGCCGTAAACGACGAGTTCGCGCGCCCAAACTTCGGAGTTCAATTGGCCGGTGCGGCCGACGGTGAGGCGCTGGCCGTTGAGAACGACCGAACCTTCCACTTTGCCGTCGATCTGAAGATCTTCGTCGCCCGTAACCTTGCCTTTGATTTCAATGCTGGATCCCAAGGAAGAAACGGTGCGCGTTGCCGGCGCGCTGGGACGAGGGCTGGACGAAACTGGCGCAGACTGCGCTGGTTGCCACGCAGGCTGCTGGGATGACGACGACGGTGCTGACGGTGCATCGGACTGCTTATTCCACATAATTCCTCCATTCATCTTGGGGCCAGGGCTTGCGATCAAACCCGGCTGAGAGGGCAAGGCCCGGACTGGCATTCACTGTAGCGCGCAAAGGAAGGCTCGCAATCGCGAAGTGAAAGGCGTTTGCTCAGTTCGGAAACTGACCGGAAGGACAGGAGAAGAAAGCGAAACTTGAGGTCAGAAGCTGGAAAGCAGAAGAAGCAGCTGCCTATGCCACGCTAGTGAAGATGCGCGGCGAAGAATCGCACGGCCATGGCGGAGACCTTGTCGTGAACGTGGACGCGGTTGACGCCGGGGGCATCGCCGCAATACGTGCGGAGATGCTTGGCGCCGGACGGCGTGCATGGCTGCAGGAACGTGTAGTGCGCAACGCCACCGGGCAAAATCACGAGCTTGGCGCCCGGGATATGGTGCGCTAAATACTCGGCGTTGTCGGGCGGCGGGGCGACGGGATCGGCGGCACCGGCAACAATTTCCACGGGAATCGAAATCTTGGCTAAAGCCTGCGGGGAGAAGGCCGCGCCGAGGCCCGGGGCAACCGCGAAAACAGCGCGGACACGGGGGTCGCGATAGGAACGGTCACCGGCGGCGAAGGCCGTGGCGAATTTGGGATCTGTCTTGAGCAGGGCTTCCGCCTTTTGCAGGAGATCCGGAAATTCGTGGGTATTGCAGGTGCCGCGACTACGCGGCGAGTTGCAGTAATCGACGACGGCTTGAGGACTGGTGATACCGCCGGCGATTTCGATTACGGTATAGCCGCCGAGAGAAAATCCGGCGGCGCCGATGCGAGTTCGGTCGATGCGAGGGCCAAATGTGCGGTCGCCGAGCAACTTGTCCAGAACAACGCTCAGGTCGTGCGCGCGCAGCCACCAGAGCGTGAAACCCTGAATCGTGTACGTTTCGAGGGCGTTGTTGCCGGGATGGTTCACGGCGGCAGCGATGTAGCCGTGGGCAGCCAGATACTCTCCCAGCCAGGCGAGTTGCATTGCGGCTCCTCCCGAGCCGTGTGAGAGCAACACGAGCGGAAAGCGGGAGGGAGCGGCGGCGAGTTTGGCGTTTGGTGCGGCTTTTCCAGCGAAAAACAAGGGCGCGTTCGGAGGATCAATGGTCTGCGGCTTTTCAACTGACGCGGGAGCGGCGGGATACCAAATCGTAGTCAGCAGCGCGTGCGTGTGCGCGGCGCGCCAGTTGTATGGCGCCGGGGGTATGAAGGCGCGAGATGCAACACCAACTTTGAACGTTGCTGTCGCGGGGGACGCCAACGCGGGTGAGCAGGCGGCAGAGATCAACAGGGCGAAAAGGGTAAGCGCGATGCGGAATGGAGCAGGGATTCTCTCGATGCGAAGTGTCAATCGTCCCTCCCGGGACTGCTTTCGGTTTACTGACATAGTTCCCGGCATTTCGCCAGCTGCCTGCGGCTGCATGGCTTCATGCCGGGCCAAATACAATCGCCGCTCCGCGGCTTTGAAGTTCGCAGACAATTCTTCGCGCGAGACGAATTCACGGGTTACTGATGCCCAGGCACGACAGGCCGTGCCCTACACAAACAAACCTGCGGCGACTGCGCCTCGCGCCCGCGCTCAGCGCGGGGAAAGCAGAAAGCGGGAGACTCTTCCGCCGGGCACCGCAGACAGGCTCAGGACGACGCTCGTCGCCCAGGGCGTCCGGAGCAACGCAGACAAAACCGCCGGCGAGACGCTGGCGCTACTGGTCTCGTCCCCTGCGCGTCAGTTGTTGTCGATTTGTGCGCGCTGGAGGCGGTCGGAATAATCGATGTAGACCGTCTTCCATTCGGAGTAGAAATCGAGCGCGGCGTCGCCGGATTCGCGATGGCCATTGCCGGTGTTCTTGATTCCGCCGAACGGGAGATGCGTTTCCGCTCCGATGGTCGGCGCATTGATGTAGACGATGCCCGTCTCGAGATCGCGTTGCGCACGGAAGGCATTGTTGACGTTGCGCGTGTAAATAGCGGCGGACAGGCCATACGTGACGCCATTGGCGATGGCAAGGCCTTCTTCGAATGTGTCGAACGGAATCACGGACACGACCGGGCCGAAGATTTCTTCCTGGCAGATGCGCATCTGCGCGTTGCAGTCAGTGAAGATGGTGGGCTCGTGGAACCAGCCCTTGGCGAAGTCGCCGCTTTCGAGGAGATGGCCGCCAGTGGCGAGCTTCGCTCCTTCATTCTTGCCGATCTCGACGTACTTCATCACGGTGTTGAGCTGCTGCTCGTTGATCACCGGTCCCATGTTCGTGCGGGCGTCGAGACCGTCACCGACGCGCAAGGCTTTCGCGCGCTCGATAAACTTGCTGACGAACTGCGGATAGACTTTCTTATGCACGGCGACGCGGCTGGCCGCGGTGCAACGCTGCCCCGTGGTGCCAAAGCCGCCCCAAATTGCGCCGTCGATTGCGAGATCGAGATTGGCGTCGTCCATGACGACGATAATGTTCTTGCCGCCCATTTCGAGATGGCACTTCTTAAAACTTGGCGCGCACGACTGGCTGACGATGCGCCCGACTTCGGTCGAGCCGGTGAAGCTGACGAGCTTGACGTCGCGCGACTCGAGAAGTTCCTTGCCGGCGACAGGCCCGTCCCCGAACACCACATTAACGACGCCGCGAGGGAGACCTGCTTCCTCGAGAACCTGCGCGAGATTGTGCGTTGAGAGCGGCGTATCTTCCGCGGGCTTGATCACCACCGTGTTGCCGCAGACGAGCGCGGGCATGATCTTCCACGACGGAATCGCCATCGGGAAATTCCACGGAGTGATCAGCGCCGTGACACCGATGGGCGAACGAACGGACATCGCGAACTTGTTCGGCAGCTCGGAAGGCGTCGTGTGGCCGAACTGGCGACGACCTTCGCCAGCCATCAAGTAAGTCATGTCGATGGCCTCCTGAACGTCGCCACGCGTTTCGTCGAGAACCTTGCCCATCTCGCGGGTCATGTCGCGAGAGAAATCCTCTTTGCGCTCGACAAGAATTTGCGCCGCACGATACATGATTTCGGCACGCTTCGGCGCGGGCGTGAGACGCCAATCCTTGTACGCTTCACGCGCAGCTTCGACTGCGAGCGCAACGTCGTTTTTGGAGGAAGCGGGGAAAATTCCGATCAGCTCGTCGCGATTTGCCGGATTCCGGTTCTCGATGGATTCGTTGCTTCGCGATTCCACCCATTCGCCGTTAATGAAGTTCTTGTACGTCTTCAGAGCGTAGGAAGTTGCCATCGTGTCCTCCGATGTAAGCGCCCGGCGTGGTGAACGTTGCGGGCAAAAATGCAAACGAACCGAAGAATCAGAGTAACAAGCGGCGAGCAAGAGCGTCAATCGAGGGCAGTAGAGGAAACGTAGAGAGGCTAAAAGATTCAACCCCACATTGTCCGACGGACTGGAAGGACATGGCCCCCCTGCTTTACCAGATGTCCGGTAGGCCCACTGCACAGGAGTTAAAGATCAGTCGCCAGCTTGATCTCACTTGCGATATAAGTCTGACGTATATCCGGAATGAGAACGATTTAAGGATTCAACGTGAAACGGCACTGGCGCTTGAAGACGACCTTCTGGCTGGACTTAGCTTTGCTGGTATCGGTCTGCGCATTGATGACCGTTCGTTTCATGGGCCTTGTTGTGCACGAGTGGCTCGGGCTGGCAGTCATAGGTATGGTTCTCGCACATTTACTGCTCTCCTGGAATTGGATCGTGACGCAGAGCCGACGCTTGTTCACAGAGCAAACCGTACGCGAGCGCATCAACTACGTTATCAACTTTGCTTTGTTGTTCAGCGTCACCGCCGCGCTCGTCTTCGGCATTTTGATTTCCCAAAAGGCGGTTCCTGCGCTAACCGGAACGAAGGTCTCACCGCGTGACATAAACTT
>DASUJR010000394.1:0-7404 GCA_036279175.1 Candidatus Acidiferrales bacterium | reverse complement strand
TGGCGGAATGGTTGCGGGGCCTGCGGCCGTGAAGTACGCACGCAATCTCGAAAAAGGATGCGAGAGTGTTTCATCGAGCGTCTACGAGCAAGAGCGCGTCCGGCAGCAGGATAAAAATGACGCGCTGCTGAATCAGCAGGGCGGAGCCGAGAATCCAATGACCATATGGCGGGAACTCGGCCAGCTGATGACGGCGAACGTGACTGTAACTCGCGTCAATGCCAACTTGAAGAAAGCCCTCGGCCAACTCGACACACTGCAGGACCGCTACAAGCGGATCACGCTGGCTGACCGCACGCAGTGGTCGAATCAGACGCTGAATTTCGTGCGCGAACTGGGCAATATGCTCGTGCTGGCTAAAGTGATTACTCTCGGCGCACTGGAACGCAACGAGAGTCGCGGCGCGCATTGGAAACCGGAGTTTCCCAATCGCGACGACCAGAATTGGCTCAAGACGACGAAGGCGAGTTACAAGTGCGGCGAGATCAAGCTCGAATACGAGCCGGTGGATATTTCCCTGATTCCACCAAGAGAGCGAAAGTACACGGCAAAGGCATGAGAACAGGAGGCAGGGAAGCAAGGAAGTAAGGAGACAAGGAGAAACCGCGATGCCGATTCGCACCTCGGGACTTGGATGTTTTTCGCGAATCGTATGCGGCGGCTCTGGACATTTCAAAATTGACAAAGGCTTTTCCCGGCTTCGAGCAGTTCGAACTTGCTCGACAGCTACGCCGGGCGGCGCAATCGATACCGGCGAACATCGTGGAAGGGTGGGCGAAGCGGAATTCGTCGCCGAGTTCAAGCGCTACCTGCGGGTAGCAATCGGATCTTGCGATGAGGTGAAGCTGTGGTTGGAAATGAGCAAGGATGAGGGATACGCGTCCAGTGAAGCGATCAACGCGCTCATGGACCGTGTCAATCGGATTGGGGCGATGTTGGCGAGCCTTTGGAAGCATTGGCGTAACGGCGAATAGCAGCAGGTTTTCCTTGCGTCCTGCTTCCTTGCCACTTTGCTTCCCGAAAGACATTTATGGCTGAAGGGACATTCATCGTTCGCGTTAAACGGCGGCAGCGGCCGGACGAAGCTGTACGGTGGGAAGAGTTCGAACTGCGGCATTGCCCGCACATGAACGTGATCCAGTGCCTGCGCGATATCGCCGAGCGGCCGGTAACGCGCGACGGACGCGAGACGACGCCGGTCAGCTACGAGGCGAACTGCCTGGAAGAGGTCTGCGGCGCGTGCGCGATGATCATCAACGGACAGCCGCGGCAGGCATGCTCGGCGTTAGTCGATAGTCTTGCGAAGCCGATTCGGCTAGAACCCCTGACTAAATTTCCTCTCGTGCGCGATTTGCAGGTGGATCGCGCAAAGATGTTCGACGACCTGAAGCGGACAAAATGCTGGATTCCGATTGACGGCACGTACGACCTGGGCGAGGGACCGCGCATGGCGCCTTCGCTGCAGGAAGTCGGGTACCCGCTGGCACGTTGCATCACGTGCGGGAATTGCCTCGAAGTTTGCCCGAAGGTGAACCGTCACACGCAATTCGTCGGCGCGGCGATTCTCAATCAGGTGCGGTTGTTCAACTTGCATCCCACCGGCGCGATGCATGCGGACGAGCGTCTGGACGCGCTGATGGGTCCTGGAGGAATTCAGGATTGCGACAACGCGCAGAATTGCGTGAAGGTTTGCCCGAAGGGGATTCCGCTGACGGAATCGATCGCGGCCGTCAACGGCCAGGTTGTGTGGCACGCGATCAAGTCGTGGTTCGCAGGACGCTGATCGGGGTGGAGCTTTTCCTTCTTTACTTCCTGCTTTTCGCTGAAAGGGGTCGCCGTTTGGCTCGCTCTAAGATCACGGCATATCTCCCGGGCGTAACGCGCAGCTTATCGCCAGGCCTAGGCCTAACGCTCTGCGGACGGCTGCCGGAATTGTGATCCTATTCCCCGGTAGAATTCTGACTTCCTCGATCACGACGTCTTTGCTGCGCACATGACGGATCATAGTAGCTCCGCGCTAAATCTACTTTCGATTTACTGGGAACTGTAGCAAAATCTTGCGTTCATTTCGGGGGAAGAATGACTCGCATGTGGATCATTTCGCTCTGTTGTGCTTTCGCCATCGTACTGCCGCTCGCGGCGCTCACAGCTGCCGACAAGCCGGCGATTTCCAAGCAAGCCCACGATCTGCATTTCCGGTCGATCGTCATCGATACGCACGATGACACGACGCAGCGGCTACTCGATCCCACCTTCGACCTTAGCGTGCGGCACAGCGACGGCAATATTGATGTTCCGCGCATGCGGGAGGGCGGACTAGGGGCAATCTTTTTCTCGATTTACATTCCGGGAACGATCACAGGGCCGGAGGCGGTCAAGCAGGCGCTCGATCAGATCGACGCCGTCCGCCAGACGGTCGCAAGAGATCCGAAGGACCTCATGCTCGCGCGAACCGCGGCCGACGTTCGCCGCGCACATCAGGAAGGCAAGATTGCAGCTCTGATGGGCGTTGAAGGCGGCCATATGATCGCGGACGACCTGGGAGTTCTGCGAATTTACGCGGCTCTTGGCGTTCGCTATATGACGCTCACGCACATGGTGAATACGGATTGGGGCGATTCATCCACCGACAAGCCGGCGCACAATGGCCTGACGGATTTCGGCAAGCAGGTGGTCCGCGAGATGAACCGCGACGGGATTATGGTGGACATCTCGCACGTCTCCGACAAGACGTTCTGGGACGCGCTGTCGGTCAGCCAGGCGCCTTTGATCGCGTCGCATTCGTCCTGCCGCGCGCTGTGCAATGCGCCGCGGAATATGACCGACGACATGATCCGCGCCCTGGCGGCAAAAGGCGGAGTGATCCAGATCAATTATCACGTTGGATTCCTGAGCCAGAAGTTCCGCGACGCGGACAGCCGGCAGATTGAAGACCAAATTAACGCCGAAGTGGCGAAACGCTGCGCGAACAAAATTGGATGCGATGAGGTGGAAGACAATACGGTGACGCGCGAATTCATGGCCGAAGGGAAGCTGCCGCGCGTGGATTGGAACCTGATCATCGACCACATCGATCACGCGGTGAAGGTGGGCGGCGTCGATCACGTAGGGCTTGGATCGGATTTTGACGGCTCAGTGATCCCGTTTGGCATGGACGATGCTTCCGACCTGCCAAAGATCACCGACGCGCTGCTCAAGCGCGGCTATAGCGAGGCGGACGTCCAGAAAATTCTCGGCGGCAATACGCTGCGCGTGATGGAAGCGGCGGAAGCTACCGCAAAGAAATTACAAGGAGAAAAGCTGTGAATCGTTTTTCCGCACTGTTTGTTTTCTTACTGGTTGTAGCACTCGGGCCCATCGTTGGCGCGAGTCAAACTCACAAGGCCACGACGACCCATCATCGGGCGGTCGCGCACTCGCGCTCGGGTATCGACCCGGCCCTATATCATCCGGCGTCGCTGCACATGCGGGCGCCCGCAGTCTACGAAGTGACTTTCGTAACGACGAAAGGCCCCTTCGTAGTGAAAGTGACGCGCGCATGGGCCCCGCTCGGCGCGGATCGCTTTTACAATCTCGTGCGGCACCGCTTTTACAACGACATGGCGCTCTTCCGCGTCGTGCCGGGATTCGTCGTGCAGTTCGGACTGGGGCCCAGTGGCGCGGTCAATCGCGCCTGGGAAAAGGCGACCATCAAGGACGATCCGGTGAAGGAAAGCAACAAGGCTGGAACGATCACGTTCGCAACGGCGGGAGCAAACACGCGCACGACGCAGGTGTTCATCAATCTGGCGGACAACGGATCTTCGCTCGACAGCCAGGGATTTGCGCCGTTCGGGCAGGTGATTTCGGGCATGCAGGTGATCGAGAATCTCTACAGCGGGTATGGCGAGGCCACCACAAACGATCAGGACCACATTACGAATGGCGGCAAACCATATCTCCAACGAAAGTATCCGAAACTCGATATCAT
This sequence comes from Candidatus Acidiferrales bacterium, assembly GCA_036279175.1. Taxonomy (GTDB): domain Bacteria; phylum Acidobacteriota; class Terriglobia; order Acidiferrales; family UBA7541; genus Palsa-295. The sequence goes on along the minus strand of DASUJR010000394.1, from coordinate 3,434 downwards.
AAAGACGGCGACGATCACGCCGCTTGCTGCAAGGGTCACGCACCGGACACCCGCGAAAGCCGCGGCAACCAGACATTAAATGTGCGGCCAGTATTGTTGATCAGCCGGACGAGAACACGCCGCCGCTAGCGCGCATATAGCCAGGGGACTGCTGCCAAGGCAGCCCAAAGTCAGAATCGAGGACCGATGAGTGATGAATTGATGAAACCCGGCACGTTGAATGAAAAGGCGCCCGACGCGTTCGACGTCGAATTTGCCACGACGAAGGGAAATTTCACGGTGCGTGTTACGCGTGCTTGGGCTCCGCTCGGCGCGGACCGCTTCTACAGTCTCGCAAAGCACAATTATTTCAACGACGCGGCCTTTTTCCGCATTGTGCCGAATTTCATCGTGCAGTTCGGTCTAAGCGCCGACCCGGCCGTGAACGGGGTGTGGCGCAGCGCGAATATCAAGGACGATCCCGTGGCGCAGAGTAATAAGCCGGGGTACGTCACGTTTGCGACGGCAGGTCCCAACACACGCACGACGCAACTCTTCATCAACCTGGGTAACAACGCATTCCTCGACAAACAGGGCTTTTCGCCTTTCGGCGAAGTGACGCAAGGCATGGACGTGGTGCGGAGCCTCTACGCAGGTTATGGTGAGAGTCCCGACCAGGGAGCCATCACGCGGCAGGGGAAGGCCTACCTCGATAAGAGTTTCCCGAAACTCGATTCCATCAAAATGGCAACGATAAAAGCCGGCGCGTGAAGCCGTGACGACGACGCGTTGTTTTGAGCGGACGCTCGGCGGATTCGTGCGCCGGCGCCGCCGAGAGGCGGTCATTGAGAAATCGAAGTTGAACCGCGCTGCGGCTGTTCCCTTATGACAACCGTTGCCACCGGCTTAGAGACTCTCGCCGAAGCGCCTTCCTTACGACGCCTCGAAAGCACGGCGCTTGCTCTTCGCGAACTCCTCCTCCTGGCACTGGCGAAAATCACCCTTCAATGCGCGGGCATAACGCGTTACGGATTCTTCCGCGACGAACTGTATTACATGGCGTGCGGGCGCCACCTCGCCTGGGGATACATCGACCAGCCGCCGCTTGTTGCTGTGTTCGCATGGTTTTCGCGGCACGTGTTCGGGAATTCCATCGTTTCGATTCGCGTTCTGCCGGTTCTGGCCGGGGCAGCGGTCGTCGTTCTAACGGGAGTTCTTGCGCGCGAGCTTGGCGGCGGGAAAACGGCGCAACTGATCGCCGCGTTTGCCGTCCTGTTTGCGCCTGCGTATCTGGCGTTCGACAGCTTTTTCTCCATGAATGCGTTCGAGCCGCTCTTCTGGATGCTTTGCGCGTGGCTCGCCATCCGAATCGCGAAGGGCGGCTCCCCGAAACTCTGGCTCGCGTTCGGCGCGATCGCCGGCATCGGCATCGAAAATAAGCACACGATGATCGTCTTCGGATTTGCCCTGATCGCAGGGCTCCTGCTCACCGGGAACAAGTCGATTCTCCGTTCGAAATGGATTTGGATCGGAGGGCTGATCGCGCTGGCGCTGTTCATGCCCAACTTGCTGTGGGAGGCGCACCACGGATGGCCTCAGATCGAAGTGGTGCGCAACGCGCAGATGTTCAAGAACGAGCCGACTGGGCCGCTCGTATTTCTGGGCCAGCAGATTTTGTTTATGAATCCGCTGGCGCTTCCGATCTGGCTCGCGGGGCTAATCTGGTGCTTCGCAGCGCCGGACGAGCGCCGGTTCCGGTTTCTCGGATGGGCTTACCTGATCGTGCTTGCCATTTTCATTGTGGGCCACGGCAAGAGCTACTATCCGCTTCCGGCTTATCCGATGCTGTTCGCCGCGGGCGCTGTCTCATGGGAGCGCGTGACGTCCATTTCACGCCAGCGCCAGCGTAAGGCATTGGTGCCGATACTGTTGATTTCGGGGCTGATCATGTTGCCGTGGGCCGTCCCGATCCTGCCCGTGAATGCTTTCCTCAAATATGAAAATTTCTTTCCGCACTTCTTTCGAGTGCAGACCGAACGTGACGTGACCGGGCGCCTTCCACAGCTCTATGCGGACATGTTTGGCTGGCAGAATCTCGCCGATTCGGTGGCGCGCGTGTATCACGGCTTGCCGGCCGCTGAGCAGGGAAGTTGCGCAATCTTTGCGGGGAATTACGGCGAAGCGGGAGCGATAGACTACTATGGTCCCAAGCTAGGCTTGCCGGCCGCGATCAGCGGGCACAATAGCTATTACGATTGGGGCCCGCGCAATTATTCCGGTGCGTGTGTGATCCTGGTGGGCGAGCGGTCGGACATTTACAGCCGCTATTTCGGCCAGGCGGATCTTGTAGCACGCGCCCTCAACCCCCACGGAACACCCATCGAGCGCAGCGTGCCGATCTATGTTTGTCATAAGTCCGTTGCGCCGCTCGGCAAATTATGGCCGCGCCTGAAAATGATCATCTAGCCGGAATTTACGCTGTATTTTCGAGGTCTGCCGTCAGTTCGGTTTGCGGAATCTGCAGATCAGCCTGGGAGTGATGGCGCCGCCGCACGCTCATTTCCATTTTCTCTTTTCCAGTTTCCATTCTCAGCGGTGGGGGACACGGCGCGGATCGCGCGCGGCGCGTTCCAGGGCGGGAAGGTCGAGGCCGGTCGCACGCAAATTCGGACCGAGCTCGGAATCGTCGTTGCAGGCGATGCAAACCAGAACGCATTCGCTGGTCAGGACAGGAATCGGGAGCTCGCCCAGATCGTCGCGAAACGGGCTGATCTCGGCCGCAGAGCGCATAACGTGCTCGAGCTCGAGCGAGTAGGGAAGATGATCCTGATCCGACTCTTTCTCATGCTCTGTGGGCCGTGTGCGCTGCATGAGCCGCCGCCACGGAGATGACGCTTCGGCCTGTTCCGCGCGACGCTGCTTGTCGTACGCCTCGATCAAATGATTCCAGCGCTGTGGGCTGACGCTGCAGATTCGTCGAAGCAAAGTCTCGATGGCGTCGCGGTCGGGCCAAAACGGCGCAAGACGTTCCCACTCGTAGAGGTACATTCCGGCAAGCATGTCCGCCACTTCTACCTGAGCGGCCGCACGGCTCCGCGCCACCATGACGGCGAACCGTGCCGCGCGAGCGAGCCCAACAGTCAATCGGCGCTCTGGACGTGCGGATCCTGTGGCGCCGCCGGCCTGCGCCGACGCGCCCTTTCCGTATTTGTCCGAGGAAAAACTCACGTTTGTTTGGTGCTCCGTAGAATCAGGTTAGCAAATCCCAGCGGTATATCGGCGGCCCGACGGCAGGTATGCGTCCAAACTAATACGAGCAACGGCTCACAGCATCGGCCCGACGTCAGCAATAAAGCCTGTTTCCGCGATTTAGCTACTGTGGCAGCAGGTGCACAGGCCCGTTCGCGGCTTCACACTCCCAGTACATTCACGAGTTCGCGCACAGAGGCGGCGGA
>DASUJR010000393.1:0-21055 GCA_036279175.1 Candidatus Acidiferrales bacterium | reverse complement strand
CTCCAGATAACACGAAATAACGCCCCAGATCCGACCAGCGGATGTATCGCGGGAATTCGGCGAACTCGCCAAACGTGCCCAGAAACATCTTGCTGTGCATGTCGAACAGATGCAGCGCCGGCTCCCACAATCCCCACGCCGCCACTAGAAATTGCGCGCTGGGCGACCACGCAAACGCAGCGCGAGCGCCGAGCTGCGAACTGAAGGACACAGCTTCATTCGGGACCGTTAGCGCGATGGTGGGTGCGCCGCGCTCAGCGTCATACACGACGAGTCGTTGCGGCTCGCCTTTCCTTTGTGGCGCAACCGCGCTCACGTGTCCGTGAGGGGACAGCGCGAGTTGTGCCGAGCGTCCCGCAAAGACTTTTGCAGTCAGCCAGTTTGCGTTGCGCGCGAGATCGCGGAGCCCGCGGGCAACCAGCGCAGCCGAGCGAATGGCAAGCGTATTTGTCGTTGCGCGAACGATGTGGCCGCCGGGTGAGGTTTCTCGCACGTCCGCGCCCATCTTCTATGCGCCTTCCTGTTGTTGAATATTTTCAAGGCGGCGCTTCACTTGCGCGATCTGCTCGTCGACTTTGCCAACGATTTCGGCTAGCACGTCGCGGCCATGTTCCTCAGCCTGGTCAACGCGCGCCTTAAGCTGATTCAGGTCCGAGCGCAGCAAGTCCTGCAATTCCGCCTCAATTTCGGTAAGGCGGCTGCGCGCCTGGCTTATGCGGCGGATGACGCGAATCAGGTCCGCGCCCGCACCATCGCCCTTCACCGCTTCAGGGCTGCATTCGTACTCTCTGACTACTTTCGTGAGCGTGGCTTCGTCGCCGCGCTCGTACGCTTCGTTAGCTTGCGCCATCAGTTCCTGGCGCTTTGCGCGATCGTCGCGATCCGATGTCAGGTCCGGATGGATGCGCCGCGCAACATCGCGATACAGGCGTTTTAATTCAGCCGAGGCGCGAAACGGCTTTGGCTCGTTCGCCGACTTCTCTCCGGCTGTCGATTTCGTGCTGGCCGCGCGGGCACGAGCCTCGCGAGCGACTCGCTGAGCGCGCTCGTTGTCAGGCTGCGTTTCGGCGATTTTTTCGGCGATTTCCGCGTTCAATTCGTCCAGTTCTGCATATCGCGATCCTACAAAATGTAGGTATTGGCGCTCGAACGCGCCCAGTTCGGCGCGAAGATTGGCGGCTCGAAGCTCGCAATCCGCCAACTCACCCTCGACGGCGGCCTGCTCCTCGCGTTTGCGAGCGAGTTCCTGGTCTTCGGGTTTGACCAGGGTTTCGACCAGCGACTTTGGTGCACCGGTTTCAATCGTCATACGGTGTGCTTCCGGGAGGTCTGTAGTTCACCCAATTTTAACGGCTTGCCCCGGCCCGGCCGGCTGTTTCGGCGCGTCGTGTTTCCAGAAGAGAACCACCGGAGGTCTCCTTGAACTTCCTCGGCGGCCAGCGACGGGCTAAGCGCATAAACATCATAAAATGATGAACATACCGTGTAGAATGTGCGGTCATGCGCGTGGCGATTGATACCGGCGGCACATTCACGGACTGCCTCTTTCTGCGCCGTGGACGCGTCGAAATCTTGAAGATTCCCTCGACTCCGGGAAATCCTGCCAAGGCTATTGCGAACGCCCTTTCCGAAATCCGTTCACGTACGCCCGACGAAGACTGGAGCCATTTGGATCTGCTTTGTGGAACAACGGTTGGCACCAATGCGCTGCTCGAGCGGCGTGGCGGACGCGTGGCGCTGGTTACAACAGCCGGGTTCGAGGACGTGCTCGAGATCGGGCGGCAGGCGCGACCGCGCCTCTACGACCTATTTGTCGAGCGGCCCGATCCTCTGGTGCCTCGCGAACGCCGGATCGGCATGCGCGAACGAGTCGGCGCGGATGGAAAAGTGGTGATTAAGCCGTCCGCCGCCGAAATCTCACGCGTGGTCAAACGAATCCGAGCTTCGCGCGCGGAATCGGTTGCCGTGTGCGTCCTCTTTTCGTTCTTGCGGCCGGAACACGAGCGCATGCTTGCTCGTCGCTTGCGCGCCGAAGGCTACACGGTTTCCGTTTCGCACGAAATCCTGCCAGAATTTCGCGAGTTCGAGCGCACGTCGACAACTGTGGTGAACGCATATCTTGCGCCGGTGATGAGCGCGTACCTCGAGGAAATCGAGCGCGATGCGCAAGCTGTGGCTTCCTCAATCTCCGCTGGCGCAAACAGCCGGACGCGTGCGAGCCATGGCACGGCCCGCGTACGCGTGATGCAGTCGAATGGTGGGATTCTGTCCGCGCGAATTGCTGCACGGGAGCCCGTGCGAACCATTCTTTCGGGCCCGGCGGGCGGCGCATTGGGTGCAAAGCAGATCGCGGAGAGCGGATACGGCAGCGTGATCAGCTTCGACATGGGAGGAACGTCCACGGACGTGTCGCTGATCGAAGGAGCGCTCCGCACGACAAACGAATCAATCGTGGCTGGCCTGCCTGTCGCCGTGCCGATGCTCGAAATCCATACCGTCGGTGCGGGAGGAGGATCGATTGCGCGCTTCGATCGCGCAGGCGCTTTGCGAGTTGGTCCGGAGAGCGCGGGCGCTGATCCAGGCCCAATCTGTTATGGACGGGGCGAGCTGCCCACCGTCACCGATGCGCACTTGATCCTTGGCCGGCTCGGCAGCGAGGGATTGCTAGGCGGCGATTTTCGCCTCGATGACCGCCGCACACGTGATTTTATGCAACGCGCGATTCGACGCGTGGCCGGCATCAAGTCGATCGAGCAGTTCGCGCAAGGAATTCTGGACGTGGTCGAAGCGACGATGGAGAAGGCGATCCGCGTGATTTCGATTGAACGTGGCCGCGATCCGCGCGACTACGCGCTTGTCGCGTTTGGCGGCGCCGGTGGCTTGCATGCGTGCTCGCTGGCGGCGAGTCTCGGTATTCCTCGCGTGCTGGTCCCGGCATTTCCGGGCGCGCTATCGGCGTTGGGCATTTTGCGGGCGGATGTAGTCAAGGAGTTGTCTCACAGCGTCTTGAGCGCGGCCGCATCGATCGCACAAGCCCAAACACGTTTTCAATCGGTGTTCGCAAGGATCGAAAAGGAAGGCTTGCGCGAGATGCGCGCGGAGGGCTTCGATGCGCGTCACGTGCGGATCGATCGATTCTTCGACATTCGTTACGTCGGCCAGGCCTACGAATTGACGGTTCCCGCGAGCGGCGATTTTCTGAAAGCATTTCATGCCGAGCACGAGCGTCGATACGGATATGCCGACGCTGGGCGAACAGTGGAAGTTGTAAACGTGCGAGCGCGCCTCACCGGCCGGACGCCCGCCGTCGATTGGCCTCGGCAGCGGCTCGGCTCGGCGAATGCTCGCGGCGCAATACTTACGCACAGACGCGTTGCGTTCGGCGGAAAATTCCGGCCAACGCCAATCTTTGTCCGCGAAAAGCTGCGCGCGGGAAATTGCATCAGCGGGCCCGCCATCATAGCGGAATACAGCGGAACAACCGTCGTGCCTCCCGGCTGGAACGCCCACGTCGACACGTTCGAGAACATTGTTCTGGACGCGAGTCGCAAGCGCCCGAGAGCGCGTGGAGTTGCAAACTGATGCGGCGAGCACCTGATCCGACGCGCCTGGAGATATTTAAGAACCTCTTCCATTCCGTCGCGGAAGAAATGGGCGCTGCGCTGCGGCGTTCCGCCTTTTCTCCCAATATAAAAGAGCGGCGCGATTATTCGTGCGCCGTGTTCGACGCGGCTGGCGACGTCCTTGCGATGGGCGACCATATGCCCGTGCACCTCGGATCGATGCCGCGATCGGTGGAAGCAGTCGTCCGCGCCGTCAAACTGGGTCCGGGCGACATTGCTGTCCTGAACGATCCCTACGCCGGCGGCACGCATCTCCCGGACGTCACGATGGTAATGCCTGTGTTCTTGCGTCGTGAACGGCAGCCAATGTTCTTCGTGGCGAATCGCGCGCATCACGCCGACATCGGCGGTGCACATGCCGGTTCCATGGGGCTTTCACGCGAGATTTTCCAGGAGGGCATCCGGATCCCGCCGATCAAGATTTTCCAGGGCGGACGAGTCGTGCAGGGCGTCTTGCAGCTTCTTCTCTTCAACGTGCGCACGCCCCGCGAACGTGAGGGCGATCTGACCGCTCAAATTGCATCGTGCCGGATTGGAGCGCGCCGGTTGGAAGAGATTGTCGCGCGCTACGGTCGCGCGGAAGTGGCGCGGTATAGCCAATTCCTGCTGGACTACTCGGCGGAAATGATGCGCTCTGTCCTCCGAGGAATCCCGGACGGAACATACCGTGGCGAAGATTATCTGGACGACGACGGAGTATCCGCCGACCCGATTCGCATCGCCGTGGAGATTCGCATTCGCGGCGAACGCGCGGAAGTGGATTTCTCGGCGTCTGCGCCGGAGTGCCAGGGCAGCGTCAACGCGGTTGCGGCGATCACGGAGTCTGCCGTTTTTTATGTGTTTCGATGTTTGCTCGACGAAGAAGTCCCGGCGACGTCGGGTTTGATGCGACCCATCCGCGTGATTGCGCCGAAGGGAACGATCGTGAATGCTCAACCGCCGCGAGCCGTCGCAGGCGGGAACGTGGAGACGTCGCAGAGGATCGTCGACACTCTGCTCCGCGCGATGGCTCGCGCGGTGCCCGGCAGGATTCCAGCGGCAAGCCAGGGCACGATGAATAACTTAACCTTCGGCGGCGCGGATACGCGGCAGGGCCACAGCGGCGAGACGTTCGCTTATTACGAAACGATTGCGGGAGGAATGGGGGCGCGCCCCGGGCGTGATGGTATCAGCGGAATCCATACGCACATGACGAACTCGCTGAACACGCCGACGGAAGTCCTGGAGATCACGTATCCCGTTCGGCTTTGCCGGTACAGTCTGCGGGCAGGCTCCGGCGGAGCAGGGAGGTTTCGAGGCGGCGACGGAATTATTCGCGAGCTGGAATTTTTGACCAACGCACAGGCCGGCGTGCTGGCTGAACGACGGAAGATCCCGCCTTACGGATTGGCCGGCGGTTCCCCGGGAGCACGTGGCAAAACCGAACTCATATCGCGCGGCCGGCGTACACCGATCGGCTCAAAATCTGGGTTCTACGTTGAAGCGGGAGATATAATCCGCATTGAAACTCCGGGGGGCGGCGGATGGGGCGTCGCGACCGACGGTCCCGATCGGCCGCATGCGGCAAAGGGACGGCGGAGACGGAAGGGCAAAACCAAAAGGGCAAACTAAAAAGGGCACAACGCGTGAACGTTGTGCCCGTGAAAAAGAAGGAGAAAGCTAGTCGGCCGCAGTTTGTGTCTGCGGCATCTGCAGCTTGGCCTTGGCGAGAGCGCGAAGGATATTACCTTCGGCCACCTCCTCGGATAAGTTGCGCACCGTAGCCAGTTCGCTGATGAGCAGGTACTTGGCACGTTCCAGCATCTTTTTCTCTCGGAAAGAAAGCGGTTTCGTGCGGCTCAGCGCGACGAGACCTTTCAGAACAGCCGCGACTTCCATCAGAGACCCTGTGCGCATACGGTCCGAATTTTCTTTGAAACGGTGCTTCCAGTCGTGATGCGAGGCCGAGCGGCCCTTCTCGAGATAAGAGATGACTTCGTTTGCCTGGCTTGTGCGGATCACCGAGCGCAAGCCCACGTTTTCTGCGTTGGATTGAGGAACCATCACTTTGAGGCCGCTGGAAACAATTCGAAGCATGTAGCAGCGCTCCGACCGGCCGTTCAGATAACCAAAACTGATTTGTTCGATAACGCCTACACCATGATTTGGATATACAACCTTTTCTCCGAGCTTAAAGTCCATAGGTAAAAGGTCCCTCCCCAAACTCCATGTTGAAATTTTAGGCACAGGTGGAGCTTACGTCAAGCAAATCCAGTAGTTTTCTAGGGTAAGAAATCTTACGGAAACCGCGCGATCTATCCCGGTTTGGTCCGGCAATTGCGGTAAATCCCGTATAATACCGCTTGTGTTGATCCTCGCTCTGGATACCGCATCTCCATCAGGAAGCGTTGCCGTTTTGCGCGGTGAAAAAGTCATCGGCGTAATCGCGACGGATACCGGCGAAACGTATTCGTCGCGTATGTTCCGCCAGTTGGAGTTTCTCATCGCGGAGCTTCATCTCGACCGGGATGCGTTCGACTTGTTTGCGGTGAATGCGGGACCGGGTTCATTTACGGGACTGCGCGTGGGACTTACCGCTGCGAAAGGCTGGGCGGAAGTGTATGGCAAACCCGTGGTGCCGGTCAGCGGACTACAAGCAATCGCCGACCAGTCTCCCGCTGAAGGACTGCTCGTCCCTTTGCTCGACGCGCGTCGCGGCGAGGTTTATTTCGGGTTCTACGGCCGGAGCGACGGAAATCTCACTCGCCGCGACGATGACCGCGTAGGAACTCCGGATGAATTTCTATCCGCGATAGCGACACAGAGAAATCTTGTCGTAGTATCGCCCCATTTCGCCGCGTTCGGCGATTTGCAGAGGCGGCTTTGCGATCGGGCTGCGCCATGCGAAACGGTCTCGCCTGTTCTCGCGCCTGTCGTTGGGCGACTCGCCTATCGCGCGGCCCAGCGCGGCGAAGTTGCGGACGCGATTACCCTCGATGCCAATTATGTCCGGCGTTCGGATGCCGAACTCCATTGGAAGGGCCACGCGTGACGTTGTGTCGATCCGCAGGCTGGAGCTGTCCGACATCGAAGATGTGCTTGCGATTCAGCGTGCCTGCCCGGAGGTGGCACAGTGGTCGGCTTCGGATTATGAGCGCTCGGTGAGCGGCGCGATGGCGGGATGGGTATCCGAAGACGACGCGGGATTGTCGGGATTTCTCGTTGCCAGATCTCTGCTCGGAGAGAGCGAAATCTTGAATTTTGGCGTGCGGCCCGACGCGCGCGGGCGCGGCATTGGATCGCAGCTCCTCCAGGAAGTCATCGAGTGGAGCAAGCGTGGCCGCGATAGGCGCATCCTGCTCGAAGTGCGCGCCTCGAATGTCGTGGCGCAGAGCTTTTACGCTCGCCTCGGTTTTCAGATCGTTGGACGTCGCGGTCGCTATTATTCGAACCCGACGGAAGAAGCGCTTCTGCTTGATCGCGCGCTGTAATGCCTGGGTGTTGCGAAGCCGCGCCCACGCCTGCCAAAACCTAATCAGTCCCGGTACACGAATTCCAATTCAACTCCGGACACCGCGATTACGTCTCCGCTCGACAATTTCACCGGTTTGACGATCGGCTGGCCGTTCACGTTAGGAATTTTGTCTGCCGCCCCGACGTAGTAATCATTGTCGTCGCGGCGATTGATCTGCGCCGCGGCTGCGGGCGCGAACCAGCCCTTCAGTTTTACCGTGGCCATTGCCGATTTGCCGATGACGGTTAGCTTGTCGGTCAGCGAGTATTCGCCGTGATCCGTTCGGCCCTTCTTGACGACAAGCGTGGGAATTTTCAACCGGCCCGGAGAGACTTGCGAGCTTTCGCCGCTTGAAGCGACCTTCTGCAGAAACTCGCGGCGATCCTTTGTGTCCAGCATCACTGTCTCATTGATCTTAGGCGCTCCCTTCGCGGCGGAGGGAAAGGCGATATGCGCGCGAACTTCCCTTGAATCGGTGACGACAATCGTGTGCTTGCCGATCGTCACTGAGTCTCCCGGTTTGAGTCCGACCATCTTGACGCGCTGGCCGTTCACGAACGTGCCGTTCAGGCTGCCGAAATCCTCGAGCATCAGGCGGCCTTCTTCGTTGAATACGCGTGCGTGGTAATGCGAAACAGCAGGATTATCAATCACCACGGCGTTGTCCGGCGATCGGCCGATGCTGACTTCCTTTTCGCCGACGGCCACTTCTTGCAGTACAGCATTCTCGAATTTCAAGACGAGCTTCGACATGCGCCGCTCTTCCTTACGATTCTTTGGGCCCTTTCAGCCACCGCCCGATTCGCGCGAAAGCCCCGCCGCGCTTTCCAGCGGGCCGCACCACCATGACCGTTATGTTATCCGCGCCGCCCGCTTCGTTGGCTGCCTCCACAAGGTGATCCGCCGCTGCTTGGGGCTCTTCATCCTGTTCCAAAATCGCAGCGATCTGCGCGTCGCCGATTTCGCGCGTCAACCCGTCCGAGCACAGCAGGACCGCATCGCCATCGAGCACTAATTCCTCGGTGACATCGATCTCGACGTCCGGTTCTGGTCCAAGCGCGCGCAGCAGGACGTTTTGCAACTGGCTCTGTTCGGCTTCTTCTGGCGTGAGCAGTCCTTGGCGAAGCTGCTCGGAGACGAACGAGTGGTCGCGTGTGAGTTGTTCCAGTTGGCCCGAACGGAAGCGGTAAGCCCGGCTGTCGCCCACATGCGCAACGCTCATACGACAGCCTTCAAAGCGCACAGCCACAATCGTGGCGCCCATGCCCTGGCGTTCAGCGTGGTCTATCGTGGCACTGCGAATTGCTGAATTAGCGCGGCGAACGCCCGCTGCCAGCTGGCTCGACGCGTCGGATAGGCCCGATAGACGTTCAAGCTCCGGGACCGAGAGCGAGTCGCGTTCTGCGGCGAGGCAATACTCGACGACTGTTTCGGTGGCAATTCGGCTTGCGATTTCGCCGGAGGCTTGACCGCCCATTCCGTCTGAGAGTACAAACAGGTTCAGTTCGGATTGGACCGCGAAGCTGTCTTCATTGTTCTCGCGCACTCGTCCCTTGTCTGTACGTGCGCCATAACCGGATTGCGGGATGGCTGTCAGGACAGTTCCCGAGGGGCCCCGTGGTTCCGCGCGACTGGCAAGCTTACGCATTCATCATTCCGGTTGGCTTCGGCGCTGTTTGCTGGCTGCCGCTGGCCGAATCTCGCGCGCGCCTTTGAAGCCCTGCGATTTGAGCCAGGCCACGTCGTCCGGCGCCTCTTTTGGAGTGAACGGCCCGGCCACCACCCAAAAGGCTCGTTGCCAGCCGTGCCGAGTAATGCGGGCCGGCAGCCCAAGATTACGAATAGTCTGAACCGCTTCTTGCGCTCGACGCTCGCGCTCGTACCGTCCGATCCATACAAATTCGGTGGCCGACGGATCGGCTGCAGGGTTCTTCGTTTCACCGAACGCGCTATTCGCACGTTGTTGTACGTCGGCCGGAACTTTTTCGAGTTCGATTTGTCGCGCTGATTTCTTCACTCCACGCTCAACACGAGGAAACACCTCGGTGTCTATCGGCGGCTTGGAACTCTCTCCGGAAAGCGGACCCGGAGTGACGCGAACTGTTTCGCTCGCGGGCGCTCGATCCTTGGTTGGCGGCTTCGTCTTTTGCGAAATATGCACGGTGCCGGCTGTCGTTGCGGCTCCTGCTGCCGTCGGAGCACTCCCGATTCCAGTGGTTCTTGATGCGATGGCCGGCGGCTTTGGCGCGGGAAGGGATGCGGGTGGCTGAATCAACCTGGCCCTTCTCGTAATTCTGGCCCAACGCGCACCAGCCAGCGTTGCAACCACCAGGAGCGCACCCAAAAGTGTCCAGACCAACGGAGAGATGCGCCGCGCGTGCCGCTCTGTAGCCGGCGCCGAACCCCCTACGGGCCGTCGCACTGACGTTTTTGTCGATAGGGATGTTGATAAGGCGGATAAAGGCAGACCTTCCCGGCCGGAAAACCCAGGGGACGTATCCGTGACACTGGGAGCCGTCAAAGCCTTCTCCAGTTCTGCAACCGACTGAAACCGCCTCGTTGGCTCCTTCTCCAGGCATTTCAAGATCGTCTTTTCTACTCCGACCGGAATCGTTGGATCGATTTCATGAGGAAGAGGCGGTGTTTCGCGGATCTGCTTCATAGCTGCGGCAACAGGCGTTTCCGCCTGACAGGCCTGGACGCCCGTGAACATTTCGTAGAGAACCAATCCGAGCGCGTAGATGTCCGTGCGGTAATCCACCGGCTTGCCCGTGACTTGCTCGGGCGCCATGTAGGCCGGCGTCCCCATCATCGACCCGGTCAGACGCGTCGCTGCCTCCATCGAGCGCGCAATGCCGAAATCCATGATCTTCACGTTGCCTTGGGTGTCGATCATCACATTTTCTGGTTTCAGGTCTCGGTGAACGATCCCTTGCGCGTGCGCTTCCTTTAAACCGGAGCAGATTTGCTTGGCTATGGTCAGCGCCTTGCCAACAGTCATACCGCCGGAGCGGTTCAATGCCGACCGAAGGCTCTCCCCGTCAACGTATTCCATAGACGTACACGCGGTTCCGTCGATCCGATTAAAGTCATACATTCGGCAGACGTTCTTGTGCGTGATTCTTCGCGCGAACAGCAGTTCGTTCTTGAACCGCTCGATCATCGTCTGATCGGACGAGATTTCCTGTTTCAGGAGCTTTAACGCGACGACTTCGCCTGTCTCGCGGTCCCGCGCTTTATAGACGTTCCCCATGCTCCCGCGGCCTGCTTCGCTCAGGATGTCATACCGGGAGCTTAGGACACCCAGGCGGGCTGATTCGGGATCGAGGACCGTTGTACGCGCCGATTCCGTGCTCTCTGACCCCTGTTGCCGCGTGTGTTGACGCAAGTCTCCGGCGGAGGCACCTGGTTCCACCAGCGCAACGGTGTCGTCGCACTGTTTCTCAGCGTCCGTTGACACAGGGCGGCGGGTAGGATCGGAATTGGCTGATAAAGACATAGTTGTCTGTCTTTACGATAAACCGAAAATGGACGGCAGGATTTCTACCCACGGCGGATGTACAGTAAGAGTATCTGGTACTTTCGGTTGCCCGGTTTGTTTCGTCCCGCCCGATGTTAAACTGGGGCAACGCCCAAAGGCCCTATAGAGAAGGAGAGTTTGGAATGGCCGATCCAAAGCCGCCCGTTTCGGGACCGGATAACTCGTCCGAGCGCAGGCGCACGCACCGCCTGCAGATCACGATGCCCGTAATCGTGCGCGGCGGAACGGGAACGCATGCCTTCGAGGAGGAAACGCGAACGGTCTCGGTAAATGCCAACGGCTGTATGGTCTATCTGGCTGCGCAACTGACGCGTTCTCAGCAGGTTTCGATCGTCAATCCGAAAACGGCAGAGGAACTTCCTTGCCGGGTGACGTTCATAGGCCAGCGTGACAGCAACAAGCTCGAAGTTGGTCTCGAATTCAGCGAAGCCTCGCCTCTATTCTGGCGCATTGCCTTTCCGCCCGAAGATTGGGATCCCTCGGAACGCAAACGCGCCTCGGGCCCTCATTCGTCCACGAAGCGTTAACGGTCCGCCGGACTGAAACCGTTCCCCTGGGGTGAATGCGCGATAATCCACATCCCGTCCCTAACCATATCCCGTCCCTAACCATTTGCGCCCGCGCGCGCCTTATGATAATTCTTACAGTCATGTGAACGCTGCTACAACCAGGAGGGAATGGATGCCGCTTTCTACTCAAGAGGTTCGGCAATCCCTATTGACCCACAATCCAGAGTTTCGGCGCCTGGCAGAAGAGCACTCTCGCTGTGAATCCCAGCTCGAGCAAATCCTCAAGCAGACCTACTTGAATTCGGAAGACCTGATACAAGAGACGTACCTCAAAAAGCTAAAACTTCGCCTGAAAGACGAAATGGAGTCGATGGTCGCCCGCCATCAGCACCCTTCGCTACACTGAGCGTCCGGCAAATTTCTTGGCTCCGTCGTACAATATAAGTGTATTGTCTCAAAGAAAATTTGAAGGTATCCCTGCGCGGGCTCGGTGCTGTTTTGTGTGAACGCGGCTCGTACGAAGACGGCGGCGAATGGTCAAAGAAGGCTACAAGTTTGGACTTCCTCCCCTCATTGCGGGACTTCTATGCCTGATCCCGCATTGGTGGTGGACCGCCGTCATTCTCATTTTTCTCGGCCTCTTCGTTTTCTACTTTTTTCGCGATCCTGAACGCGAAATTCCCGTCGATCCCAGTGCAATCGTGTCACCGGCGGACGGGCATGTCGTCGAAATCGTCGACGAACCACTCGAAGGGCAGCGGGGCCGCCGCATCAGCATTTTCCTTTCGATCTGGGACGTTCACATTCAGCGCGCGCCCATGGCCGGTCGCATCACCAGCGTCCTCTATAAACCCGGAAAGTTCTACGCTGCGCTGCGCAAGGCTGCGTCCGAAAAGAACGAGCAGAACGTCATCACCATACAGACGCCTGCCGGCACGTTGGTCTTCAAACAAATCGCCGGAGCCATCGCGCGTCGCGTGCTATGCTGGAAACGGGTTGACGACCAAGTCATTCTCGGCGAGCGAGTGGGCATGATTCGCTTCGGTTCTCGAGTTGATGTGTGGCTGCCCGAAGCAGCCGAAATTCTTGTGCGCCGTGGCCAACGCGTGTGGGGCGGCGCCAGCATCTTGGCAAAATGGAATTCAACGATTTAGATCCAATTGGACCCGACGAGGACTACCGCCCTCGTCCACCCTTCCGAAATCACCGCCTGCGTCGCGGGATTTATCTCCTTCCCAGCATGTTCACGGTCGCGAACCTGTTCTGCGGCTATTACGCAATTCTGGCCGCTTTACAAGGAACGAACGCCAGCTTCGACTACGCCTCTCGCGCGATCGGTATTGCGATCCTTTTCGATTCCTTCGACGGCGCCATTGCCCGCGCCATGCACACCAGCAGCGAATTCGGCAAACAATTCGATTCTCTTGCCGACGTGATCAGCTTCGGCATCGCTCCGGCCGTGCTGGCCTATGCCTGGGGCGTGCATTCTGCGGCTTTCGGGAACGCTTCGCCCGAGTTGCACCTCGTTCAACTGGGCTGGCTCGCGGGCTTTTTCTTTCTTGGATGCTGCGCATGGCGGCTGGCCCGTTTCAATATCCAGGGGATGGGTGGCGGCAGCCGCTACTTCGTCGGAATGCCCACGCCCGCGGCCGCCGGCATGATCGCAGCGTGCGTGCACGGCTTCGGCAGTCCGATTGAAGACGTGCGTGTCTCGATTCTCTGGACGATTTTGGTGATCGTGCTGGGCGTGCTCATGTCCAGCCAGATTCGGTACTACAGCTTTAAGAACGTGCAATGGGGACGTCGCCAGACCTCACTCGCGGTCGTGCTGATGGCGCTGCTCATCGGGTCCATCGTCTATTTCTCTCAGATCGTGCTGATGCTCATCGCGAGCGCGTACGTCATTCACGGCATCATCGTGCAAGTCGTGCGCTATGTCCGCCACCACATCGCTTCTCGCGCCGCATAGACATGCCCCCCTCGGAAAATCTTGCTCGCGTAGCCATCGTCGGAGCTGCATCTCTCCGTGGAAAAGAACTCAAGCAGGTTCTCGAAGACCGCAGCTTTCCCGCGTCCGACGTCGTGCTCCTCGACGAAACCATAATGGCCGGCACGTTAACGGAAGCCGCCGGCGAGCCCACCTTTGTCCGCGCGCTTGATGAGGACAGTTTCGAAGGTGTTCGCTTCGCATTTTTTACCGGCACTGTGCCGATTGCCGAAGCCACTTGGTCCGCCGCACTCAATGCCGGAGCCACGGTTATCTACTTGAGCGGTTCTGCGCCCGCAAATGAACGGACGATTGCGGCGATTCCCGCGCTGCGATCGGTAATTCCATCGCTTGCGGTTCAGCCGAAGGCCGCTTCATCGCGTGTGTCGTTTTACGCGCCGCCCGCGCCGGTAATGATTGCCTGCACGGTCGCGGCCGCGCTCGCGTCTTTCTCGCCGCGTCGAATCGTGCTGCTCTTCTTTCCTCCCGTCTCGGAGCACGGCGAAATGGGGATCGAGGAACTCGAAACGCAGACTGCGAGTCTCCTTTCCTTTCGTCCCATCGAGCAGGCTGTGTTCGGTCAACAGGTCGCATTCAATCTGGCTTCCGAACAGCGTGAGGGCGGCAAACCCCGCCTCGGCGATATCCGAAATACGATTGCGGGCGACGTAGCACAGCTTCTCCAGGGCTATGCGCCGGTTCCGGCAATTCAATTGGTGCAAGCGCCCGTGTTTTACGGGTATGCTTTCGCCGCGTTCGTGGAATTCGATTCAGCGCCGGCGACGGAGCGACTCGAAGCGGCGTTTGGCAGTCTAGGGGTAAAAATTGCAACGGCCGCCGATCCTCCGCCCACTAACATCAGCGTTGCCGGTGAAAACGGAATTCAATTGGGCCGCATTCAGCCCGACCCGAACGTCGCGGCGGGCGTTTGGTTGTGGGGCGCAGCCGACAATCTTCGTTTCGCGGCAACGAACGCCGTGCGTATCGCGGAGGAATTGCTTGGCACGCCCTCTCTGTAGTTGTCCGTGGCTTTTAGGGGGTCGGCCCGTTGGGGCGGGTTTCAGCTCCGAGATTCGCCCCGCTTTCCGCGCAGTCCTCGTCCTGCTCTGCTCTCTCCTCGCCGGCTGTGGCTACCACGTCGCGGGGCACTATTCGAACCTTCCCGCCAATTTGCAAACGATCGCGATTCCTGCGTTCAAGAACGACACAACACGGTACCGCATCGAACAGCGTATGACCGAAGCCGTGATCCGGGAATTTCTTGAACGCACGAAATTCCACATCGCCCAAAATCCAAGCAATGCGGACGCCGTTCTTCACGGTGAAGTCGTATCAGCGGTGGCTACTCCCATGCTGTTCAACGCCACCACCGGCGAAGTGACCATGATGCTCGTCACCGTCCACGCCCGGGTGTCGCTGGTCGATAATCACACCCAGAAACCGATCTACCACGCGAACGACATGGTCTTCAGGCAGGAGTATCAAATCTCGACCGACGTCCAGAGCTTTTTCCAGGAGCAGGACCCGGCTTTCGACCGCATGTCTCGCGACTTCGCTGCTCGAGTCGTTTCCAATGTCCTGGAGGGTTTCTGATGGCTCGCGGCTTTTCTCGTTCCGGCGATCGTTTTGAATCGAAGGCTCCTCGCGGGCACACTACGGATCAGTTGATTGCGCGGCTCGCTGCGCGCAAGCCGGTCCCCGTGATCGTGCTCGTTGGAACCGATCCGTATCTGCGTGACCTCTGCCGCAACAAGATCATCGACACCTTCACCGATTCCGCTTCTCGCGATTGGAATCTCTCGCGCATATCCGTGCGGAACACGGACTGGGACGAAGTGTTCGACCGCGCCCAAACGCTTCCTATGCTCTCGCAGTGCCAGGTCGTGGTCGTCGAAGACGTGCAGTCCATTGAAAAGCTCGGTGACGAGTCGCGCGACCGGATCGTGAAATCACTCGAGGAATATCTCGCTTCGCCTGCGAGTTTCACAATTCTTGTGCTCGAAGCTGATTCCCTCGATGGCCGCCAGAAATTCACGAAGGTTTTGCAGGAGAAAGCCTTCACTGTCGCGCTCGAAATCACGCCGGAATCCGCCGTGCCGCTCGCGATACAAATGGCGCGTGAATGCGGCGCTGAACTCGACCGTACCGCCGCTATGCTGCTCGCCGATGCCGTCAACGCGGAGCCCGCGCGCATGCGGATTGAACTCGAAAAGCTTGCGACGTATGTCGGGAGTGAAGGGCGTATCTCGAAACACGATGTCGAGCGCCTTGTCGTCGCTGCTCGCAAAAACACTGTTTGGCAGCTTGCCGATTTCATTGCTGCGCGCAATGCCGACGCTGCCCTGAAGTTGCTTGAGAATCTCCTTCGTGAAGGCGAGGCCGCTCCGATGATCGTCGGCGCGCTCGCTTATCGATATCGCGAACTGATCGGTGGTGGGACAGCCTGGGGCTATTCGAAGCCAGGCCAATTCGGTGGAACGCCGGCGCCGCCGGCTCAACGCGCGTCGAAGGAGCAGCTTCTCGAAGGTCTCGTCGCCCTTGCCGATGCGGACAGCGAGCTGAAGTCCAGCAACCCGAATCCTCGCGCGACCCTCGAATTCCTCATCGCTCGCCTCGCCGCGTCGCCCGCGTCTGCGAAATCAGCACGCTAATCGCACGCAGCGTCAGCCCGGCCTTTCGCGCACCTAGGAGTCGTAGGGGGCTGCTTCCTGCGGCCGTCGCCAGGATCCTTCGCTCCCGACAATGTTTTCAATCGATCCTTGAAAGGGGAATAATCACGCTTCCCACTTCCGACGTCGCTGGATCCTGGACGACAATGCGCACCACCGCCGTTTCCTTCTTCACTCGAACCTGATTGCGGAACGTAATTCCTGACTTCAAATAATCCTGGTATTGCTGTTCCGTCAGCTTCAGCCGCAGATGTGTTGCCGCTTGCCCCAGTATGTTCCCCGCCGCATTCTGCGCGATGAAATACAGATCCACAATGCCGTTTCGCGTGCCGTTCTGATCGGCCATTTCCAGGTTCTTCAGCCCGATCGAGCCTGCAATTTGCACCGTATCTGCCGGTTGATCCATGCGAGCAGCTCGCACCACTAACGGAATCGCCGCCGAATCGAGCGGGCTCCGAACCGCCGCCAGAAAATTCTCCTGCCGCTGGTTCTTCGTCGCCGGCTCGTCCTTGAACGCAAAATATCCCTTCGGATAACGAATGTTGAGCCCCGGCCGCGTGAGCTGCACCCTCAGCTCGTGGAATTTCCCGTCAAGCGAACTCGGATCGACGTAGAAGCCGAGTGTATACGTGACCGCTGATTCCTCCACCACGCTTCGGATGGCGCTCGTCAAATCGTTCGCGTTGACGAACGCGCGCCCACCCGTATCATCGGCCATCTGCTCCATCGCTGGGATGCCTACAGGTTGTGACGACATTGCGGGCGGCGCTCCAAGCTCGCCTTTCGCGTAAGCGTCCGCGTCCATTACGCCTTCAATATTTCCTTGAGGCATTTGCGGAAGCAGCCCGCGCGCGTCCACCGGGTAGGCCACGATGTTCGCGCGCGACAAAACTGCAGCGATGGCCTGGCCGGAAAAGGGAAGATTCGAAGTGATCCAAAGCAGGTTCTTGCGCCCGGGGATATTCGCGACGTGCGCGGCAATGGCGGTCAGCGCAGCCATGGTGGCTTGGGCCCGAGCTTCATTGTTCAGCGCCGCCATCATCTGCACGCTCATGTCGATGTGCGCGTCAAAATCGGCTCCTTGCGGAGTATGTAATGCCCCGAGCTCGGACGCGTTGCGCTGGGTTCGTCCCGTCGCGTCGTACTTGCTCACCACGGCCAAGAGCTGCTGGCGATCGCACGTAAAGTCGCACAGGACGTGCACAGTGTCCGTCAGGCCATAGATGGCAACTCGTTCGTTGGGATCCATCTCCTTCAGGAACACGATTAGGCGCTGCTTCGCGTTAGAGAGGGCGTGGTCCTCGAGCCAGAACGGCGTGTCCTCATACGGCAGAGGTGCGGAGCCCGAGATCGAGTTCAGATTGTCGAGTAGGACGATGGTGACGCCATTGGGCGATTCGCCGTTGTACTGCGGCTGGTCGGAAAACATATTTCGCGGCAGAACCTGACGCTGCTGCGAGACGGCATTGGCTGCATCCCGCGAAAAAAGCCCGATCTTCTGCGCTCGCCCGCGATCTTTGATGACGAAATCGTTCGGCATCAGATCCGTCACCGGATGACCATTCTTATCTGTGACGATTACGCTGACGTGAACCAGGTGAGTCGCTTCGTGCAGAACGGACTTCGCTGGTTGCTGCTGTCCGGCAACAAATGGAGCCAGAAATAGCACGCTAACGAGGACAGCGCGGCATTTCATGGCGCCAAGTCTGCCACACCACTGGCGCCCAGGCACAAGGTTTCCTATCAACAGCAGGGATTGAAAGGCGGGACGCCCGCTTCGGCGGCGAACGCTATCGTCCGGTCGGGCTCTAGTTTCGGCTCAAGCTACGAAAAATTCGCTACGCTTTCTTTGCGCCAAGAGAATTCAGCGCCAGTTGCAGGCGCGACTTGTACCGGTTCGCGGTGTTCTCGTGAAGCGTGCGCTTTTGGATGGCCTTGTCCAATTCGGAGAATGTTTCTGCCGCCAGTTTTCCAGCCGCGGCCGCGTCGCCTGACGCTAGCGCTGTTTTCATCCTGCGCATTGCCGTCCGTACACGAGTGCGGTTCATGCGATTGACCGCCGTGCGTCGCGCCGCCTGCCGCGCGTTCTTCAATACCGATTTCGATCTCTTCTTTCGCTTTACTGCCGTGCCCTGAGGCATTCAACGCTCCTTTGGAATCATCCGCGCGCTCGAAGCGCGATTTTCGCGCCTCTCGAATCATTGAGAATATCCGACCCCCTCTCATCTGTCAATTTGCTGGGGAAATTGGGTTGGCGTTCGGTGGTGTCCGATGAAGGCTAATTAGGACACTCTGGCGTTCGCTACAAGGGGGGGCCTGCGAGTTGGTTGAAGTAAGAGGCTAACGTGTGCCATATGAATCGGTGACATGCTGCAAAAACCTTTCTACTTCTCTCGTAGCCCACTCTTGCGCGTCCTGACTCCGATGCAGCTCGTTTGGCAAGGGCGAGTTCAGGATGCGCTGACCGGAATGACGAGCCGGACGCAAAGCAGGCTTGCGGCCGTTCATAAGCAGTTGCCACAGGGCATCATGAAGCTGCTTGAGAAACACCAGCAGCTGCCCCAACCGCCTGGCATCCGCGTTCGCGAACGAGGCGGTCGCATCAACGCGCTGTCTGTGTGCGAAAAATTTGTTTCGGAGATCCTTATAATGCCGGTCGTAGAGCGCCCTGTGCTTGTCGGCGTAGCTCCGTAGCCGCGTGAAATCGCGCTTTTTCGGAATGTAAGCCGTGCGCATGAACTCCGCTGTGTATTTTCCTGCGTGGGGTAGCTTGCGCCTTTCGAGCGCCTCCTTTGAAAAATGGAGGGGTTCTGTGTCGCCAGGTCTAAAAGCCGCTTAAGCGTGTGTGCCCGTAAGCTTTGATCGAAGATTCGGCCCAACACAATAATCGCGTTGGCCTGCAGGGCGCGGCACGTTAAATTCCAAAACATCGCGTTGCGATTAAGCGCATGGTAGACCCACTGGTCTCTCCGCGCGCAGTTCTGGATCGTCTGTTCGGCGTAGAAGCATTGGATCGCTTCTTCGATCTCATTGCCGAACACTTCCAACTCGCGTCTGAATTCAACCTCGGGATCGTTCCCCATTCCGGCTCCCAGCATGGTAATGGTAAACTCTGCCCGCTGAAACATTTGATCTGCGGCGTGCGTACTGATCTGTGAAGGGAGGCGAATGACCAGGCGATCTTACGCAGGATCGATCACGGGCGCGCTGATTCTCATCGCGATCGGAGTTGTCTTCCTGATCATGAATTTGCGCCCTCAGATCAATCCCTGGCCCATTTTGTTTCGCTACTGGCCGCTGATTCTGATTTTCATCGGCGTCGGCAAAATTTTCGACAGCTTCGTCTTCCGTGACCGCAGCGGCGCTCCTGCGGGCGATCACATCTCCGGTGTCTCCGTCGCATTCGTCGCGTTAATCCTCATTTTCGGACTGGCCATTTGGCGCGGACACAAGGTCGAGGGCAACGAATTGGTGCATGACAGCCACTCGCTCGCTCTGCTCGGCGCGAAAGATGTAAGCGCCAGCATCGAAATGCCTGCGGGCCAACTGACGCTGACGGGCGGCGCCTCGGACTTGCTTGACTCCAATTTCAGTTACGACCGCGAGGAAGGGAAGCCCGCCGTCGATTATTCGGTGAACGATGGTCACGGCCAGCTCACGATAACGCAGGAAGGTCATCACATTCATTTCGGTGGGACTCGCAACAATTGGAATTTGCATTTCGGCGAAAACGAACCCCTCGATTTGACGCTCAAGATCGGTGCTGGCCAAAGCGACCTGGATTTCCGCACTCTGAACCTCAAGCACCTGGAGGTGAACATCGGCGCTGGTCAAATGAACCTCGACCTGAGTGGACCGCGCACCGCGAACCTGGATGCCGATATTCAAGGTGGCGTCGGTTCGGCGACGATTCGCTTGCCGAAGGACGTTGGCGTGATCGTTCACGCCTCCGGAGGCATCGGATCGACCAACACGGCCGGACTTATTCACCAGGATGGCGCCTATGTGAACGCCGCCTATGGAAAATCAGCCGCGACCATCAATCTTCAAGTCCACGGCGGCATTGGCCAGATCGATCTCCTGCTCGAATAAATTCCCGTCATTCGGTGCCCGACGCGGGTGAGATCAGAGGTCGAGCCTACGGTCAACGTCTAATCGCTACACGTCGCGAATAGAAAATCAAATAAACCTTGCATTTACAATAGTTTGATGATTTCTAATCGCAACAGGTGTCGGCTTTATGGCTTTCGCTGTGTCTTCGCCTTTCCGGTGTTTTCTAAGGCACGGCCGATCGCCTTCCGCGCAAGCCAAGCTGCCAATCCTGTAGCATGAACGCTCACCGCACGGCGGTGTTGGAAATGAAACGCATCACTTGCGCCCCAAGCTCGTGCGCTGCAAATGAAACACCTCGATAAAGCTGAAGTCCGTGAAGTGCTGTTCCGCATCAGCATCCTGCTGAAGGGCTTGAACGCAATCTTCGAGATCGCTGGCGGGATCGCATTGCTGTTCATCAATCCGCGATTAATCATTCACTGGGTTGAGGTGCTGACCCGTGGGGAGTTCGCGAACGAGCCGCACGATTTTGTCTCGAACTACCTGCGCCACGCGGCGACCCATATATCGCTGGGTGGCCAACATTTTGTCGTGGCATACCTGCTCGCGCATGGCGTAGTTAAACTATTTCTTGTTATTGCTTTGCTGAAGAACAAGCTGTGGGGATATCCGGCGGCGATGGTGGTGTTCGGCGGATTCATTGTATATCAAATCTACCTTCTCGCGTTGTACGGCGGAGTTGGCCTGATCGCGCTGACGGTTTTCGACGCGGTCGTGATCTTCCTCATTTGGCTTGAATATAGAGCGGTGAAATCACATCGGGAGTGACTGAGCGCGCGACAAGTGCGCGGTCCTCCTTCGCGGCCTCCAGAAGGGACGATGCCGGTGATGCTCGATTCGTCCAAGTGCGACGGCACCTGCGACCATTTGTGTTTTGAGCCGCCGCTATTCGACGGCTGCCGAGAAGCCGAGCGATCGCAGTTGCTGGTTGAATGAGGCGGTTTCTGCGCCGGTGACGCTCTTGAACTTCACTCGCGCGTCGGCCAGCTTCGCTGCGAGTTCTTTGTTGACGGCGATTTGCTGATCTGTGGGCGGCAGGTCGGCCCCATCGCCGCTAAGTTCGGATTCGAGATTTGCCAGCTTCCCATACAGCATCATGGAGTGGCGGAAGCTGTCCTCA
>DASUJR010000392.1:0-51637 GCA_036279175.1 Candidatus Acidiferrales bacterium | reverse complement strand
CTTTATGGATTATGATTTGGGTTATTTCGATCTGGAGACGCGAGTGCTCGAACCACTCGAAAATCCATTCGGGCCAAAAGTGTTACCCATGTGACCGGTACATTGTGTTACCCATGTCTCCGGGCTGGACCAAGTAGAAGTGGTCGGGGCGAGTGGATTTGAACCACCGACCTCCTGGTCCCGAACCAGGCGCTCTAGCCAGGCTGAGCCACGCCCCGACGGATGGAAACTGCACCAAAGATAGTCAGGATATCACAGATTTCGCAGGCGACGGATTAGTAGCGCCGCGCCAACACGGCGACTTGCAATGGAATCTCGTTGGCACATTACACTGAACTGCCAGACTTAAACTCGCTGACTTAATAAGCCCATCGTAGCAGCAAAGCCCCTGTGGTGTAGCCGGCGCCCACGGCGATCAGCAGGACCAGGTCGCCTTTGCGAACGCGTTTCTGTTCGATCGCATCCGCCAGTCCCAGCGGAATTGTCGCCGCCGTTGTGTTTCCGAAGCGATCGATGTTGACCAGGATTTTCGAATCATCCACACCAAGCCGCTCCTGCATGGCGCGAATAATGCGCAGATTTGCCTGATGCGGCACAACGAGCGCGAGATCCTTCGTGGAGAATCCATTGCGCTCCAGTATCTGGCAAGCCAGCTCGCTCATGCGCCGCACGGCGTACTTGAAAACCTGCTGCCCTTCCTGATGCACGTAGTGCATGCGCTTCTCTACCGTTTCCTGCGAAGCGGGATGCAGCGAGCCGCCTGCGGGCATGTAAAGATTGCATCCTCCGGAACCATCCACATCGTTCGCGAAATCGATAATGCCCTCGCGATCCGAAGCGGCCGGTTCCAGCAGCACGGCACCCGCGCCGTCGCCGAACAGAACGCATGTTGCCCGGTCTTTGAAGTCGAGAATCGACGTCATCACATCCGAGCCGATCACCAGAACCTTCTTGTGCGTGCCGGCGCCCACAAATTGCGATCCCACCGTGAGAGCGTAGACGAACCCGGAACATGCGGCAGAAAGGTCGAAACCCCACGCCTTCGTTGCCCCCAGGTTGTTCTGCACCAGGCAAGCCGTAGCGGGAAACATCATGTCCGGCGTGACGGACGCAACTACGATCATGTCGATCTCGGCCGCATTCACGCCTTTTTCCGCCAGCAGTTTGCGCGCGGCTTCCGTCGCCAGATGCGATGCGCCAACGCCCGGATCGACGTAGTGGCGCTCGCTAATTCCCGTGCGCGTGCGAATCCATTCGTCCGACGTATCAACGATCTTTTCCAGATCGGAGTTGGTGACGACGCGCGGCGGAACGTATGTGGCCACTCCGGTAATTTTTGCGGCAATCCGTCTGGGCATTCTTTCTCCGTTAGGGTAATGCGCGATTGTATGAAATCCGGCGGTGAAGTGACAAGCGAAAGCAGCCTCAGCCCGTCGATCATCCGGTCGTCAGAGTTTATGCGGCAAAATCTCGTGGCGATACGTGATTTGAGCGGTCTTGCCGAGCATGGCTGCCACCGAGCAATATTTTTCCTGGCTCAAGCTGATCGCGTCGCGCACGGCCTTCTCATCGAGATCACCCGTCAGACGATAGAGCATTTCGATCTTTGTCCAGACCTGTGGTGGCGATGGCGCCCGCTCACCGGACACAATCACTTCCAGCGATTCGAGCTTCTGCCGCTTTTTCGCCAAAATCATCGCCACATCCACCGACGTACAAGATCCTAATGCGCCCAGCAGAGTCTCCATGGGGCCGGGGCCGTCAGCGTGCGTGCTGCCCGCGGCGAACTGAATCGATTGTCCGGAGGGCATAGTCGCCACGAATTTTTCCCCGCCCGCCCACCGCACGGTCGCGGTTTGCATCATTGCCTCCCACAATACAACGAGCTAACAGCCGAACCCGCAGTTGCGGAAAAACTAGAGGTCGTCTTCACACACTTGAGCGAGCATAACGGGGGATTTCGCATACCAGTAATGCTCCTCCCAAACGAATTGCCCGAGCGCGGATTCACAATCCATCGTCCCAGCGAATTCGATTTAATAGGTTCTATCAATTGGGTTCGGCCTTATTTTAGGCGATTTCACGCACAAACACCGTTTTCTTTCTCATAGTTTGAAGGTTCGACAGGTAATTTCCCGCAAAGACCAGAATCCTTGCAACCGAATTTTAGGGAAGCCCGGGACTTTCAACGTCGCCGGACGTTCCACGCGGGCAGGAGCTCTCCCAAATCGGCGAGCACATCGGGATCGATCTTGAACTTTCTCGCGTTCAGTTGGATTTTGTGTCTGAGTCTCTCTAGGTACATGGCCTCTTGAATGAGGGCGATAACCTGAAGGTCTCTGCCCAGAACTTTCCTAATGACCGCGGCTATTGCGGCTTCCGCTCAATCCAAACGGACGCTCGCACGTACTTTTTTCGATCGAGGGGATTCACACGCCCTCGATGGCGCATGAGGGCATCAACGCAGGCGCGTCATCGAGAGCACCTAGCATATTCTTTGTAATCCCCTCAAGACTGCATCGCGGGGCACGCTTTCACGTTTCACTCGGGACCGTCTTCCGCACGAGGAGATGCGCGATCGGCTGGGATCCTCGGGCCCTTCTCCGAGAACACAAACTATCGTAAACTTCTTATCAATCGGTGGTGAGCGTAGCTCAGCTGGTAGAGCATCGGTCTGTGGAACCGAGGGTCGTGGGTTCAAATCCCATCGCTCACCCCAAACATCTGCACCGAAATCCAAAGACCTCAGATCGCACGAAGGCGCTAATTCGGCGCACACAGCGTGTGCAGCGCGGTCGAGCGTGTCCACAGTTGTCAGATAGCGGGCTAGATTGGCGCTGCGAATTGCCGAACGATGAGTCGAATTGGCGAGCGATGACCGGAATGCCGAAGAATGAGCGTCGCAGCAGGAGCACGGGATGGATTGCTATCGCGCGGGATAGCGCGACAGTTCGGCGCGGCGGATCTCGAGGCCCAAGCCGTAGCGTGCGAGGTCGGGCGTCAGGTTGCCGTTCCTGGGCGGCTGCACACCGTCGAAGACCAGGTTTTCGATCCGCACATGGTCATGAAAGTATTCCAGATGAACGGCGCGATTCGCAGCGCAGCAGGCATGCGTGTGGACGGCAGGAGCAGTGTGAGCGGATAACGGAAGGCTGCGTGCCGCGCATAAGACATCAGCTTGCAAAAAACCGGTGATTCCGCCGCAACGCGTCGCATCCGCCTGCAAAACATCGACGGCTCCAGCGTCGAGCATCCGGCGAAAATAAAAAGCATCATAGCCATATTCGCCCGCCGCTATGGCAATCCCTTCCGGCGCGCGGTCGCGAATCAGACGCAGGCCTTCCAGATCATCGGAAGACACAGGCTCTTCGAACCAGCTGATCTTCGACTCGTTAAAAAGCGACGCCAGCGACAACGCTTGTTTTCGAGTGTAGGCGCCGTTCGCGTCGACGAACAGCTGCGCTGCTTCGCCTATGGCGGCGCGTGCACAGCGAACGCGCTCGACGTCACGGCCGGGCTCGCGCCCCACCTTCATTTTCACCATTCGAATTCCGGATTCGACCCACTGCGCGAATTGTCTCTGAAGCTGATCGTCCGAATAGGATGTGAAGCCCCCGCTGCCGTAAACGGCGATGCTGGAGCGTACTGCTCCCAGCAGCTTGACCAGCGGAAGACGTAGCAGTTTTGCCTTGAGGTCCCAGAGAGCAATGTCGACGGCTGAAATCGCCATCGAAGATATGCCCGGACGCCCGAGGTTGCGTATCGCATGGACCATGGCATTCCAAGTCCCGGCAACGTCCATCGCATCCCGGCCAACAACAACTTTCGTCAGCAGATTTTCGATGAGTGTCGCAACGCTTAGATCAGCATAGCTGTAGCCCATGCCGGAAACAGTGCCGGACATCACTTCAGCGATTACGATCGTGGTCTTATCCCAGGCGAATGTGCCGTCGGACTCGGGAAAGTCGGTGGGGATCGTTGCGGCCGTTACGGCGAGCCGGTCAATCTTGGACGCTGCGGATTTAGGCGCGGTGCTCATTCACGTCGAGACTTCGTTTGCTCGTGCTCGTGCGCAACACCCCATTCCTAATTGCGATGCCGTCTCTAACACCCGACGATGCCAATTTCGCTTGCTGGGCAAGGGCGCGAAATGTTTTTTCCGCGAGCAATCCCTGTCAATCCGCAGCCTGGGAGACCGACATTTTATGAGTCGAGGGCTTGCGAAATGATCGAAGAAGAAGGCCCACCGCCAGAGTTGACAACCCGAGTCCAGCGACGATCTTCGCGCGTCGAAGATCAGCCCACAGTTCCAAACTGTGGGACTGCGAGCGAGTATCAAACGATCCGTGAGTGCCGACATCACGATCCTGATCGAGGGGTTCCCACAGATTATCGGGCCGCGCCGGGTCCTCTGGATGACTGGTCTGCTGCGATGCGTACCCTGTGTGCCCGAGGTAGTGATCGAGAAGGCGCGGGGCTATTTTGTTGCCGATGATCGCCTTCACGGTCGAACCTCCCACGTAGACCTCACCGCGGTCGTGATGCGCAGCCCAGAACACCGCCCGCGCACCCACTTCCGGCTCAAAAATTGGTGGCACGGGCTGCGCCTTGTTGCGCAGCCTGCTTTTCACCCATCCGAATTGCGGTGTATTGAGCGCCGGCATATGAACCACCGACACGCTGACATTGCTTCCGTCGTGAATCAGCTCGCAACGCAACGCGTCGGTGAATCCGACGATTGCGTGTTTGGCGGCACAATACGCGGACTGCAGAGGTATGCTGCGGTAAGCCAGAGCCGAGCCCACTTGAACGATTTTCCCGCGATTGCGGGGCAGCATGCGTCTGAGCGCGGCTAAACTGCCATTTACCACACCGAGATAAGTCACTCCGGTGACGCGCTTGTATTCCTCCGCCTTCATTTCCTTCACCGGCGAAAAGACGGAAACCATCGCGTTGTTCACCCACACATCGATGGGGCCGAGTTTCTCTTCCACGCTCGCGGCAGCGTCCTCGACCGCGTCCGCATCCGCAACATCCACCGGCAAAATCAGTGGACTCCCACCGGATGCCCTGACCTCAGCGGCGGCGCCTTCGAGCCCCTCCTTGCCACGCGCGAGCAGGCCGACCTGCGCCCCATGTTTCGCAAACTCAACGGCGATAGCGCGTCCGAGCCCGGCGGACGCTCCCGTAACCACTACCGTTTCCTTCCGTTCGTTCATGGCGAATGTCCCAGGACGTGCTACGCCTGACTGCTGAAGAAAAGTGCTAACGCTGCGATGCCCGCCATTCCAAGTACGCTTCCCGCCGCCTTCATCATCGACTGAGTACGCGCCTTGTTTCGTCGTCTCACAACTTCGCTTTCCGGAGGCTGATGGTCCTTCGGCATGGAATTGCGCATAGCCATCGCCAACACTTCCGCCGTATGCAAAGCCTGCCTACCAGTGAGCTGAGTGATCTGCTCGCGGCAGCTGAACCCGTCGGCGATCAAGATGGTCGACCGTTCAGCCTTTCGGACCGCGGGCAGCAAGACGCGTTCGCCGACCTTAACCGACACATCGTATTTCTCGCTTTCGAATCCGAAGGATCCCGCCATGCCGCAACAACCCGAATCGAGCATCTCGTAATCAAGCCCCATCTTCTTGAACATTGATTCCTCGGCTTTCATGCGCATCACTGCTTTGTGATGACAATGCCCGTGCACGACAGCCCTTCGCTTGAGCGTGGGCGCGATGAACCCATCCTGTTGTTCCAGAAATTCAGAAAGTGTAAACGTCTGCCTTTTCAACCGTTCGGCTCGTGGCAGCCCTGGAAACAGATTCGTCAGCTCGTCGCGAAACACCGAACAGCAACTAGGCTCAAGCACCACCACCGGCGTTCCGCGATCGATCTCTTTGCCAAGTCCGGCGAGAATGCGGTGGAGGTAATCCTTGGCCATATCGAGAAAACCATAGTCGTACAGCGGGCGACCGCAGCAGAAATGAGGCGCCGGAACGGCAACTTCGCATCCGGCCTCGCGCAGGACTCGCGCCGCCGCGATCGCGGTGTCGGGGAAAAAGTGATTATTGAAGGTATCGGGCCAAAGGATCACGCGTTGGCGGCCGGTCTGCCTGAACGATCCGTTCTGTTTTCGAAACCAATCTTGAAACGTTTCGGGAGCGAAAGCTGGAATCGTTCGCTGCAGCGGAATGTCCGCTAGCAGCTTGGCGGCGTCGCGTAGGCCGGGAAGCTGCGTCACCAGATTGACAAAACCAGGAGCCAGCGCAGCCGCTTGCGCCCACTTGTCGATCCATCCGAAGGCGTAGGCCGAACGCGGCCGTACGCGTCCTTCCCAATGATGCGAAAGAAATTCGGCTTTGTACGTGGCGATGTCTACGTTGACCGGGCAGTCGCCCTTGCAGCCCTTGCATGACAGGCACAGATCGAGCGTCTTCTTCACGCCTTCGTCGCGCCACCCGTCCTGCACCACCTTCCCTTCCAACATTTCGAACAGCGCATGCGCGCGGCCTCGAGTCGAATCTCGCTCTTCGCGCGTCACCATAAAGCTGGGGCACATGGTGGCCTGTTCGCCCTTGCCGGAGAGGCGCCGGCATTTTCCTACGCCGACGCAGCGCAGCGCGGCGCGTGCAAAGCTGCCGTTATCCTCAGGAAACTGGAAATGAGTTTCCGGCTGATGCGGCGCATATGTCGGCCCGAGTCGCAAATTCTCATCGATGCGATACGGGTCCACGATCTTGCCCGGATTCATCTTCCAGTCGGGATCCCAAATGGATTTGAATTCTCGAAAGGCCTGCAGCAACTCGGGGCCAAACATCTTTCCGAGAAATTCTGCCCTCGCCTGGCCATCGCCATGCTCGCCGGAAAAAGATCCGCGGTAACGGACGATAAGGTCGGTCGCTTCCTCCATGAAAGACCGATACATCTTTACGCCTGACTCGCTATACAGGTCGAAATCGACCCGGCAATGG
The DNA here is from genome assembly GCA_036279175.1 of Candidatus Acidiferrales bacterium. GTDB lineage: Bacteria > Acidobacteriota > Terriglobia > Acidiferrales > UBA7541 > Palsa-295. Next base: position 44,672 of record DASUJR010000392.1, on the reverse strand, counting down.
ATGCAACCCTGCCCGAAATGTCCGTAGAGCGATGGATTGTAGCCGTATTTGTCGTACAGCTGCCGCAAATCGCGTAAATAGCCGCCCACTTGCTCGGGTGCAATAGCCGAGTCTTCCCATCCAGGCCATGTATCTTTCTCGCCCGGCACAAAGGCCGTGGCTCCCAATCCGGCTTCGCGTACATCCCAGAGATTGGCCTGCTCCTGTTTATCGACCAGCAAGCGCATGCTAGGCGGATTGGGATGCTTGCGCAGCTCATTGCACAGCCGTTCAGCCGTTTCTTTGGACTCTTGCTGCGTTGCAGCGCCAAACTGAACGATCAGCCAGCCCTTGCCTTCCGGCAGCAAGTTCAAATGTTCGCTGTGCAACCCGCCTTTCTTCTGCACATTTTTGTAGAGCCGGTAATCGATTCCCTCCAGCGCGATCGGCTTGTACGGCAAGATCTCCATCAAATGGTCGGCGGCCTCATAAACGTCCGGATAGCCGAGGACAAGAAAGACGCGCTCCGGCTGGTTGTAGACCAGCGTGACCTTGGCTTCGAGAATCGTTACGCAGGTCCCTTCGCTGCCGATCAGCGCTCGAGCAATATTGACCGTGCCGCCTTTGTTCGGAATCAGTTGATCCAGGTTGTAGCCCGAGATGCGCCGGATAATTTTCGGATAACGCGACTTGATGAGTGACTGATAGCGTTGACGCAGCGACATCAGTTTCGCGTAGATCTCAGCTTCGCGACCTCCACCCGACATCCGGCTCCGCCATTCCTTTTCGCTGAGCCATCCGACCGTCATGCGCGTGCCGTCGTACAGCAGGACATCGAGCGATTCAACATTGTTAACGGCGGGACCGTTCATCTGAGCGTGGGCGCCGCACGAATTGTTGCCAAGCATCCCCCCGAAACAACAATGGTCGTGCGTGGCCGGATCGGGCGCGTAAGTCAGATCGTACGGTTTACCGGCCTTCACGACGTCGTCGCAGATCGTGCCCGGCTCGACGCGGGCAAAACGCTCCGCGACATTCAGCTCGATCATGTGGTTCAGATATTTCGACCAATCGATGACCACAGCCGTATTGCAGCATTGGCCCGCGAGGCTGGTTCCGCCAGCGCGCGAAAGGACAGGCGCAGAAAATTTCCGGCATGCGGCGATCGTCTCGATGACGTCCTGTTTTGTTTTCGGAACGACAACGCCAATCGGAACCTGCCGGTAATTCGACGCATCAGTCGCATAGATTGCTCGACTGGCAGCATCGAACCGCACCTCGCCGGAAATTCGCCTCGCCAGTTCTTTTTGGAGCGCTGCTGCTTCGGCGAACGGTTCAACATCCAAACGTCCGCGTTGTAAAACTTCTTGATGTGTCGCGATGAGTTTTGGGACGGCCATAATTTCTTTCTCGAAGCAAAAACTGATCGATCGGCCCTCTTAGACGAGTTCACGCACCTTATCGGACGCGATCGTAAGGGTGATTTCCTTCCGGTTCGGCGTGCCCTTCGCCAACGCTTTTCCAAACTTCTCAGCTTGATCGAGGGACACCTTTGGTGGCATCGGAGGTTCATGTGGATCGACCACCGCGTCAATCAGCACGGGCCCTTTAACAGCCAAAGCCTGATCGAGGATTGACCCACATGTCGCGGGATCCTCGATCCGGAAGCCCATACCACCACAGGCCTTCGCGAAGGCAGAAAAATCAATTGGGCTCAGGTCGCAGCCATATTCCGGATTCCCCAGAAACACCATTTGTTCCCACTTGATCTGGCCCAGCGTGTTGTTATTGATCACGATGATTTTGATCGGCAGCTGATACTTCACCGCCGTCGCGAATTCACCCATTAACATCGTGAATCCGCCGTCGCCCACGAAGCCGATGCACTGCCGGTCCGGATAAGCGATCTGAGCTGCAATGGTGTAGGGAAGACCGTTCGCCATGGTCGCCAGAGTCCCCGACAGCGAATGCTTCTGGGCTTTCTTCACGGGGATGTGGCGGGCGAACCAAGTGGCAATGGTTCCCGAATCGCTGGAAATGATTGCGTTGTCGCTAAGCCTCTTGCCTAATTCCCAGGCCACGACCTGCGGCTTCATTGGCTTATCCCGACGCGAACTGCGCTCGCGCATCAATTCGCCCCACTTCTTCATTTCCTTTCTTGCGTCATCCAGAAAATCGCGGTTCTTTCGCTGCTTCAGTTTCGGAACCAACGCAGCCAGCGTCTTGGCACAATCCGCGACGATGCCAACGTCCGCCGGATAGCGAAGCCCGATTCGCGAAGGATCAATATCGATTTGCACGCACCGCGCTTGACCCGGCTTTGGGTAGAACTCGATGTAAGGCATTGACGATCCCGCGATCAGCAGCGTGTCGCATTCTTCCAGCGCCTCCTGTGAGGCCTTCGTACCCAGCAAACCGATTCCGCCCGTCGTGTAGGGGCAATCATCCGGGACAACTGCTTTGCCAAGAAGAGCCTTGATAATCGGTGCGTTCAGGCGTTCTGCGACTGAGATGATTTCGTCCCGGGCCCTGAGTGCGCCCTGGCCCGCGAGAATGGCAATCTTCTTTCCTTCGTTGAGCACAGACGCCGCGCGCAGGAGTTCTTCCTCAGCCGGAATTCTGGCGCTGGTCGCCGGAACGTCTGTCGTGTGATTTGGAACGTTCCGCTTCGATCGCTCGTCGCTTTCTTCGTCCTGAATATCAGTCGGAATGTTCAGATGGGCAACGCCGCGGAAGTTCAATGCCGTTCGACACGCGAGATCGGTCACATTCGCCACGTGCGCGCAACCCATCACCCGCGCGTTGTAAACCGTCACATCTGAAAACAGGCGATCCAAATCGACATCCTGTTGTGTGTGAGTGTCGATCAAATCGTGGAAAGCGTGGCCGGTGATGGCCAGCACAGGCTGCCCATCGAGCTTGGCGTCATACAAACCGTTCAACAGATGAATTCCACCCGGGCCTGAAGTGGCAAGACACACTCCCAGACGTCCGGTGTATTTCGCATACGCGCAGGCCATGAAAGCGGCCGATTCCTCGTGGCGGACATGAATGAAGCGCATGTCGTCCTGACGCTTTCGCAGCGCCTCCATAATTCCATTGATACCGTCCCCAGGTAACCCAAAAATCTCGTGAACGCCCCAGCCAATAAGCCGATCGATCAAAATATCCGCTGCCGTTTCAGCCACGGTTCGCCTCCGCACCTAAACATCGAGCTAAGACAATCTTAGCGGCGCGCCCCTCCGTCATGCATAGACCAACTCATGTAAAGCTGAGCAAAATGGGCTGTATGTACCCGGCACCAGGCAGGTCCGTCGAAGCTTGATTGGCGCGGCACCGGAATGTTCGCGAGCTCGTGAGACGATCTGCCGAGTTGGAATAGCTGCATGCTGCGCAATGTAAAGAGGGTCAGCGCGCTTGATTGTTGTTCAGGACTAGCCGGTAGGCATTAACTCTCGCCGAAAACGCAGAACGGCCGAGCCGGCTGCATGAATTAGCCGTCTCGGCCGCGTGCTTGTCCGCCAACTACGCGCTGCGATGCAGCGCAGTTCTCTTCTGATTACTTTGCGTTCTCCGGATGAATATTCGCATCGATGAACGCCGCGATGTTGTTGTGCAGCTTGACGCGATCCGGAGTGTGCAGGTACATCATGTGTCCTGCCGTGTAGTACTTCAGGCTGATGTTCTTCTCCAGATTCGGCGGCAAGCCCAGATGATCCATCGTGTATTCCGTGGCAAAAAACGGCGTAGCGAAATCAAAATAGCCGTTCTCCACCTGCACGTGCAAATACGGATTCGTCATCATCGCGTGCGCCAGGTCGGGCTCGACGTTCGGCGCACCGGGGAAGAATCCGCCGCGCTGCCCAGGGCCCGGACGCCTCTTCCAATTCCACGACCGCGCGCCCTGAATCGAGTTGTTGTAATCCATGTTCTTTCCAAACTTCAGCTCGTCATGCGTGTATTCATTCACCGCCGCGGTAAATGCCCCCCCAACCGCGGGTCCCTCGGGATCGCCCTCCGCGTTTTCTTCGAGCAGATCGAGCGTATCGCCCGTGAACCGCGCGTCGATACGGCCGACCGTCTTGCCTTCGCGGCGCTCGAGTTCCGCCATAAACTGGCCGAGCTTGACGCGCAGGTCGGCCTTGGTCAGGTAGTCTTCGCTCAATCCGGTGAATGATGACAGCTTAGCGGCCACCGCTGATTTCTCCTGATCGCTGATATTCGATCCTTTGGCCAGCGCCGCCGCGTAGTCGCCATACGCATATTCGCGCGCCTGCTGGATGAACCCTGGGAGATCGGCAGGCTTATTCTTCAGCATGTTGTGGTACCAGGCCACGGCCGCATAACTTGGCAGATAGAATTCGTATGGACGATCGTCGCCGGGACCGAACGTAATCGTCGAAAGATCGAGCACCGACGAAATCAGCACGATCCCGTTCAACTGAATCGAGTAGCGGTCTTGCAAATAATTCCCCAGCGCCGCCGAGCGGAAGGTTCCGTAGCTTTCGCCGATCAGGAATTTCGGCGAGTTCCAGCGGTCATTGCGGCTGATATATTTGTCTACGAACTGGCCGAATGCGTCGATGTCTTCGTCGATGCCGTAAAAATCCTGTGGCTTTCCTTTGCAGACCGCATGGCTGAAGCCGGTTCCCATCGCATCGATGAACACGAGATCGGATTTGTCGAGCAGGCTCTCCGTGTTGTCGACAAGTTCGAACGGCGCGGGCGGCGTGAAGTCCGGAGCGTTCGTGGTGACGATACGCCGCGGCCCGAAGGCGCCCATATGCAGCCACATCGTGGCCGAGCCGGGCCCGCCGTTATAAAGAAACGAAATCGGCCGCGTGCTCAAATCTTTTACGTCGCTTCGCGTGTACGCAACCGCATACATCAAGCCGGTGGGCTCGTCCTTGTCGTTCTTCAGGAGCGTCAGACCGGCCGTAGCTGTATACGGAATCGCCTGGCCATCCACGTGGATCGTATGCTGCGTTACCGATGACTTCTCCTCGATAGCCGACGGACTGCAACCGTTTGGATTCGGTGGTTCCTCTTCATGCATAGCGCCGTGGCCCTGTTTGGACTGGTCGGGCTGCTGTTGCGCAAACACTGACGGCACGCCGAAAGAAAGCAGAGTTGCCGCGAGCACAAAATGAAAAAGCCTCTTCATCGAGCTTGCTCCTCTAATTGCAGCGTTCGTTCGAAAGCCGCTGGATTTTATGTGCGAACCTGACGCGAAGTCAAAGGAACTATTTGTACGCACCGGCGCATGAGGCACGCAGACTCAATCGGATTCTCCGCCCGCGCAAGATGTAAAATGGCGAGAAGAGGAGAACAGCAATGGTAACCGCGACCAAAGCTCCCGCTCGCGAATGGGGCTTCTTTGTTCATGGCAAATGGATGACGAAGGGAGACGCCGTCGAGGTCGTTTCTCCTTATGACGGGGTGCCCGCAGGAACCATTCACCGCGCGACGGCAACTCATGCCGAAGCAGCGATCCGCGCGGCGCAGCACGCGTTTGAAACCACGCGCAAAATGTCGTCGTACGAACGGCAGAACATCCTTCGTGCGATCTCGGATGGCATTGCCCGGAACCGCGACGAATTTGCGACGCTTATGGCGCTCGAAGCGGGCAAGCCCATCCGCACGGCACGTGCGGAGGTCGATCGCGCGGTTTTCACGTTTGCCGTAGCAGCCGAAGAGGCGACCCGCATTGGTGGCGAATGGCTTCCGCTCGATCTGCAGGCCTCGACGGCGGGACGCGGAGGAATCGTGCGCCGGTTCCCTCTCGGGCCGGTGCTCGGCATCACGCCATTCAATTTCCCGCTCAATCTGGTGGCGCACAAAATCGCGCCGGCGATTGCCGCCGGATGCACGATGGTGCTGAAGCCCGCACCGAAAACTCCGCTATGCGCTCTCCGCCTTGCTGAGATCGTTCCGAAAGGCTTGTCACCGACGATCGACTCCAATTGTTGTCGTTCACTGGCAGCGCCGCAGTCGGCTGGTCGCTGAAAGCAAAAGCGGGGAAGAAAAAGGTCGTTCTCGAATTGGGCGGGAATGCTGCTGTGATCGTCCATTCGGATGCGAACGTGGACGAAGCTGCCGCGAAATGCGTTCAGGGCGGGTTTTCCTATGCGGGACAGAGCTGTATTTCAGTGCAACGGATTTTCGTGCAGCGCGAAGTCGAGCCGCAATTCACCCAGAAACTCGTCGCGGGTGCACAAAAGCTGAAAATTGGCGACCCGCTGAAGAATCTACCGATGTCGGCCCCATGATCGATGAGGGTGCGGCTCGTCGGGCTGAGGAGTGGATCGAGGAAGCGCTCGCCGGCGGCGCCCAGTTGCTCTGTGGAGGTAAACGGCGCGGCGCGCTGCTTGAGCCCGCGGCCTTGACGCACACGAAAGCGCGAATGAACGTCAACAGCAAGGAAGTGTTCGCGCCGGTAGTGGTGATCGAGCCGTACGATGATTTCGACGAAGCCATTCGCCGCGTGAACGACTCGCCCTACGGCTTGCAGGCGGGCGTTTTCACCAGCGATGCGCGGCTACTCTTCCGCGCGTTCGAGCAGATCGAAGTAGGTGGCGTGATAGCGAACGACGTGTCGTCCTTTCGCATCGACCACATGCCGTACGGCGGCGTTAAGGACTCCGGCTTGGGCCGCGAAGGCCTGCGCTACGCCATCGAAGACATGACCGAACCGCGCCTGCTCGTCATCAATCTGCATTGATCGTCGGAGGCTGTGCTGTGGGATTCCACCGCAACTCTGTGATCTATCGGGTTTTCGCTTTGGCAGTTTCCGTCCTCTTTTTCTATGCGACGCAAGCACTTTGCCGTCTGCGTGTACCCGCCTACATGCTCGACATTCGCGCTTTGGCTGAAGCAGCTCCCATTGTTTTTCGCGGGCGTATCGCGGAGACCGGTGCAACTGTGCCCAATCGTTCCGACGGATCTCGGCCACGAACAGTGGCTACGTTCCGTGTGGACAGAGTTTACCGGGGCCGCGTCGCCGCGGATGTCGAGCTTCACTTCACCTACAGCTCGATCAGCACGGGCGAAGGTCACGATTGCATCAACTTTCAGCCGAACACCTACTGGCTGGTATTTGCGCGACAAACTGGAGATGGCCTGGAACTCACAGACGATTGCGATGGTGCCCTGCCCGTCTCCGCGCTCCTCGGTCCAGACCTTACAGAAGAGGGATGGCTCAACCAAATGGAAGCGGACTTCACCGCCGAACTCGCCGACCGCGATCCGAGCTCACGTCTGATTAGCATACAAAGGCTCGGTGGCTTGGGTTTACCGGGGTCGCGTGAAGCGTTACATCAGATAATGAAAACGGGAGATAAGGACGAATCCGGCTGGGCAATATACGCACTTCTCCGTACCGGAGATGCCACGGTGCTACCTGGCGTCGAGCAGCTTCTTCAGAACGGTGACGATGGCCCCCTCAAGAGTGCAATTGCGCTTCAATTGAAAAATGTCAGCGATCGAGATGCGGTTCCGGGGCTGATTTCCATCCTGCAGAACGCTCCAGGGAAATTGACCCGGTGCAGCATTTTGACCGCGCTCGGAGAGACCTTGAGGGATCCGCGGGCAGTTCCAAGCTTAGCCGCTCACCTGTCAGATCCTGACCCTTATGCCAGATACGACGCTCTTGACGGCCTCAGGAACTTGACACATGAAAACGCCTGCACCCTTCCGCAAGACTGGCACGAACAGGACATCGAGCCGCAAGAATCGAAATGCAGCGCCTGGTGGGAACAGCAAGGCCGCTTTCAGTCCCGGACTGGTAGATGAGCCCGGGCTGGAGAAAGCCCTCGGATCACGCCGCCGTAGCGACGGCCTTCAGTCGTACGGATTCCGACGAGAAGAGCGATCACGTGTGCGTGCTCCGTCTGCGCTGGAGCGATGGTATATAGGTTACCGTTCCGACTGCTCGCGCTCTTCGGCGACCGATAGTGGCGCGAACAGATCCGTCGCTATGCCGACGACCAACCCAGCGATGGCCACGAGCAGCGCCAGGATCCCCCATCTCAAGTACGATGCCGTACCGCCAATCGCCCCGAGCACGTAGCACACCCAGATGAAGAAGATAAACATCGCCTGTTTGGACTCCGTACTCTGCTCCGCTCGTTTTTCCACTGTCGCGCGGCCGCGAATAAAATCGTATGCCCGAAACAGAATGCGCGAGACGAGCTGCGCGAGTTTGTTGATCATTCCTGTAACGAACGTCGTATGTACCGTTAGCGGTCCAACACGCGTCAGCGTGGCCGTTTGCACGCCCATAGCAGCGGCCAGAAGGGCGAGATAGACATAGGTGTCCGTCGGAACAGATGCTACGCCCGCCGCGATTTTGGCCGCCACCACGGCAAGGAGCATCGCGGCTTCGATTGTCAGAGTGACGCTGGCTATCCTTCGGAATCGCCGCCGCCCACCGGCTTCGACAAGGGCGCGGCCAAAAACCGAGCCGAGGAAGAACATCACCACGATCAGAAACGCAGCGATAACCTCGCCCGGTTTTCGAAGCACGATGCTTTGGCCAAGGTGCTCCGTCGTGCCCGTCACATGCGCGGTGAACAGCCTGAAAATTCCGAGGAAGCCAACCGTGTCCACGACACCTGAGCTGAACGTGAGCAGGAGTGCGACGGCCATCTTGCGCTTGTGGTCGCCTAGAGATGAGCTGGCCGGCATCTATCGAATTATGGCACGCTCCAGGCGGGCCGCACGCACGCAAACACGCCCTCGGCGTTCCCGGCGTGCCTTCAACTCGCGGGTATTTCGGGTTTCGCGCGACTGGCCAGCACAGACGCGACAATGGCAACCACCAAGATCGCGCAAATGACAATCAGGGAAAGTCCCGGCGACACTCGGACGATCGAACCGAGCGCCAGCTTCACGCCGGCAAACGCAAGGATCAGGGCGATAGCCTCGCGCAGATACCGAAACCTGGGGAAAATCCCAGCCACGGCAAAGTACAGTGCGCGCAGTCCAAGCACTGCGAAAGCATTCGATGAATACGCGATGAACGTGCTGCGCGTGATCGAAAGTACGGCCGGAATCGAATCTGCCGCAAATACGATATCCATCGCTTCCAACACCACCAGCGCAACGAGGATCGGGGTAACCATGAGTTTTCCGCCCTCGCGGAGGAAGAATTTTCCTCCGTCGTAGCGGTCGGTAACCGGAAAAACCTTCTGCGCCATGCGCAAAAGCCGGCTCTTCTCCGGCTTCTCCATGCGCGCTCCCGGCAGCAACATCCGTACGGCAACGACAAAGAGAAACGCTCCCAGCACGTAGGCGAACGCGTGGAATATTGCGAGCAGTTTGATCCCGACAATCACGAACGCCGCGCGCAGCAATAAAGCCCCGAGAATTCCGCCGTAAAGAGCCTTCGATTGAAACTCGGCTGGGATGCGCAGCGCCGCAAAAATCATGAGAAAGACAAAGATGTTGTCGAGGCTGAGCGATTTTTCCAGTACGTATCCGGCGAAAAATTCCATTCCGGCATTCGCCCCAAGAGACCAGTAGACCCACGCGCCAAACGCCAGCGAAACCGCAATCCAGCTCGCGCTCTCGATCAACGCGCGCCGAACCGACACGCGGCCCGCGTGCCGGTGAAAAATCACCTGGTCGACCGCCAGCGCGGCGGCGATGGTGACTCCGAACACGATCCAATCTCTTGCCGGAACGTTCATTTTTGCCTAAGAAATCGCCCTGCATGTATAACACGCGCGAGGCTTCGAATGCCTGTCATCCCTTCGCGCCCGCACCGATCGGCAGCCCTCATATCCCCTGATTCCCCTCATGCTTTTCTGACAACGGCGGAAAGAAATTTTCACGTTCGGGGTTGTAGATCGCGCAAACTTGAATAGAATTACTAGGTTCCGCGCCATCACCGCGGCCTTAAGGATTTATCTTCAGGAATTCATCGTGGCTGTTACATCGCGCCGCCCAAATGATTCGTCCGAAGCGGAGGAGAAACTGCGCACGGAACGTGTCGATCGCTTCATCTTGGAGCAAATCGACACTGTTCCTCATCTCGAGGCGCTGCTTCTCGAGTGGAAGAAGCGCCCCAAGGCATGGTCGATCGACGACATGGCCGCCGAATTGTACGTTCCCGGCGAACAAGCCTCCAGGATCCTTCGCGATCTCGCCGGGATAGGATTCCTGCAGGAGTTGAATGGCACACCTGTTCGCTACCAGTACGCGTCCTCCGAGGAACGCGACAGCATCGTTTCTGATCTCGACGCGGTCTACCGCCGCGACTTGATCCGCATCTCGCGTATGATTCATGCAAGAGCACCTTCTGCCCTCCGCGATTTCGCGGGCGCCTTCCGTTTAACCAAGGAGAAACAGTGATGGGAGCGGCCGTTTATATCCTGGGAACGTTGACGACTCTCGCCTGCGGTGGCCTGTTGTTGCGAGGATACGCTCGCGGGCGGAGCAAGCTGCTGCTCTGGAGCGCAATCTGCTTTCTTGGTCTCGCTATCTCGAATGCGCTCGTCTTTATCGATCTCGTAGTGCTGCCGGCCAGTATTGATCTGTATTTCTGGAGGCTGCTGACGGCGACTCTTGCTATGGTCGCCCTGATGTATGGCTTAATCTGGGAGGCAGAATAAGTGAGAGTCGAAGCGTTTTTGCTCGGAGTGATCGCGATAACGTCCCTGACAGCGGGACTCTTCTTTTTGAAATTCTGGCGCCGCACGCACGATTCCCTCTTCCTCGCGTTCTCCGTTGCCTTCTTCATCGAAGGGGTCAACCGCACCGCAGTCCTGAACGCAAAACATCCGAACGAGGGCAGCCCCTGGATCTACACCGTCCGGCTGATCGCTTTTTTGATCATTCTGGGTGGTATTCTTCACAAGAACTACGGCTCCGAGCGGTCTCGTCATCAGGCAAACGAAGCCCGGCCCGACCGCGCGTCAAGCATCTCATCTGATTGAGCCCCGGCAGGCCGGCAAACCGATCGCCTTTGCCTTCCCACGATTTTCACCGCGAGCTGGGCAGGCGGTGACTGCCACGAGAATCGAATGTAGCGCAGTCGGGCGGGTAGTCAGATACGCGGAAGTTAAATCTGAACTCTCAGCTATTTCAGGAACAGCGCTTCGCGCACCTGATCGCGTCCCACGAACGTCTTCGACGTGCGGAACTCGCCGAATATGTCGAGGATCTCTCGGTTCTGAAAAACGCGCGCGTGCACCGAAATCGTCGGAGCGGACAGCGCCTCAATCGTCTGATTGTCGACGATCTTGTACCGGTGAAATCGCTCCGGCGGACGGCTGTGAAACATCGCCAGCACCGCTCCGCCAGGAGTCAGCATCCGGTAAATCCGTTCCATCGCGCGCGGCAACAATTCCGCGTCGAGATAGTCGAATAGATCCCACGCCAGCACGCCGCAATAGGTGTTCTCGGGATAATCCAGCGAGGTGTCAAGAAACTTCTCGACCAGCTGCGCCTGCGAAGTCCGCGCTTCATCGCCATGCGGCGCCTTCCGCAGCCGCTCTTCTTCGGTCGTCAGGTATTCTTTCCACGATCGCAGCAGGTCCTCCGTCGACACGCGAAAACCGCGCTCGATCAGGAAGTTGATCGTCGACTGCGACACCGACCCCAGATCCAGCACGCGCCCGCGTTCGATGTCGCTGATCTGCCAGAGGAACTCCTTCATGCCGTTCGACACGCGCCCGTTCTTGCTCCCAGCAGCGGACGCAGACGTTGGCCCAGGTCCTGCTTTCGGCTTGGTGGTCGTGGAAGGCGTGGCGGACTGCGTCTTCGCGGCCAACCCGCTCTGGCGTGTCCAGTTCATCAGTCGCTATCCTGGCTGGTGCTTGCGCTCGCAGCGCGTGCGGCCTGCGCCGGCGTTGACTCCTGCCCCTGGCCCGGGCGGATCATTTCGACATTCCCGCGAAGGCGTGCGCCGTCGTCGATCCCGATCCTGGCGGTCAAAATACTTCCCTCGACGTGTCCCGACGCGCCCAACCGAACGCTATCGGTAGCCTTCAAATTCCCTTGCACGGTTCCATTGACGACGATCTCGCGCGCGTCGATGTCCGCAATCACGCGCCCAGTCGCACCAACGGTGACGCGGCCATTCGTCAGCCGCACTTTCCCCTGCGTTTCTCCGTCAATCGTCAAATCCGACGTCCCGGTAATCTCACCCTTAATTTTCAAACCCGCGCTGATTGTCGACGGCTCTTCCGCGCGAACGGGCTGCGGAGCAGGAGCGGGCACCCGAGCTTGTGGCGCAACTGGAGCCGGAGCGCTCTTCCCCGCTGCCGGTGCCGTTGACGCTGCTGGCGCAGATGGCGCTGCCGCGCTTACGCTTCCGTTCGTGGAAGACGGATTTGCGGCAGGCGCGGTCGTCGCGTTTGCCACAAACGAAGTCTTTGAACCCTGCTGTGGTGCTGCGTCCGTTTGTTTCGGAGTTTCGGTCGTGCTCGCCGGCCCGGACGGTTTCGAGGCTGCCGGATTCGGCTTTGCCTCCGTGGTCTTACGCCACATAATTCCCCCCTTGTGTCACGCTTTGAGCGTGCTCAGACCGTACGCGTTCGAACGCGCCCAGTTGTATGTCTTTCAGCGCGCGGTTGGCGTACGTATCCCAGGAGTCGTCCTGCGCCGGGCTGGCAGGTGTCCTGAACCACGAGACTATAGTACAGACCTCCTGCAGAGTAAACCCGCCTCTCCTCGTCCGCTCGTTGCCCGATCCGACAACAGCGGGGCCCCCCGCGAGTCCAAGCCATCAACAATGCCGTTTCCTGGGCCCAGCCGGCACCCGACCGTCCCAAGAATTCTTTTCCGCCCTTGACTTACGCGTCTCTCAAAAATAAATTGCATCGCTTGAGTAAGCGCTTTCTCGAATTCAACGACCCGACGGTCTAGGCAGGATACGTGAAAGGAAAACATGGCGAGCAAAATCTCCAGGCGTGACCTCTTCAAGAACGTAAGCGCGGCCGGCGCGGCCACTCTGCTAGCCGGGACCGCAGAAGCGGCGAGCGCAATGGCCAAGGCCCCGCCGCAGTCCGCTTCGCAAGAGGAGGAACGCCGCAAGCGCCTCCAGCAAATCCTCTCGCGCTCTTCGCAGGAACTGCTCGCCGAACACGAGCAGTATCAGCTCGAAATCACCGCTGGCGACATGCTCGTCCGCTTCGACAAGCGCTACGGCTCCATCTCTTCCATCACGCGCAAAGGCGATCCCTTCGGCACCAACTTCCTCGGCAACGAGACCAACACCCCCGGCGTCGACCCCTTCGACTCCCGCTTCACCGGCGACGTCGTCACCACCGTCTGGGCCCTCAACGGCCCCCTTCAGCCGGCCCGCCTCGGCCAGAACGACATCTTCCGCGTTTCCGGCGAATGGCGCCGCGAACTCACGGCTAAGTCCGGCGACGTCCGCGACCTGGGCTTTCGAGATAACGTTTTCACCGTCTCCTACGACGGCGCTGCGCGCCAGTCCGACGGCATCCGCAGCTATCGCCTCAACATGTCGTTCCGCGCCGGCGAAGGAAGCTCGCTCCTCTGGGACATCGAACTCGAGAACATGACCGGCCAGGTCCTCGAAATCGGCGAATTGGCGCTGCCCCTCATGGTCAACGACGACTATGCCGAGCTGTACTACGAGCCCGGCGGCGCAGCAGCGATCAGCGGCGGCGGCAACGTCGACTTCGCCCTCACGCCCGTGCGCCAGAAACTGATCCACGAACAGAAGGTTTTGGTTCACCACTTCATTTCAGGACACAGCTCCTACGCCCTCATCCAGCGCCCGCTCGGCGACGCGCCCTTCCTTCTCGTTCACACGATAGGCGACACTCCCATTGAGTGCATCTACAAGGACGAACGAACCACGTTTCACGAACATACGCAGGGCTGGCGCGGTCCCGACCTGCTCGCGATCCACTCCTGGGCCACAATGAATCAGCGACGCTGGCAGAGCAATCCGTGGGTCAACGGCCACACCTCTCTCGTCCTGCAGCCGGGCCAGAAGAAGTCATATCAGGTGCGCTTCGCCTTCATTCCCAGCTACGAAGCGATTCGCGACGAGCTGTATAACGCCGGGAACCTCGGCATTCGCATCTTGCCGTCGATGGTCGTTCAGGAAGAAACGCCCGCTCTTGTTGAGCTCAAATCCAAGTCGCCGGTCGACAAAATAAAAATCTTGTCCGACAACGTCACCATCGACAAACAGGAACGCAAGGGCGATAGTACCCTTCTGACGCTCTCCTTCAAAGGGCGCGGGCAGAAAAACATGCGCCTTCATTACGGCGACGGCCGCTGGACCAATCTCGCCTTCTATTGCATTCCCGATATCGCCACTTTGCTGAAAGGGCGCGGGAAATTCGTCGTCGATCGCCAGTTCTACAAAGATCCCACCGACCCCTATCACCGCTTCCACTGCTTCCTGCCGTTCGACTACCGCATCGGCAGCATGTTTACCGATTCCGATTCCGTCTGGGAAGTGGGCGGCAGCGACGAAGCCGGCTTCTCCGAACCGCTGTTCCTCGCCGAAAAGAACGTCCATTACCCGCGCAAAGAAGAAGTCGATGCCCTCGAGACCTACGTCGCCGATTGCCTGTTCAAATACATCCAGAATCCCGAAACGTACGAAGTACGCGCATCGCTCTACTGGAAAAACCGCTATCCATCCAGCGGCTGGGGCGATTGGGACGAGAAGCGTTCCGAAGCCACTTTCCGCTCGTACAACTACGTCCATCCCGCCAACATTTATCACGCGCTCTACCGCATCGGAAAACGCTACGGCCTTCTCACCCGCAAGAAGCCCGAAGACTATCTGCGGATGTCGTACCGCACCTGCATGCGCTGGTTCAGCACTGGTCCCTGGCGCCACATTGGCCTGATGGAAGGCTCAAACTCGATCCACATTCTGAACGACATCAAAGCCGAAGGCTGGCAGCAGGAATACAACAACCTGCTCGCGCAGATGAAAGACTGCGACCGGCAGATGGTCGAAGACCCGTATCCCTACAGCTCCGAACTCATCATCGATCAGACCACGCACGAGCAGGTCTATTTCTTCACGAAATTCTTCGACGACACGGCCAAGAATCACAAGACGGCGCAGGTGCTCAAGGCTCTCCGCGGAGGCAATCAGCCCGTCTGGTTCCGCTACGGCAACGACAAACGCGGCGACATCTGCTGCTGGTACAACGCCTCGCTCAACGGCATGGCGCTGCTCGATTGGTTCGAACAGTCCGGCGATCCCGACGCGTTCATCAAAGGCTACGCCGGTGTGATGAGCGTTATGCACAACGTCACGTCCGACGGCATGGGCTTCAATCACTTCATCTGCACGCCCGGAATCTTCGACAACATGCCGCCGCGCACCTTTGAGAGCGGCCCCGGCCTGTGGGGTTTTCTGCGCTCGGCGAAAAGCTACGTGATCAATGACCCCGCGTTCGGCGTCGTCGGCTGCGGCTGCTCCGTAGAATCGCACGCCGGTCAGCGCGATGCTCAGCACGGCGGCGGGCGCGGTGATCAGGTCGTCGTCACCCTGAAAGACGGCGTGCGCAAACGCCTTCGCTTCGTCGACGACAAAATCGACTTCGAAGCCACTCAGGGCGAAATTGTCCGCGCTACATGGGACAAGTCGCACAATGCATTCGAGCTGGAAATGGAGGACACAACCGGCCTTGTGAAAACGGCCGCGCTCTCCGTCCGCGGACTGCCGGAAGGCAACTACAAGGTTAGCCATGGCCGCTCGTCGCGCGCCGCCGATGGTTCGCTCGCCATCGAAGCGCCCATCGCCGACGCCCGCCGCCTCCGGATCACCAAAGCCTGACGCTCTCGCGTCGTGTCAGGTTGGAGGTTTTCGTGTCAGCGTATGACTTCAGTCAAACCGCGATCGACGTCTAGGTCTTGGCAAATGACGGGAAACCAACATCAAAGGGCGCCGAAGACGCGGACGTCGGCGAATTTGCGGAACTCGCGGTCGAAGAATGCGACAGGAATGTCGGCGGCCGAGGCCGTAGCGGCGATGAGGCAATCAACGAAGTGAACGTTCGTCCTCCGGTAGCGATCCAACGCATCCAGGAATGCATCGAGATGAGTTGCGAGAGGCGCGATCTCGACGCCGGGACTTGAAATCAGAGTCGTCAAGGCCGACGCAATGGCCAGCCGTGCGTGGCCGTAAAACGATTCGAGCACGAAAACGCATTCAGCGAGAACAGCTGGGAGGACGACGATGGCTAGTTCGCCGCGATCGCAGGCCCCGAATATCCGTCCCGCGGCACGGGCTTGCTTTTCGTTGTCCTGGACGAGATAGCGGACGATCAGATTTGTGTCGACCACAATTCGGTCGTTCACGCCGTGCTCTAGCGTTGCCGCGCTGCCTTCGCTGCGGCCTCGCGGATTCCAGCAAACGACATATGTGCGCCCTTGTTGCTGGCCAGAGCGCCTTTCAGCGAGCCAAGGCCGGGGTGAACGCGGATCGTCGCATGGTCGCCTTCGACTACGTATTCGAGGGTGTCGCCCGCCTTGATCTGCAGGGCTTTCCGTATCTTACCGGGAATCGTGGTCTGTCCCTTTCGGGTTACAGTGGAATGCGGCATTGTACCTGCCTTACCTCTAGCGACTTTCCTTACATTCTAATTCTCGCATGCATGCCGGTATCCCGCAAGGTACAGATTCAAGACTTGCCGCGCTGAAGAGCCCACCACGGCAACGGCCGCGCTGCGTTGAACTTACGTTCCGCGCAGTCACCCGCGGTCTCAGCATTCGGCGCCCGATACATCACCGCTTCTGCGCGGCTACATCGATGCCTAACATGTGCGCGATATTTAAGGCGTTCGAATGTTTCAGCACTCCGGAACGGAGTTTGTAGTCGAAGGACAGCGTGCCCGAGTCTCCCGAATCCTGAAAATACATGTTTAGGCCCGGCATTCCGCTCCCGGCAATCTCCGTCAACGCCAGGTCATGCGTGCTGACCGCGCCGATAGCGCCGCGCAATATCAGGGCGCGAATCACCCACTCGCTGGCAATGCGCCGGTCGTGCGAGTTCGTTCCAGCCATCATTTCATCCGCGAGAAAAAGCACGGGGACATTCCCCGCCGTCTCGATCATGCTTCGCAGGCGAGCCATCTCCGCCTGAAAACGCGACCGGCCGTCAATCACTGAATCCTGCGTTCGGATCGCAGCCACGATGCTAAGAACGGAAATTCGAAGCCGGGTACAGCGGACAGGCGCTCCCACGTACGCCAAGACGGCATTCAGCCCGATCGCCCGCAGGAAAGTGCTCTTCCCCGACATGTTCGATCCGCTGACGATAACGAACTGCGCGTCGCCACCCAGCGTGAAATCGTTTCTCACGCAGGTGCTCTCGTCGAGAAGCGGATGTCCAACCCCCTCCGCTTCGAACAGCGGGCCGTCCGGCAGCACTTCCGGAATTGCGTCGGCGGGATGTTCGTGGGAGTAAGTGGAGATTGAGAGCAACGCTTCCAACTCTCCGAGGCATGACATCCATTCGATCAAATGCGCGCCATAACGGGAGCGCCAGCGTTCAATGGCCATGGAAAACTGCGTGCCCCATAGAAGACAGTACGCCAGGTAGGCAAAGAATTCGTCATCGCGTAGACGTACGAGCGCGATCAGCCGCAGAACGCGCCGAATGCAGACGGAAGCTCCCGGCCCGGCGCGCCGGAATTGATCCGCAAGCGTTTTGAGTCTCAGTGACGAAAAATTCTCGCGCTCGACGATTCGAAGCAGTTCAAGCATCGTCGAAAGTTCCACTTTCAGAGCGGAGACTGAATCCAAAACACGCTTCACTCGATTACGAAACAAGACTGCGATTATGACCTCGGTCGCGAGAACGAACTCAATCACTGCAATGAGATTTGATATCCCCAGGAGCCCGGCCCAGTAAAGAAGCGGGGCGGCAATAAGAGCGAGCGGCAGGATAAACGCGGCCACTGGCGCCCAAGCCGGAAACTCGGGAGAAGACTCGCTCACCCAACTCTTCACAACCTCGGGATCTATATCGGCGACCTGCTTTCCGCCTCTGGCCGCTATGGCTTCGGGCAAGTCGCGCCTCGCGCGCAGTTCGCCGACGGCTTCCTGCCGTGCCCGTATCTCTTCGAGGCTCGAAGGCGATTTCAGCCATTTCGCCAGAGTTTCACGGCCAATCTGCGTCTGAGCCGACGAGATGAGCTGAAACATGGAACCGCGGCCAAACAAATCCAAATCGCTCGCGTAAGGGTGGCCCTGGTCAGTGAATTCGGCGCCCTCGTCCAGGACGTCCCAATTGCGCTCCAGTCGCGCGGCTGACTCGTCATAATAATTGCCGATATTGGCGATCTCGACCGAGCGGAGGTGCAGCCGATGGCGCCGTTGCAGAAGCAGCGCTCCCAGCACAGCCGCCGGTATCAAAGCCCACAGCAGCGGATACTCTTTCTGGAAAACTCCTTCATAAAGCAGCAAAGCGGATATCGCTGCGACAAACACTAAGAGCGAAGTCAGCCTGCCCGTGCGTGCGCTGTTGTCTGCTGCCAGGTCCTCGAGTTCACGCTTCCGTCTATCGTTGAACGCGGAGGGACACGACAACTCGGTTTCAGTGGGCTTAACCACACGCGAAAGAGTACACCGTCAGGCCGCCGTCCGAAAACATGGCTCGTCACCTCCCCCGCAATACATTTCCTGGACCGCGATTCTTTTGCAAGGCTGAGCAGCCGCTGAGTACCTGGTTCCTGGGCTGAGTGTAAGGCGTTTCTCCGATATTGCGCGCCTCCGGTTCACCCCTACCGTTCAGGTAGAAGGTGGTTTTTGAAATCTGGCGGCGTGATCTCACACGGAACCGTACGAATCGGCATATCCGGGTGGAGATACAAAGGATGGCGAGGTGTTTTCTACCCCCGCGATTTGCCTCAAAAACGCGAGCTCGCCTATGCCGCGAGCATTTTCCCCGCAATCGAAATAAATGGGACGTTCTATTCGTTGCAACGGCCTGAGAGCTTCGCCCAGTGGGCTTCGCAAACTCCGGATGGTTTTGTTTTCGCGGTTAAGGGCTCGCGTTATCTCACGCACATGCTGCGATTGAAGGACGTGTCCAAGCCGCTCGCGAATTTCTTTGGATCCGGATTGCTGCGCCTGGGTCCAAAACTCGGGCCGATTCTGTGGCAGTTCCCGCCCGATTTCCGTTACGATCGAGCCCGGCTGGAATCCTTTTTCAAAATACTTCCCCGGACTTTCACCGCCGCCGCGCAGTTGGCCCGCCGTCACGACAAACGAATTTCCGGCCGTTCGTGGATGCAAGTGGACGAAGATCGTGCCATCCGGCACGCGATCGAAATCCGAAATGAGACCTTCCTCATACCGGAATTCGTCCATCTTCTTCGCGCATACCACGTCGCACTGGTCTGTGCTGATGCGGTCGAATGGCCGCGTCGAATGGACGTGACTTCCGATTTCGTCTATTGCCGGCTGCATGGTTCCGAGCAGGTGTACACCAGCGGATACGACGAGAAGGCGCTAGGCGCCTGGGCTGCGAGGGTGGCGGCATGGGCCCAAGGTTGCGAATCGCGCGATTCAGAACGTATCGATCCGCAACCGAGGCCCGTAGCGCCCAGCCGCGACGTTTACGTCTTCTTTGACAACGACGCCAAAGTTCGCGCGCCCGAGGACGCCCTGAATCTCTCCCGGCGCGTTGGCAAACTCCTCGGGGATGTTTAGGGAATCGGGTCCGGAATGAGATGGCCGACGAGATTGTGATGAGAGCGAAAGTTCGCCTGTTCCCTGCTTACGTGAAATCGTCTCCCAGGTGCGATGAACCTGTTTTCCCGCGGCCGCTCAGGGTCGCCCCGCCTGTGCCACCGGTCGGCCTTCACGATTAGATGTCCGCAACGAGGCGATGTCTGCTCGCGAATAAAACTTCGAATGGGGCGCACGGCGCGCGGCAAGGGAAGGGGATGACTCCCCTTCCCCTGCACCCCATCCCCTCGAAGCACCGGAGGAAAAAGTGTCAGGGATGTGCCCGGTCTAAAATGTCAGGAATGTCCCCAGCTGTTCAATGTCCTAGAGCCATTAGCCCACGTCGACGGGCGTAAGAATCACCCGCTTCGTTCAGCCCTGCGTCAAATCACATTTCGAGTCGCTCATCACGCCCTTCCCCCATCGGTCGCTAACCCTTCTCACGGTCTCTCTCAGGCGTACCGCGAGCTCCACGACGGTCCGAATCCGCTGTGTTTCCGCAGCCGGAAATTTTTCGCTGTGGGCCAGCAGAAGCTCCGCATTTCCCAGGATTCCCGTCAGTGGATTGTTGATTTCATGGCGGAAGATTTCTCCCATGTCGTCCCCCGAACCGGTCGTCCACGAATTGTCAGGCCTGCCGGGACCATCCGCCGACAGCAGCCTTCGCTCGATTAAGCTAGCCGCCAGCAATTCCCAATCGCCCGCGCGAGGAACGAAGTCCGCTTGTCCCGCCACCACCATCCGCTCGATTTCGGCGTGCCTGTCGTAAGCGGCAACCAGGACCACCGGAGCGATCGCAGCCAATTCCGCGATCGATTCTGCCAGCGCCGCGGAACCCAGGATCCGATCGTCGGCGATGATGATTTGCGGCTGCCGTTCCTTCGCCATCGCGCACAATCGTTCGATCCCATCCACGCACACAACGGACGCGCACGAAATGGCCTGCTTTACCCTCTGCGTTAGCTGACGCGGAAATTCGTCTTTCGGAATCCCAACTAACACACATTGGGGCCGTTCTGTTGCAAGTGCCGGTTTCATCGCTCCAAACATGTCGTCTGCCTTCTTCTTTCTGCCTTCTTCTTTCTGCGTTCAGCGTTCTGCCTGCGCCTCCGGCTTTCTGGCTTCCGTTTTCCGTTTTTCGCTTTCTACCTTCTGAATCTGCCTTCCTGCCAAATGTAACGAAAATACCCATGATCCCCTCGTTGCATCGAGACGGAGCATCCCTCCTCTAAACTCCGCAGAATCAAAGGCCGCCTATGCCCTGCGCACCTTAATTCGCCCGGAGCTCCGGAGACCTTTTCTCGACACACGTGCTGAGAAAAGATCCGCGTAAGTCTTTTGCCATCAACAAAACTGCGTAAACTTCTCGACACACTTTTCGCTGCTTCGATCTCGCTTCTGACCTGCACCATTGTTGGTGCACTTTCGCCGGTAATCGAAACTCGGAACTCTAAGACTCACGCTTCTATCTCGCGCGCCGGACTTTCCTCCCGCGACGTCGTTTCACTGCTCGCCAGGCGTTCGTGCACGGCAAGTTTCAACTCCTCGATCAGGAACGGCTTCGCCAGATACGGTAGTTTCCTTGGGACCAGAAACTCGAGCGTCCGCGGGCCCAGCGTGTCTCCGGTGACGAACAACAGCTTTTTGCGCATCGGGCTGTTCGCCCGTTCAAGCGAGTCGTAAAACGCTGGCCCATCGAGCCCCGGCATCCTCAAGTCGCAAATCAACAGGTCATACGAATCTCTCGAAATCCTCCGCAGGCCTTCTTTGCTGTCGAGCACCGTGTCCATGCTGTAGCCCTCCTCTGCGAGCACATCCGTTATCAGTTGCGCGACAGTCGGCTCGTCTTCAATCACGAGAATGCGGTTTTTTGCTCTGCGGGGTGCCTGATGAACCCGCTTGCGCTGGCTTTCTTCCTTCACTTGCTCGCGAGTGGCAGTGATCGGAATTTCGATGTTGAATTTGGAGCCAATTCCCGGCTGGCTGTCGACTGTCACTTCTCCGCCGTGCTGTTGCACGATCCCGTAAACGATTGAAAGGCCCAGTCCGGTCCCGACTCCCGGGAGCTTCGTGGTAAAGAACGGCTCAAACACGCGGTACGCGATTTCGTGCGGGATCCCTGGGCCGTCGTCTGCGATCTCGATCACAATTCGCTGGTTACGGCCTCTGCCCGGCGGCAACACCTCCGAATGCGAGACGCGCCTGGTCCGAATCAACACGTGCCCCTGCCCGCGACCCTCAACAAGCGCTTGCTCGGCGTTGATCAGCAAGTTCAAGACGACCTGCTGCAATTGGTACGGGTCGGCCATCGTGTGCGGGAGATCTTTCGCCAGATCACACGTGACCCGTATGTTTTCGACCTTCAGTTCGTAGCTGCGCAATGCAAGTGCGCGCTCGACGATTTCGTTGATGTCGACGCGGCTTCGCTGTGGCTGGTTCTCCCGTCCGAAATACAACAGATTTTTCACAATCCGGCGGGCCCGCTCGGCTTCCCGGTAAACCTTTGTCGCTTCTTCAAGCTGGTTTCCCTTCAAACCATGTACCAGCAGCAACTGCGTATAACCCATGATCGCCGTGAGCGGATTATTGAGTTCGTGCGCAATTCCTGAAACAAGCTGTCCCACTGCCGCCATCTTGTCTGTCTGCAGCATCTTGCTCTGGATCTGCCGCTCGCCGGTCACGTCCGTGTAGACTTCCAGCCAGCCCACTGCGTGCCCGGCGGCGTCCTGCACCGGACGGGAAAAGCGCTCGATGACGCGTTTCGCGGGCCGCACGATTTCCACCTCGTCATGGACCGGCTCGCCTTCACCGCGGGCGAACACTTCCCATGGAGTCGAAAATGCCTGGGGATCACGAAATCTTGGAGCGAGCGCCGTGCGCACGTCGTCAATCGTCTGTATCGCGGCACGCACTCGCGCTTCCATGCCGAAGAGCTGGCCAAATCGTGTGTTGCTGAACTTCACGCGCCCGGAGCGATCGAACACGATGACTCCGGCTTGCACCGAATCGAGAACGCTTCGCAGCTCCGCCTCGACCTGGCGCCACTGCATCTCCGCGCGCTGAACGAGCGACCCGTCTTCGAGGCACAAAAGCAATTCATGTGAGTGAGGAAGAACGGCCCGCAGCGTGATCCGTATGGGGTGACCCGTAACGAGTGCTGCGTCCAGCTCCGCACGCTTCGCTGGGTTCGCTTGATCGCACAGGAGCAGCAGCCCGCTTCCGGATTGCTCCGCGAGAACTGTTCCTAAATGGATGCCGCGTGCATTCGCGCCCCGAAGTCCGAGCAACTGCCGTGCGCGCGTATTCGCTCGGTGGATCGTTCCAGACGTGTCGGTCAACAGCAGAGCCTCGCCGCTCGAGTCGAACAGCACGCTGAACGCGTCGGTCCCCGGGGCGGGGAACTTTGCTACGGACCGTGCTTCAGGCGAGATCGATCGTTGGTGGGCCGCCGCGATCGGCTCGCCGACCTGATCTATTTCTGCCGCAGGAGCGCCAATCATCGGTTTCTTCGCGTCCTTCACCATCGCCCCTGGACGATCCAATAGCCGCAAAGCAGCGCCGTTCCGATCGTGATCGCATATTCCAACGTTCGCCGGAACACGCGGCTCCAAAGCAAACGCTCGAGAACTGTCGCTGTCGGCGGTTGAATCACGAATGGTGCATTTGCATGAAGTGGACCAAAGCCGGCGGCCGCATGTGCCTTTGTTTGTTGGCGTTGAACTAGACGTGGTTTCAGTCGGACGCGCTTGCTTTCCCGAATCGAAACGAGTGCGGTCCTCTCTGGAATTCGCTTCGAGGCTGCTCGCGTCATTCCTGCTTGTCTTGGCTGCGGATGAAAGCAAACGGCGTGAACCGGCCCGAGGGAGCGAACAGTACAGCCGGCCAACTCGCCAGTTGGATGGCGCCGTTGGGAAAGGCACTGTAAGGATGATTCAGACAGGAGCCCGCATTTCAGAAAAACGGATCTTTCATGGCGACAATTAGCTGAGGTATGTTCAGGTGAACTAAGCCGTCGAGTTTCGTTCGGAGACCTCGCTACTGAGCGGCCGAGCAGAGGCGTGTGCGATAATTCCTGTTCGCGTGTCCGTCCTTAGGACAGTTTATAAGGGTCCAGCTCGTATTCCTTCAGTTTTCGATAGAGTGTCGTCTTCCCGATTCCCAGCAAGCGAGCCGCTGCCACTTTATCGCCTCCTGCCTCCCGCAACGCCCGTACGACGGCCCTTCTCTCGAGGTCTCTAAGCGACAGGGGTTCGTCGTTCGTCGCGATGCGCTCGGTAGAGCCATAGTGCAGATTGGTAGGTAGATCGGCAATGTGGAGGATCGGGCCAGAACCCAGCGCCACCGCGCGTTCGATGACATTTTCGAGTTCCCGCACATTTCCGGGCCACTCGTACGCCAGCAGGCGCGTCATGGCATCTTCGGAAATCGTCCGAATCGGGCGATCGCCGTCCGCGAACTTCTCTAGAAAATAGTTCACCAGCAAAGGGATATCGGTTTTTCGTTCGCGCAACGACGGCAGCTTGATCTGGACTACATTAAGCCGGAAATAAAGGTCCTGCCGAAATTTGCCCTCCCGAATCGCTGAATCCAGGTCGCGGTTCGTAGCCGCAATGACGCGAGTGGAAATGGAAACCCTTTCGGTCGATCCAACCGGCTTCACCTCCTTCTCCTGAATTGCGCGGAGCAGCTTTGCCTGCAGGTCGATCGGCATGTCGCCGATCTCATCCAGGAAAAGTGTGCCGCCATCGGCTGCCTCCATTAGACCTTGCTTCGAGTGGAGCGCGCCGGTAAAGGCACCGCGCACATGCCCGAACAGTTCGGACTCAATCAACGTGGGTGCCAGAGCCGAACAGTCTACCGGGACGAATGGACGCGCGCGGCGCGGTCCTGAAAAATGGACCGAACGCGCCACCAACTCCTTCCCCGTTCCGCTCTCGCCAAGAATCAGCACCGGATACGTGTGCTGGCTCACCTTCTCAACCAAACGGTAGACCCGCTGCATCTTCGGCGAGACCCCGATCAATCCCGCGAACCCCGGACGCGTGCGAAGCTGTTCGCGCAAAACTCGATTTTCCTGCGTGACGTCCAGCATCTGCACGACGCGTTCCAGCTTTCCCCGCAACTCTGAGACATGAAAGGGTTTCGTCACATAGTCGACAGCGCCAAGCCGCGTCGCCTCGACGGCGTTTTCGATCGTCCCGTATTGGGTGAGGACAATAACTGCCGTCTCCGGGTGACGCTCCCGAACCTGCTTGAGCAACTCAAGGCCGCCCATTTCAGGAACCCGCAGGTCGGTGATCACAATGTCGATGGGATATTGCTCCAGGGTCTCGAGCGCTTCTTCAGTAGTAGACGCGGTCCGAGTCGCGAGCCCGGTATCGAACGCAACTTCCCGGCATAGCTCGCGCGTGGCACCTTCGTCGTCCACGATTAGGACTGTTGCCGTCGCTACGGCCTCGCGACTCGCCGCTGCACTCAAACTTGTTGTCAATCTGTCTCACTCCTTTATATGTCTTCAAGTTGCAAAAGGGATGCCACTTGGGTACACCGCTCGTCTTCACTGTGTATTGATTTGAATCGACTTAGAAGCCGACTTTTCGCTGCGCCGGTGGAATCTAGGACCAAAATGGAACTGGCGGCAAGATGGCACTTCTACAAGGGGCTGCAACCGTAGTAATACGTATTGAATGCAGAAATGAAACTATTGCCGTTCCCTAAATGGAACGGACTCTGGAGCCAGACTGCTGCCCGGCGTTCCACTGCTGGCTTGGGCTTCATCCGTGTTGAGTTTCGTAGTGCAATGCGGTAGAGGAACGGCTAGACTCACGCGATAGCTGCCGAAGTCGAGACGCTTCAACGGGAGAGCCGTGAAGGTCACGTTCTACACCGTAATCGGAGTCATCCTGGTTGCCATCGCGATCGCGGCCCTGATTCGTCCGAATTGGACGCTGCCCGCTAACAAACGAGAGGAAACGATTGCCAGCCAGCACGTTCTGATCGAAACACGCCGAATCGTTCGGATTCCGCGCGTGGCGAGCGCGACGGAACTCGTACTCGGGCTGGGACTGATTTTTTTCGGCTCGCGGCCGCCGCGTGAGATAGTCAGGCGGCGCCGCTGAGGGCTGTCGCTGGGATGCGGTGCCGGAATGGGCAGAAGGCAAAACGGGCGCAGTTCCCCACCTAGGAACGCCAAGAAAGAAAAAAGGGCGAGACAAACTCGCCCTTTGTCCTGCGACTTGCCATCGTAGACCGTGATTCGCTGTTAACCGATCTGGATTGCCTGTGTCTTGCCGCCGAATTCGACCTCGCTTACGTGGTTGCTGGTCATTATCACTTCCGTGTTGGCCGGCGCTTTCTTCACCATAATCCAATGCACGGGCACTTCAGCCACCGTCTTCGAAGACTGTGTGTCGACTACTTTCATCTGGGTGTTGTTCGGTTGTACCTGCAACTTGTATGTTCCAGGCTTGAGTTGCTGTCCGGCAATCATCGTCGGGTTAAGGACGGTTAGCTCAGCGGAATCGCTATGAGCCCACACCGGCAGCGCGAGGAATGCAATGACAAAAAGCGCGATCAGGCAATGCTTAGAAGAAAAATGCATGCTCGAATCTCCTGTGGAAGATGAATTTTGTTTCGCCGGAAAGTCGAGCAGGCCCGCTCTAATCCTGCGTGAGAGCGTGACAGGCACTTCGCCTGACTCGTTAGTTCAGCCCTCAGTTATTAAGATGCGAATTTTGTATGACGGGTTTCCGAAATTACGCTACTCAGGAAGTCGCATTTTCATCGCATCAGGCGGTTGCGCGAGCGGCGTTGACCAGAGCTGATACCATCGACTGGAAGATGACGAGACCGTCCGCGGAACCTAACTGCGCTTCGACGGCGCGTTCCGGGTGTGGCATCATGCCGAGAACGTTGCGATCGCGGTTGCAAATTCCGGCAATGGCCGCAAGCGCCCCGTTGGGATTCGCCTCGCGATCCTCTTCCGCCCCGATGCCCCGTGCCGGGTCGCCCGAATCGCTGCCATCGGGATGAACGTAGCGAAAGATGATTTGGTCGTTACGCTCGAGATCGGCGAGCATTTGGGAATCGCAGAAGTAGTTTCCTTCCATATGAGCGATCGGCACCTGAAGGACTTGTCCGCGAGTCGCCGAGCACGTGAACGGAGTGTTGGTGCCCTCGACCCGGATGTGAACCTGCCGGCAGAGGAAACGCAGGCCTTTGTTGCGCATCATCGCGCCCGGGAGAAGGCCTGCTTCAAGAAGAATTTGAAAGCCGTTGCAAATCCCTAGGACGAGCCCGCCGGAGCGCGCGAAACGCCCGACCGCGCTCATCACCGGTGAGAAACGGGCAATGGCGCCGGTGCGGAGATAGTCTCCGAATGCGAAACCGCCGGGCAGGATGATCGCGTCGAAACCGGAGATATCGTCCGACTGGTGCCAGATTAATTCCACCGGCTGACCGACGACGGAGCCGATGGCGTGGTACGCATCATCGTCGCAATTCGAGCCGGGAAACTGCACAACTCCAAATTTCATTCGCGTTTACCTCGCCGTGAAACCCTATTCTAACACGCTGCAGTCGAAGCCGCGCGCGTGCCGGGTGAAGGAGACGAAGCGCAGCATCACGCGCCGGCATCGTCCGCGCCTATTTCTTTCGGGACTGTTCGAACGTATCCCACACAGAATCCGGGAAATCCAAGGCGTCGTTGAATTCGCCCGCGCCGCGTAGCCACAGCGCTCCGTCGATTGTGACGCATTCGCCGTTCACGTAATCGGCCTGAGGGCTAAGAAGATATACGGCGAGATTCGCGAGCTCGTCGTGCCGGCCGAATCGTTTCATCGGATGATGTTGAAGCGCGCGCGCCTCGAAATCCTTCGACGGCATCAGGCGCGACCATGCGCCTTCGGTTGGGAACGGGCCGGGTGCGATCGCATTCAGGCGGATATGGTGGCGCGCCCATTCGACCGCGAGGGATCGCGTCATGGCAAGCACCCCGGCTTTAGCGCAAGCCGACGGAACGACAAAACCGGAACCGCAGTTCGCGGCAGCGTAGGTGGTGG
Source organism: Candidatus Acidiferrales bacterium (assembly GCA_036279175.1). Taxonomy (GTDB): domain Bacteria; phylum Acidobacteriota; class Terriglobia; order Acidiferrales; family UBA7541; genus Palsa-295. The sequence continues at coordinate 16,950 of DASUJR010000392.1, read as the reverse complement.
TGATGTTAAGGATATTACCGGCCTGCTTGGCGGCGATCCAGCGACGGCCGAGCGCGAGTGTGCAATGGAACGTACCTTGAAGGACGATCCCAACCACGGCGTTGAATGCGTTCGGGGAGAGCTTTTCGGTGCGGGCGAGGAAGTTGCCGGCGGCGTTGTTCACGAGGGTATCGATGCCGCCGAAGGGGGCGCCGAATTCCTTTTCCGCTGTGGCGATGGCGGACTCGACGGCGGCGAAGTCGCGCACGTCGGCGCAAGCATAGGCGGCGCGGGAGCCTTTGGCCTGGATGTCGGCAACGGTCTGCTTCAAAGGGTCTTCACGGCGGCCAACGAGGAATAGGGTGGCGCCGAGATCGGCAAAGCGGAGGGCCATCGAGCGGCCGAGGCCGGTTCCTCCGCCGGTGACGAGGATCGTACGGCCTTTTAGCAGGTCCTTTTCGAACATGAGCGTCCCCTTCCTGGGAGGCGCCAAGGTAAACCGAATTGCGAATCGGGCAAAGAAGATTTTGACGGCGAAAAGCGAGGAAAATGGCGAGTTTGGAAAGTAGCCAAATCACACGAAAGTGTGTCGACCAATTTTTGCGGTTTCGTTGATTCTAAAGCTACTTACGGGAATATTTGCTCAGCACGCGTGTCGACCAAAGTGCACCGACGATGGGGTCGCGAATAGAGGCCGCGTCGAGAAAGGCCGCATTGATTCGGTGACAGTTAGGGGTGAGTTCCGAGGCGACACAAGACAATGCTCGGATATGGGTAATCTTGAAACATTTCGGTTGAGACTGGTCACAAACCTTGAACCATGGCTTTCGGTAATGGCGCGATCCTCGCTAGGGTGCAGCTCAGACACGCGCGGTGAGCCGGGTCGGTCGCTTTGCCGCTTCCTCACCTTGCGCGTTAGCTTTCCGGGTGAACGCGTAGACGAGGAGGGCGATGGAGGCGAGGAGACAGAGCCAGGGGAGCCAGTCGCCGAAGCGGACGTAGGGAGTGATATCGCTGCGGAAGGCGTAGGGGGCGTCGAGTTCGCCGCGCTCGTCGGCGGGCATGGAGGCGACGATGCGGCCGTAGGGATCGACGGCGACGGTGTAGCCGTTGTTCGTGTCGCGAAGAAGCCAGCGGCGACTTTCGACGGCGCGAACGCGGGCCATCCTCAGATGCTGAAGCGGAGCGGAGGAGCGGCCGAACCAGCCATCATCCGAGATGTTGATCAGCAATTGCGCGCCTTCTTTTGCGAAATGACGGATTTCGTTGGGGAAAATCGCCTCGTAGCAGATGAAGACGCCGAATTTGCCGTCTGGGAGCTGGCCAACGGTATATTTCGTTCCGGGCGTGAAATCACCTATGCCAGAAACGAGCGGTTTGGCGAACGTGAGCAGGTTGCGCAGGGGAACGAATTCAGCAAACGGGACAAGGTGCCGCTTGTCATAACGGAAGGTCTGCTGGCCCACGGGATTGAGAAGGACGGCGCTGTTCGTCGCGTAGATCCGGCGCTGCGCGTCCAGATTGAATTCCACTACCCCAACGAGGAAATCGCTATTCGACTCGCGGGCAATGCGCTGCGCGCGCTGGACGAACGCGGGATCCTGCATGCTGAACGGCGCCGGTTCTTCGGGCCAGATGATCAACCGATCATGCGCCTGCGGGGTTTCGACGTTCTTCGGGATTTGAGAGGCCTGGATCGAGCCGACGCTCATATTTTCGAGAATGTCCATTTCAGGAGCGTGAAGTTGCAACCAATTCGCGGGTTGCACTTCCGATACCGCAAGATCGGTCTGGATCAAATGCGCGTAATGAGTCGGCTGAGGGCGCGGGACGAAGTAGCCTCCGACGAGCGCGATGAGGCCAAGCGCAGCGGTGGCAACGAGGAAAGCTTTCCATAGGCGCTGGCGTCCGACGACGATGGTGTAGGCAAGGAACGAACCGTAGGCCGCGATGAGAAAACTTAGGCCCCAAATGCCGGTGATGGGCGTCAACTGGACGAGCGCGATATTCGAGCTGGCGGCGTAGCCGGTCAAATTCCAGGGAAAGCCAATGTAGGGCAAGTGCGTGCGCGCAAATTCCAAAGTGACCCATAAGAATGGCGCGAGGATGAACGGGAGCGTGCGACTTTTTTTCGAGGCAAGCGCCACACCGAGCGAGAAAAACAGGCAGACGATACCGCCAGCGATGGCCATGAGACCGAGAATGCCGGCGGACGTCCACGGATCGATGTTGCCGTACTGTTCCATCACACCGGCGATCCACGGAAGACCGACGGGATAAAACACGAGGCCGTGGAGGAATCCGTAGAGTGGCGAGACGGCCGGGCGGGCGCGGTAGGACGCGAGAATCAGCATGGCCAGCGCGACCCAGGCAAGCGGCCAGAGGTTGTATTTGGGAAACGAGAGCGCGAGAGCGGCGCCGCTACCGGCTGCGAGCAGCGCTCGCGTGTACCAACGAAGATTCATTTAACGTTTGATGATCGACTTGAAACCTTGGTGGTCAAGTTCGCGCCGGGCTTTTTCAGCCGCGGCCTGTGAAGAATATGGGCCGACCTGAACGCGATAATAGGCGTCGGTGGCCGGAGTCAAAACAAAAGACGGAAAGTGCTTCTGTTGTATCGCATCGGCAAGCGCGAGCGCATCGCCCTGATGACGCAAGGCCGCAACCTGGAGGACGATCGCATTTTTCAGCATGCGCGGCGGGCGAACGTGAGACGGCAATTTCGCCTCGCCACGTTTCGCTTCGGCGCCGGCGCCACCCGAGCGAGGCGACGGAGCCAGCGAACGGCTCGCGCGCGGCTTGGGGGCAGCTTCAAGGCTGTCGTCCGCTTTCTTCGCGTAGAAATCCCATTCGCTTGCGGCAGGACCGGCCGGAGTTTTTTCCACCGATGACTTTGCTGAATTCCGCGACGAAGCGGCGGGATGGAGCGGAGATGCATCGGAAGCATGCACGGAGGTGTCGTACTGCGTGCGGCCCATCACGTAGCCGAGGGTGAAGAAGACTCCGCAAAGCAGGACCACGCCGAGAAAGAGGCCGACCAAGTGCCTGCTTTCCAGCACACGATCGCCGCGCTTGTTTCCCATTCGGTTCTACTTGTTTCTCTCGTTCGCCTTCATCCACTGCGAAATGATGTCGATGGGCAGCGGGAAAAGGATGGTGGTGTTTTTCTCAAGGCCGATTTCAGTGAGCGTCTGCAAATAGCGCAACTGAATCGAGACCGGCTCCTTTTCGAGCGCGGAGGCGGCTTCGGCCAGCTTCGCAGAGGCCTGGAACTCGCCTTCGGCCTGAATCACTTTGGCGCGGCGCTCGCGTTCGGCTTCCGCCTGGCGGGCGATGGCGCGCTGCATGCTCTCCGGAATATCGACCTGCTTGACCTCAACCTTCGTTACTTTGATACCCCAAGGCTCGGTGTCCTGGTCAAGGATAACCTGCAACTTTGCATTTACCCTTTCGCGTTCAGAGAGGATTTCGTCGAGCTGGAACTGGCCGAGGACACTGCGGAGACTCGTCTGCGAGAGCTGCGAAGTAGCGTAGAGATAATTCTGGACCTGCGAGATGGCGAGATTCGCGTCGACAACGCGGAAATAACAGACGGCGTTGACGCGAGCCGAGACGTTATCGGACGTGATCACGTCCTGCGGAGGAATTTCGAGGGTTTCGATCCGCAGCGAGACGCGAATCAGTTTGTCGATTGGCGCGAAGACGAGTTGAAGACCCGCGCCCTTCGCCTCAGGAAGCATGCGTCCGAGTCGCAGGACGACACCGCGCTCCCATTCCTTGAGAACGTAAATGCAGTTGAAGAGCCAAATCAAGAAGATGAAGATAGCGATGCCGATCGCAACCCAGAACACATCCATTTAGTGTTCCTCCTTGACTGCTAACGCCCAGAGCAAACCTGAGGGGCTAGCCAAGTCTACCCAGCGGCTAAAGCCGCATTGACTTTGGGCGCTTCAGGGTGCGACTGAAGTCGCACCCTGACACGAACCCCTGACGCCTCACACACTAGCGCGCCTGCTGCAAAGATCCTCGATTGGCGGCGTGTAAATCCATCGGCTCGACATGCAACAACAATCCTTCGACGTGCTTGACGCGGATGCGCGTGCCTTTCGGGAGCACGGCTCCCGGGGCTGCCACGGCTCGCCAAAGCTCTCCGTGAACGAAAACCATTCCGGGCGCATCCATGCCAAGCGGTTGAGTGACCAAGCCCTCTTCGCCGACCAGTTCTTCTTTACCGGTGGCCGTCTTCCACGCGCGCGAGCGTAACACGAGCCGCGCCAGGAAAATCACGATAATCGCAAACGGGATGGCGACGGCAACCGCGATCCAGCCGTTCACACCGCCTCCTGTAATGGGCGAACGCACCAGCATGACTGCCCCGAGAATCATGGCAATCACGCCTCCCAGGCCGAGAATGCCATGCGTCGGGTATTTGGCCTCCAAGACGAAAAGCGCGATAGCCAAAACGATCAGCACGAGCCCGGCAATACTGACAGGCAGCATGTGCATAGCGTAGAGCGCGAGCACGAGCGCGATGCCGCCGATCACTCCGGGGGCGAACATGCCCGGATGCGTGAATTCGGTGTACAGGCCAAGGACGCCGACGATCAGCAGGATGAAGAAAATGTCAGGCTGGACAATGCGAGAAAGAAACTTCTCGCGCGTGGACATTTGCGTTTGGACGATTTGGATGTCGGAGAGGTTCAACTTTGTGGTCGAACCGTCGAGGCGCGCGATCGTGAGGCCGTTGAGCTGCCCGAGCAGATTCGACGGTGACGAAGCGATGAGGTCGATCAATTTGCCATCGAGCGCTTCTTTTTCGGTGAAGGCTTTCGCGTCGGTGACAGCCGTGAGCGCGAGGGTCGCGTTGCGGCCGCGGCGCTCCACATAGCTGCGCATGTAGGCGGACGCCTCGTTCATGACCTTGCGTTCCATGGTGGGATCGATCTTCGCTGGTTGGCCGAAAAATTCGAACACGGGCGAAGCGGCGCCGGTGTCAGTGCCGGGCGACATCGCGTCTATATCCGCGGAAAGCAAAATGAAAAAGCCGGCTGAGGCCGCGCGAGAACCTGTGGGATAAACGTATGTGACGACGGGAACTTTGGAGGACAAGATCGCGCTGATGATCTGGCGCATGGAGACGTCGAGGCCTCCGGGAGTGTTTATCGTAATGAGGATCAGGGCGTCGTGATTGCGATTGGCGCCGGCGATGCCGTTGACGATGTACTCGGCGAGGACGGGCTCGATTTCGGAATTGATTTGGAGTTCGACAACGGTGGCGGGGCTAGAAGAAGCGGCAGGTGAGACACGGGAGGCGCCGGAAGCGCGCGCGAACAAAGCAAAAACGAATGCAAGCAACGCGCAGACAGAGAGAGCGACGCTGAGCCGCAGTGGCAGCATCGCAGGGCTTGCGCCGGGCCGCCGCGAGCGGCGGCTAAAGCCCAAATGCGGAAATAGCATTTCGGTGCGTATTATAGCCGATCTATGAGGAAAGCGCCGCGATGGCGAAGCGTCGTGCAACGCAGGTACGTCACCGCGGCAAGGACCCAAGGTTGCGTGGCGAGCGCCGACGCGGCCGTCGGTGATTCTTACGCCCGCTACGCGGGCTGGTCGCGTGTCGCATTGGATTCCCGCTTGCGCCGTGGGCTACCGTCTTGCGCCCCTTCGGGGGCTTTTCGTGAAAAGACGTTGCCGCTTCCGGAGATCTAACCGTGAACGGATGTCTCATGCCCCTGCCGGCGTGAAGGACAGATGCATCCCTTTGCGGCCTGGATTGTGAACGGACGATTGGCAGCTTTCCGGGCTTAGTCGCGGACCGTCTTTTTCTGGTCGGTGGCGTAAACAGGAGTGACGGTGAGCACCTGTTGAACGCGCGGATCCTTAATGACTTTCGCGAAGGCAGGATCCTTCGCGGCGGAAGCAAATTTCTGGTAGCCGTCGTCGCGTGACAGCTTCAGGAAATGAGCAGCATGCGCGGCATCTCCTGCCATCGCGTAGGACTTTGCGACGTAAAAGTAAAACAGGCCCGGATCCGTGCTCATACGCTGCTGCACCATCGCGCCGCCCTCGCCTCGATTTTCGAAGATGTTCGGATCGATCAGCAGGGCCTGGCGGAACGAGCCGATGGCGTTGGGATAATCCTTTCTTTCAAAATACGCGTAGCCCAGATTGGTATAAACGGTGGCCATGTCGGGGCGGATTTTCAGCGCCTTTTTGTAATACTTGATCGCGTTCTTGTAGTGCTTTTTCTCGTACTCGACGGTGCCGATGTTGTTGACGGGGCTGGCGAACGTCTTGTCCGCCTTGGCGGACTTCTTGTAATACTTCTCGGCTTCCCGGAGATTCAGCAATTGCTGATAGGCCACACCCATTTTGTCGAGCACCTGCGCGTTCTTGGGATTCGCTCGCACGATGGAATCGTAGGTGTGGATGGCGTCGGCATACTCCTTCTCGGCCATGAGCACGTCGGCGCGAAGCTCGGTTACCTGCGTGGGAGTGAGCTTGGCAGCGGGTTTGGCAGGCGCATCTGAACTTACGGTGGAACCTGCAGAGGACGTGCTTCCGGGCGATTGCTGCTGCGATCGGGCAGCGGGAACAATAAACAGAACCAGCGAGACAACGATCAGGAGCGAATACTTCATAGGATGCTCCTCCTCCCAGGCTCGCCCCCCGGGATATGAATTGAGATTCGAGCCTACGGCTGGTCTTTGGGCTTGTCCGGAGGCTTCTTGCTACCCCCAAAGATACCAAAAATCTTGTCGAGCAGACCTTTTTTCTTCTCGGGTTGGGGCTGGGACTGCTGAACGACGCGCTGCTGGCCGTCTACGGTGACCACAGTTGTTCCCGGCGTTCCCGGCAAAGGCTTACCCTGTTGCGGCGGAGCGTTCGCAGCAGTGGGCTGGCCGCTTGAGGGAGGTTGCGGCTGGGCGTTCCCACCTTTGCCAAACAGCCGCGACAACCATGAACCGCCGCCGGACTGGGCGGCCTGGATACCGCCGTGCTCCTGGCAGTATTCCACGGGCTGGCTGCCGGCGATGAAATACTCGTTTCTCGTCTTTGGACAAAGCGGAGTGGCGATTTGCCCGGTATCAGCGTCGACGAGTTCTTCCACCATTCCAGCCGGCGGCTGAAAGGGCTGCGGATTGCGATAGTCCGGCAGGTCCATCGCGCGTTTCATAAATTCCGCCCATACGGGAGCGGCAGATTGCGCTCCGGTAAGATTGAGGTCGCGATTGTCGTCGAAGCCCACCCAGACGACGCAAAGCAGTTTCGAGGTGTAACCGGCAAACCAGCCGTCGTGGGAAGTTCCAGTTTTCCCGGCGGCAGGCGCGTCGAAACCCAATTCGCGAACGGCGTAACCAGTGCCGTGGTTGATGACGTCTTCCATCAAGCTGGTGGTCAAGAAAGCAACGCGCGGATCGAGAACGGGGCGAGTTTGCGGATTATTCTGCTCTTCGACTCTGCCATCGGAAGTGACGACGCTGCGGATGAAGAGAGGCTCGGCGCGCGTGCCATCGCTTGCAAAGGCGGTATATCCGGCAGCGACTTCGATAGGCGTCATCTCGTATGTGCCGAGCGCCATGGCTGGAGTGGGGAGAATAGGATCCGTGATTCCCATCTGTCTGGCGAAATCGACGACTCGCTGATATCCGATCATCTGCGCCACCTTGATCGTGGCCACGTTGAGCGAATGCATGAGCGCGTCGTGGACGGTGACGGTGCCGAAAAATTCCTCGTCAAAGTTGTTCGGCGTGTATTCCTTGCCATCGAAGTCGAAGGTGGTGGGGACGTCCTCGACAGTAGTGGAAGGAGTGATCATGGGCTGAAGATTCAGAATGTCGTTGTCAAAGGCGGCGGCATACACGAACGGTTTGAACGAGGAGCCGGGCTGACGATGAGAGAGGGCGTGGTTTAACTGGCTCTCCCCGTAGTTTCTGCCTCCGACCAACGCCAGAATCTCTCCGGTGTAGGGGTTCATTGCCACCAACGCGCACTGAACCTTGGGAACGTTTTGTCCCCGCTTCTTCCAGATGGCATAGCGGCGTGCGAGAAGCTTGTCAGCGCTTTCCATGCCGACGGAAACGGCCTGCGTCGCGGCTTCCTGAAGTTGCGCGTCGAGCGTGGTGTAAATGCGGAAGCTCTCGTTTTCAAGATCGCTTTCGGACAAGCGCGACAGCAAATGGTCCTTGACCATGTCGACGAAATAGGGCGCCATGCCGCTGGCGATGCCGCTGGTGACGAACTTAAGCTGAGTATTTTGCGCGTCCAGTACCTGAGATTTGCTGGCGTAGCCGTCCTCGGCCATTTCCTTCAGGACGCGATTCCGTGCGTCAATCGCGCGAGGCAGGTGACGTTCGGCCGCACTATAGCGATTAGGAGCGCGGATGATGCCTGCGAGAAAGGCGCACTCGCCAAGATCCAGGTTGCGGACATCCTTCCCGAAATAAGCATTGGCCGCTTCGCCGAAACCCCGGATGGCGAACGTGCCGCGGTTGCCGAGGTAAACGTCGTCAGCATAGAGTTCGAAGATTTGCTGCTTCGAGAAGCGCTGATCGATTTCAAACGCCATCAACGCTTCCTTGAGCTTGCGGCTCCAGACGCGGCGGGTGGAAAAGAAAAAGGTGCGCGCGACCTGCATATCGATGGTGCTGGCGCCCTGGGCCTTTCGTCCGGCGCTCAGGTCGTAGAAAGCAGCGCCGAAGATGCGAACGAGATCAAAGGCACCATGTTCGTAAAAGCGTTTGTCTTCGGCGGCGAGTACGGCGTTCACCAGATTCTTTGGGAGTTCGTTGAAAGGAACGATGCGCCGCTTCTCACGCGTGTTGCCGAAAAGATTCGTGATCAGTCGCGGCTCGATATCGGCGAAATCGTGCGGCTGGCCGTTTGGCAGCGAAGAGATGCGCGAGATGTAAGCCCCGGAGAATTCGACACGGATTGCGTTCGTACCGTGGAAGAAGGAGTCATTGGAGGGCTTGATCAGGAGTGAATCGGTGGACTCGTCGACCTCTCCCGGAGAGCCCTCAACGGTAGCCGTCTGATAACCCGCATCCAGCAGATACCGATCCAGTTGCTGCTCGGTCATTTTCTGGCCGGTGTAAATGCGGCGCGGAGCCGAGTAGACACCGGATGTGTTTTGGAAGATTTGGCCGGTAAGCCGTTCACGGACCATGCGGCCGAACTGGATGTAGTAGTAGGTGAGGATGGACGCCCCGGCGAGCAGCGCGGCCAGGGCGACACACATTGCGGCTATTCCGACACGAGAGGTCCAGAAACCACGAGCGATTCGAATGCGCAAACTCGTTTCTCCGCTACTGCACGCCCTGAAAGGTGCAAGCCCGGTTCCAAACGTCTCGGTACGTTATGAGCACCGAAAAAGCGTAGACGTGCTGAAACAGGGAAAAATCGCCACTCGCGCCTGTAAGAGCGAAATTGAAGGAACGCGATTCCGCTGAGCACACACGACCGCCTGGGTTGTCCGGAGCTCAGTCCTTCTGTATCAGAATCTTATTCTAGATTGTATGGTTGTCCGCGTGGGGATGAAATTGGAGGGTGAATTGATAAACCGTCAAGTCGACAGGGACGGAATAGTTGACGGAAATGTTGACGATCCCCTGGTCTTCCGTCACCTGGATTTCATCCTTTGTGTCCAGCGGGATGGAAAGGTCCTGTGCCTTTTGCCAGACATCACTGCGAATTTGGTCCGCGCCCTTGGGCGGGTAAGAGAGCGCAAACCGAGCCTCAGTCTGCATTGAATCCTGGAACTCGTACGCGTTCACGTACGCAGGAACGATTTTCACTGCGGCAAAAACCATTGCCGCGACGATCAGCAACGTAATCACCAGGCTCACGCGCGATCCCCCGCGCTGCTCATGCTGCCATGCCTGGCTTTTCACAGGGACCTCCCCAAGATGATTCTGTCTATGACGATAGTTCGAACGTAGCACCAGCACCTTCCGCAGGGAAGGATTGCGTTCTGTAGCTGTTCGCGATGAGTAAACGCGGCAGGACACGCGTAGTTACGCCCGGGACAATCCAAAAGGACAATTGACCGCGCTCAGTATGCTCGCGCGAAGATCGCCCGTTCGCCCGACTGTTTTCCGCAACGAATGCAATTGCCGGAGGATGCGTCACGAACAGATCCGCCGAGAGTCTGTTCAAGAGGAATGCAGCGCATCGTGGCTTTGGTCTCTTCCTTGATCTTCGCCTCGCAATCTCCTGAGCCGCACCACCATGAATAGGCGAAGCCCTTCTCGACGACCTGCTTGAATTCGACGTAGTCGGAAGGCTCGGTCGTATTCGACTTGCGAAACGCGAGTGCGCGTTCGTAGAGCGCCTGCTGGATTTCATCAAGGGCGTGCGCCGCACCGAGCGCAATTCCCTGCTGCGGAATAAACGACTTCCCTTCTTTGCCCGGCTTGTCGCGGCGCGCGAGCACGGCCGAACCTTTCGCCACATCCTTCGGACCCAACTCGATGCGCAAAGGAACGCCGCGCATCTCCCAGTCATTGAACTTGAATCCCGGACTGGTTCCCTCGCGCTCGTCGATCTTCACGCGAATTCCCGCATCGATGAGATCGCGGCGGAGCCGCTGCGCGGTTTCGAGCACGGTAGCGCGCTCGTCGTCTGTTTTATAAATCGGCACGATCACCGCCTGGAACGGAGCGAGCTTCGGCGGCAATATCAGTCCCTGATCATCGCCATGAACCATGATGATGGCGCCGACAAACCGGGTGGAAAGGCCCCACGAAGTAGTCCAGCAATGCTGCAGGACGCCGGTTTTATCGAGATAGCGAATTTCGAAAGCCTTCGCGAAATTCTGGCCAAGATTGTGCGAGGTGCCCGACTGGAGAGCTTTGCCATCACCCATCATGGCTTCGATGGAGTAGGTGATGTCAGCACCGGCGAACTTTTCGGCATCGGATTTGCGGCCGGGGATGACGGGGATCGCGGCGTCGCGCACTGCAAAATCGGTGTACACGTCGAGCATCTGGCGCGTTTCCGCCTGCGCTTCTTCAGAGGTAGCGTGGGCCGTGTGCCCTTCCTGCCAGAAAAATTCGAGCGTGCGCAGGAATAGCTTCGTTCGCAGTTCCCACCGCACCACGCTGTTCCACTGGTTGATGAGGATGGGCAGATCGCGATACGACTGAATCCATTTCGCATACGCGTGTCCGATAATCGTCTCGGAAGTAGGACGAATGACGAGCGGCTCTTCCAGTTTCTCGCCGCCGCCGTGCGTCACGACAGCCAACTCGGGAGAGAATCCTGCCACGTGCGACTTTTCCTTGTCGATGAAACTGCGCGGAATGAGCAGCGGAAAAGCCGCGTTGACGTGCCCCGTCTCTTTAAACCGGCGGTCGAGACCCGCCGTGATGTTCTCCCACAAAGCCCACCCGTAGGGACGCACGATCATGCAGCCGCGCACCGGCGCGTAGTCGGCAAGCTCCGCCCGAAGGACCAGTTGGTTGTACCATTCGGAAAAGTCTTCGCTGCGCGCCGGCAGCTTCAGATCAGCCATCAGTTTCCTCGTTTCGTTTATGCCCGGGACGCAGCAGGCGTGCCAGGCTCATCCGCGGAAGGCAAACGGATACATATGCTTAAGCAAAGAAGGTTAGGGAACTCGGATGTTGAAGTCAATCAGGGGCGTGACCGGGATCTGCCTTCACAGCCGTCAGCCGATTCGGGCGAGAGGGTCGCTTCGACGCACCAGAAGGGCGATCGTCAAGCCGATGCAGAAGAGGAGGGCCAAAACGCCGTTCACTCGCGAAACGACGGAGACGGCGGCTTTGGGATGCAGAATTCGCGTCAGGGGCAAGATGACGAAGTTCATCGCGATATAGACAAGCCCACCGTAAACGATTCCGCTGATCGCGGCAGTTCGCACGAGGAACTTCATTTTGCGGCTTGCGGCATAATACACGGCGGTCCACCATGTGGCGATGAAATAGTGGATCGCGACGCCGAGCACCACGGATGCCGCTCCTAACGCGAGCGCCGACTTAGTTCCGATCAAACCGCTCGCGATGAAGCGGAAGATCATTGCGGGCGTGACGCCGCGAAACGCGTTGAAAATTATGCTATCGGCGATGTCGAGCGTGCCGGCGACCAGGCCGATACGCACGACGATCCATAGCGCTTGCGAGAATGTCCTCGAACTGGAAGCAGGGGCTGCAAGGGCCGGCGTGTTCATGTTCGCAACTTGGATGATCGTGCGCCTCGCCTGCGCTTCGGGTTCGATCATCTGCTTGATCACATGACAATTCAAGACTTCGCTTGCCGTTTTGGAACATGGCCCTGCCGATCAATTGTTGTTTGGCAACATCTGAGCTACAACCAGAACGAGGAGGGCGCGGTGGGTCACGAATTTACCGGCGTATCGAGAAGCCGCAGCGGCGTGATTCATGCCTTGCTGCAAGCCGGGCCATTTGCGGTGTTGGGGATTGCCGCGCTATATCTCCAAACACATTGGGACAGCATCCCCGAGCGATTTCCGGTCCACTGGGGGATGAACGGGCGGCCGAACGGATGGTCAGCGCGCTCGGTGGGCGGCGTGTATGGGCCGCTGCTGATCGGGTTTGCCGCGTGCGTATTTTTGGAGATCATTTCCTACCTGGAAGCACACTGGAAGCACCAGGTCAATGTCAGCCGAATGGCCGCGAATTCGGAATCACGCTTCCGCAATACACAAATCGCGGTCGCCACAGCCGTGCAGTATTTGATTGCGTTCAGCTTCGCAAGCGTGCCGTTTCTGGCTCTTCGCGCGAACCCGGATGCGTCTCCGCCGATCGGGACGTTCCTGCTCTTCGTACTTGGGCTGGCCGCTATTCTCTTCGTCATTTTGATCCGAACGGGCCGAACCGGGGCAAATCCGGCGCGGCTCGGAACGGAACCAAACATTTTGGCGGAGACGCAGACAGCGGGCGATCGCACGCCAGATGAGTGCTGGCGCGCGGGCATGTTCTACGTCAACCCGGATGACCCGGCGGTGCTGGTGGAAAAGCGATTCGGCATCGGCTACACGCTGAACTTCGGCCGCCCTGTCGCATGGATTTTAATGGCGTTCATCCTGGCACTGGTGACGGTGCCTTTGGTGATCGCCTTCGTGTCCACCCACGCACGCTAGCGCGAGCTTCGCTCGTGCTCAGGCGCCCGTTTTTACCTCTCTGCTTTTTTGTGGCTGATACGTTCCCGCAGGCGCTCTGGATGCAATGGCTAGACGATTCCACGCATTGATGGCGGCGACAGCCAACGTCAGATTCGCCAGATCTTTCTCAGAGAATTGCTTCTTTGCCTCTTCGTAAACTTCATCGGGGACGTGACCGTCGCGCACGTTGGTTACGGCTTCCGTCCAAGCTAGAGCGGCGCGTTCGCGCTCGGAGTAATAGGGCGATTCCCTCCAGGCATCGAGGCCGTACATGCGCTGTTCTTTTTCGCCAATTGCGACGAGGTCTTTCCAATGCATATCGAGACAGTAGGCGCAGCCGTTGATTTGCGATGCGCGCAGCTTCAGCAAATGGAGAAGCGACTCTTCGAGGCCGCATCCCTTCAGGTAGGTTTCCAGGCCGAGCATCGCGTGATAGACGCCCGGCGCAACTTTGGCGATGTTGAATCGTTCTTCCATGACTCCTCCTTTGCTCTTGCGAATGTCCCGCGACTGGATTGGATGGAACTGCGGAAGGATCGGATTCTTGGGACCGTCCGATCGCGAGTATCAACAAGACTCGCGGCTAAACGGATCGCACGATCACAGCTTTTTGCCTCTGGCCGCCTGGCCTCGAAGAAGAAAGTCTTGGGGTACTTGCCCTGGCCACAGAGTTTGAACGATCCGAAGTCCTTGTACCATTCGCCATCGGGAGCTTCGGGCTCCGACTCACGCCAGAGCTTCAGGCGATACAGATCTACAGCCGTAATCTTTCGCTCCCGCAGCCGTTCGAACAGGTGATCGCGAAGAGCAATCGGAAGACCGGTCCACTCGATCTTCGGCATCTATTCCCCGAAGACCAAGCTTGCCAGCTCTTTCTTGATGCGCTGACGCTCGCCTTCATCGAGCGAGGCGCCCAGCCGGTCAGCGAGGTTGAAGAATCGACGCTTTTCCGCCTCCTTCGATTCCAGTCCTCTTTCGATCAACTCGACGAGCACATGGTTCGCACTTGTGTTTTCGGCTTTTGCGATGGCTCGCGTGCGCTTGGCAATGCGAGGGGGTAACGACACGCTTTGACGGACCGATTTCTCCGCTGTTTTCACGCTTCAATGATACACCGCTTTGCACCATTCTGCATCAAAACGCTCCAGTGATGTGCGTTTAAGCGACGGGGGACCCGTGCGGGTTTTCGTGCTGTGGCATCTGCTTGCGTGCGCTCTTCCTGCGTTATACTCTGCCTCGTCAGGAGAACTATGACAAAAGATACTGCTGAATTGCGCCGGATGAATCGCAGCGTCGAGGAAGTCGATCCGGAACTGGCGCAAGCGATTCACGACGAACTGCGCCGTCAGTCGACGGGCATCGAGCTGATTCCGTCGGAAAATTTCGTTTCGGAGGCTGTGCTTAGCGCCGCCGGCTCAGTGCTGACCAACAAATACGCGGAGGGCTACGGCACGAAGCGCTATTACGGCGGCTGCGAATACGTCAATCACGCAGAACAACTTGCGATTGACCGCGCGAAGCAGCTTTTCGGCGCGGAGCACGCGAACGTGCAGCCGCACTCCGGAACGCAGGCGAATATCGCCGTTTATATGACAGCGCTGCAGCCCGGCGACACCGTCCTTGGAATGGCGCTGGCGCACGGCGGGCATCTGACGCACGGTCATCCCCTGAATTTTTCGGGCAAGATGTACAAATTCATCGAGTACGGTGTGACGCGGGAAACTGAGACGATCGATTACGACCAACTCGATCGCCTGGCGCACGAGCATAAGCCGAAAATGATCGTCGTGGGCGCGAGCGCCTATTCGCGCATCATCGACTTCGCGCGCATGGGTGAAATTGCGCGAGCGATTGGAGCGATGCTGTTCGTCGACATGGCGCATATTGCGGGCCTGGTGGCGGCAGGCGTCCATCCGAGCCCCGTGCCGCACGCAGATTTCGTTTCAACTACCACGCACAAGACGTTGCGCGGGCCGCGCGGCGGGATGATTCTTTGCCGGGAAAAGTATGCGAAGGATCTTGACCGCAACCTGTTCCCCGGAATTCAAGGCGGGCCGCTGATGCACATCATCGCCGGGAAAGCCGTTTGCCTAAAGGAAGCGATGGAACCAGGGTTCCGCGAGTACGGCAGGCAGATCGTAGCGAACGCGAAGGCGCTCGCAGCAGGCGTCGCAAAGCACGGTTACCGCGTGGTGAGCGGCGGCACGGACAATCATCTGTTCCTGATCGACATCAATGCACGAGGGCTCGTGGGCAGCATCGCGCAGCCCGCGTTCGACCGCGCTGGTATCACCGTCAACAAGAATGCGATACCGTTCGATCCGCTGCCGCCGATGAAAGCGGGGGGCATTCGCGTGGGCACACCTGCCGTCACAACGCGCGGTATGCGCGAGGCGGAGATGGAGAAAATTGCCAGATGGATCGGCGAGGTGCTCGATCATCTGAGCGACGAAGCCACGGAAAAGCGCATTCGCGAGGAAGTGGCTTCGCTGGCGTCGCAATTCCCGATGTATACGAAGCGGCTGGCGGCCGTGGAAGCAGCAACAGCGGTGCGGAATTAGCGAGGTGGAGGACGCAAAGGAAGTAGAGGACGTAGAGGAACTACAAGACCAGCAATCTCCCTCCGTATCTGCGTTTTTGCAAAAAGCCTTCTAACTCCGGTGGAAATTTTCCCGACACGAAGACCTGCAAGTTGCGATAGTTCGGCGGGAATCGTGAAGGGCGGCGGCTGGTGACCGCCCCTCGCGAACTTGCTGCGCGCTAGGCTTTTTGGGCCTGGCGGCGAAGGAATGTTGGCACGTCGAGGTCGTCCGCCGGCACGTCGCGAACCGATTCGCTGACCGTGCGAGCGACTTCTCCCACATTGCGCGCCACCTGCTGGACCACGCTTGCCGGAGGCGGCGGAGCAACGGGCGTGGGCTCGGCCTGCTCGCGTCCCGACTTCCACGTTTTCGGCAGGTACGAAGGCCGCGAGTTCGTCTTCTTATTTGCCACTTCGCGGAATCCCGCCGCGATGACAGTAATCTTCACGGCTTCCTTCATCGCGTCGTCCTGCACCGCGCCGAAGATAATGTTGGCGTTTTCGTGCGCTGCCTTCTGGATGATCGTGGAGGCCTCGTGCACTTCCTGGATTGAAAGCGAGGATGAGCCGGTGATGTTGATCAGGATACCCTGCGCGCCCTGGATGCAGTTATCTTCAAGGAGCGGGCTGTTGATCGCACGATTTGCAGCATCAACGGCACGGTTCGTTCCCGAAGCGACAGCGGTACCCATCACCGCGTAGCCCTGGCCCGACATGATCGTCTTCACGTCGGCAAAGTCGCGGTTGATGATGCCGGGAATCGTGATGATGTCGCTGATGCCCTGCACGGCCTGGCGGAGGATGTCGTCGGCGATGCGGAACGCGTCGAAGAAGCTGGTGCCGTTCTCAACGCAATCCATCAGGCGCTCGTTGGGGATGACGATGACGGTGTCGACGCAGCCAATCAGTTCGGAGAGCGATTGCTCGGACTGCAGCATGCGCCGCTTCCCCTCAAAGGCGAACGGCTTCGTAGCGACGGCGACAGTCAGCGCGCCCAATTCGCTGGCGAGATTTGCCACCACCGGCGCGGCGCCGCTGCCCGTTCCGCCGCCCAATCCGGCCGTGACAAACACCATGTCCGCTCCGTCAAGCGCTTCGAGGATTTTCTCCGTGTCCTCAAGGGCTGCCTTGCGGCCGACCTCAGGATTTGCGCCGGCGCCCAGGCCTTTGGTGAGCTTCGCGCCAAGCTGGAGCTTCACCGGCGCGGCCGAGAGCTTTAGCGCCTGCAAGTCCGTATTTGCGGCGATGAACT
>DASUJR010000391.1:0-10158 GCA_036279175.1 Candidatus Acidiferrales bacterium | reverse complement strand
GTCTCAGAGCATCGGGCTAGTCTTCGAGGATCTTGCGGAGGGAGCTGTGCACCTTGATGCTGCCGTTGTATTGAATGAAACCCATCCGGCGGAACTTGTTCATAAAGAAATTGACGCGCTGTCGCGTGGTGCCGGCCATTTCGGCCAAGTTATCATGGCTGATCCTGCCTAGAATCGAAGGCCCTTTGCTCGCCTCCTGATAGTTGGCCAGAAGAAGCAGCACTCGCGCGAGGCGCTTCTCGCTGGAGTCGAACATGTGATTCACCAGGTCCTGCTGCATCCGCTGGTTTCGGAGGAGCAGGTGGTTCAAGAAGTGCGACGCGAGCTCC
This sequence comes from Candidatus Acidiferrales bacterium, assembly GCA_036279175.1. Taxonomy (GTDB): domain Bacteria; phylum Acidobacteriota; class Terriglobia; order Acidiferrales; family UBA7541; genus Palsa-295. The sequence goes on along the minus strand of DASUJR010000391.1, from coordinate 9,829 downwards.
TTTTCTTGTCGGAGGAGGCGCAGCATGGTGTCTCGGGCGATTGCGATGGTACTAGTGGGCACCAGAGCCACGGCAGAAGTCGAGTGAGTTTCCTGATTCTTCAGGCATTCCTCTCCGAAAAAGTCGCCCTTGCCGAGCAACCCCAACACGGCCGTGCGACCGCGTCGAGAGACCGCAGTCAACTTCACGATCCCATCCTGGATGAGATATACGTCGGAGCATCGTTTACCCTGCGCGCAGATTACCGTTCCAGCCGAATGCTTGACGCTTTTTGTGAACTCCAACACCTTTGCCATTGCCGGAATTTCAAGCGTGCCGGTTAATGTACCCATTTCGTGGTTTTGATGCCTTTCCAAGTCGATTCACAATGATTCGACCTAAATCAGTTCAGGTTGCGCGAGCGACGATCACTTGTACTGAACCTCCTTGCATCGTGTCTGTCCAAGATGGGACAGACAATCGAGAATCAATGTCGTTATGCTCGCGTCGCGACCTGATCGCCAAGCGCGAAGGGAGCAAAAAGGTGTCGCCCGGCTACGACATATTCAGGGGACTGGAAAATAGCGAGATTATCTGGGTAGGCTGCGCCGACAGCCTGGATGACGCAAAGAAAGAGATCGCGGCTCTCGCGTCGGCGAACCCAGGACGCTATTTCGTGCGATGCGCGGCAACCGGCAACATCATCGCCGATTTCAATCGAAGCGGCATTGACGCAGCGCGCCCTTGATACACCATCACCTTACCGCTCGGCTCCCGGACTGAAAATCCGCAAGCCCCAGCAAGCCCGCATTTTTCTGCCTGTACGAGTTTTGGAGATTTGCGACAGTACTTAAAGCGAGCGAGCAGACGCGGTTCAGGTAATTGGGTTGCGCAGATGCTGTGCGCGCAGTATCCGAATTGCGTAACGTAGTGACGGCGGCGATCTTGAGGGGCTTACCCGCTTAGATTCATGCCGATAACAGCCAAATCTAAGATTCGCGCTTAGGACAACGTCGCTGCCGCGGGCCCCGAAACTTCCTGCGGTGAGGGCGGCGTTCCTACTCTGGGGCCGCGATGAGACTGGCCGGAAAGTGGAATGGTCACATCTAAAACAGTTCTGTGCTCTTCGGATCGAATGTCGAGCTTTCCGCCGAGTTCTTCGATGCGCTCGCGCATGCCGGCAAGCCCTACGCCGACGCCGCCGCGCGTCCGGCGGAACTTCTCGAGGAGCTCGGTGGGAATGCCCTTACCGTGGTCGACGATGCGAAGTATGACCCGCGTTGAGGTTTGGTCGGCCGCGATTTCGGCGGTCGAGCTTCCTGAATGCCTGTGAATATTGGTCAGGCTTTCCTGCAGGATGCGAAACAGCGCGACCTCGATTTCATCCGGCATTCTCTCGAAGCTCTTCGTGATCTCGATTTTTACGTCGATCTTGCTGCGCTTGACGAACCCATCGATGTACCACTTGGCGGCTGATGCGAAGCCGAACTCATCCAGCAGCGGAGGATGTAGCAGGTAAGAAAGCGTGCGCGTTTCGGCGATGCTCTGTTGAGCCAGATCTATTGACGCCTCCATCAGTTCGCCCTGCGCTGTCGCAGGATGCGACAACATGTGGTCGAGGTTCATTTTCAGACTGCTGAGCAGCTGGCCGAGGCTGTCGTGAAGTTCGCGGGCGATTCTGCGCCGTTCCTCGTCCTGAATCTTCAGCAATCGCCCGCTCAGCCGGCGCACGATGGATTCCGCCTGGCGGCGTTCTTTGAGTTCCATCAGCAGGGTCCAGAACGTGGCGGCCAGGATGAACACCGTCAATAAGAAGGCGCCCCCAAGCACGATCCTCTCCGAGCGATAGGTTTTGTCTGAGATGGACTCGCGCTGGTGAAGAAGAAGCTCCTCTTCCGCTTGAGCTTGGTCAAGGATCGCTTGCATTTGCTTCGTCAGTCCGGCGCCGGACATTGTCAATTTCTGCTGCTGCACCTCCTCGCCTGCCGCGTTCTTCTTTGCAAGATTGATGGATTCGGTCAGCAGGCCGAGGCGCTCCTCGATCATCGGCCGAAGACGCTCGACACGTTCCTGCTGCGGGCGGTTATCGGCGTTCAACCTATGCAAGGTGGAAAGATCGATGGGAATCTGATTTGACGACTGGTTGAAGAGGGGCAATTCGACTGGATCTCGGGATGATACGAACGCCAGGCGAGCCGCCTCTGCGCTGGCCAGGTCTGAACGCAGGCGGATGAACCACGTTGAGACCTGCATCGTGTGCGCCACCCAATCCTCAGTCGACGCGTAGCGCTCCGTGACGAAATCGGCGGTTACAGCGATTACGACGAGCACGACGACAGCACAACTGAAGATCAGCCAAAGCGTACGTCCCGATATTCGACGCATTCAACCTCGAATCGGAGACTCGCAGAGGCGCGGGTGGCTGCGAGTGTCCTCAACAACGCCCTGGGAAAGAGAAATTAGCAATGTACATGCTGGCCGTCAACGAAGACTCCGCGTAGACGACCGGTTGTTTGCGCGTTCACAGCAACTACTGCGAGGATACAGTATTATTCGATGAGGAGACCGTACAGAAAGGTTAGATGGACGAGAAAAAATTCCGCGATTTCCGAAAAGCGTCGGCCAACAAGGGCGTCGCATTCACGCTGCGCCGGCATGCTCACGCTTCATCTCGACAATCGGCGTGAAGACGTGCCAGAAATCGCCCCTCGTGTCCGTGAATTCGATCGCGACGTTGCGTTTTCCAGGGCCAGCCGGATGCACAGCGATGATTCGGGCCTCGCGCTCTTCGGCGGTATAGCCGTTGACGAGAAGGATCTTCTGGCCCCGCTGAACTTTCGGAGCAAGCGGCAGCAAGCCTCCGTGCAGATTTACCGCCTTGGTGGTGGTTGCTTCGCGGAACGGATGATCTTCCGGGGTACGCCCGTACACCCGCACCGGGATCGATAGCGGCAGACGCTTGCAGCGGCGCTTCTCTTCCTTCATTTGGTGCCTCAGATCTGAGTATGTGGACTTATCGAAGCTAAGCTGTGCCGGTGCCGATTGCAATAGTACTTTGTCGCCATTCATGGGATTTTAACCTTTCGCGGGCACCCAAGCTGCGCAGTCGCACTCTGAGAAGCCGCCTGGTAGTCTGTTCCCCTTGCCGCTGCAAAACGCGAATTTCGGTTATGCCGAGCAGATGGTCAGGCCGCTTTCGGAGCGTGCCAACCCGGCTCGGTTCGGTGAAGTGGACCGTAAAAACGATATTCACACGCCGCGCACCGATAGGGCCGCACCCCAAACCAGTGAAGCCAGCGTTCCACGGGCTTACGGCGGGAGCGATGCATGTCCGGGCAATTGCATCGTGGGCATCGCATTTTTATAGGTTCCAATGGCGACATGAGGCGTCCACCAGTCTCCGGTAAGGTGTTAAGTTAAATCCTTTTGGGTGCCAGTACTATGGGGGAAAGCCTGTAGATTCAGGGGCCTTTGCCTGTACGGGGTCCCACGAGCCGCCAATGGCCGGCGTGTGGTCGTTCGTCCACACCGCTACTTAAATCGTATGTGAAGAGTTTAGAATCCGCGCGCAAAGCGAGCCGATTCTTCGCTCTGAGTGCGGACGCTTGAACGCTGGACTAGCGCAAGGCCCCAAGACTAGGATTAACGCGGCTCAGAACACGACGAAGGAGTCGATCTTGCCAGCGAAGCGGATAGCTGTGATTCCCGGCGACGGGATCGGAAAGGAAGTCATTCCGGAGGCCGTAAAGGTACTCAATGCGGCGGCTTCGTCCTCGGGAAGGGAAGTCGCGGTCACGGAATTCGATTGGGGCGCGGATCGCTACCTTCGCGACGGAACCACACTGCCGTCCGGGGCTGTCGAGATGTTCGAGAACGACTTCGACGCAATTCTGCTCGGTGCGATGGGCGATCCGCGCGTGCCGTCGAACCAGCATGCAGCCGACATCCTTCTCGGCCTTCGGTTCAAGCTGGACCTGTACGTGAACGTGCGCCCCTGCGTCCTGTTTGACCAGCGCTTCACGCCGCTTAAAGATCGCACGGAAAAAGAAGTGAACTTTATCGTGTTCCGCGAAAACACCGAGGGCCTGTACGCCGGCGTGGGCGGATTCTTCAAGAAGGGAACTGCGGAGGAAATCGCAACGCAGGAGGAAGTGAATACCAGGCGGGGCGTGGAGCGCATCATTCGGTATGCGTTCGAGTACGCACGCAAAAGCGGGTTGAATCGCGTATGCATGAGCGATAAGTCGAACGCGCTCACCTACGGGCATGATCTGTGGCAGCGCGTTTTCAGGCACGTTCGAGCGGAGTATCCCGAAATCCAGGCCAGTCATCAGTACATCGATAATCTTCTGTTGCAGATGGTGCGCGATCCATCGCAATTTCAGGTGATCGTCACCTGCAATCTTTTTGGAGATATCGCGAGCGACTTAGGCGCCGGACTGATCGGAGGACTGGGCCTTGCGCCTTCGGCGAATATACATCCAGGGCGAGTCTCGCTCTTCGAGCCGGTCCATGGGTCGGCGCCGACGATTGCCGGCAAAGGGATCGCGAATCCGATCGGGTCGATCCTGGCGGTCGGAATGATGTTCGACTATTTCGGCTGGGCTGAGACGGCGAAGACAATAGAAAATGCCGTGCGTCTCGCGTTGCGCGAAAACAAGGTCCCCATTGACCTCGGAGGCTCGCTTGGAACACGCGCAATCGGCGACTTCATCGCCGATCGCGTCGCATCGGATTAGGCGCGTGCTGAAACGGAATGGCTTAATACCACGGGCCTACACTGTTTTGTGTATGGACGACGGCGCCGCAGTCCGACTATGCTACCAAATTATGCGGATTCTGCTCGTTGACGATCATGAAGTGGTCCGGCGGGGAATTCGTGCCCTCCTAGAGACCCAGAATGAGTGGAGGGTCTGCGGGGAGGCGGAAGACGGCCTGATGGGCGTTGAGAAAACGAAAGCGCTCCACCCGGACATTGTTATTCTTGATGTCTCGATGCCAAGACTCAGCGGTTTCGGCGCCGCTAAGCTGATCAAGGAGTACTGCCCGGAAACACCGATCCTGCTTTACTCGATGTATCACTCTCCTGCGTTCCTGGACGAAGCGCGACGAATCGGCGTGACTGGATACGTTGCCAAGACTGAAGACGGGCCCACCTTTCTGATGGCTGTCGATGCCGTTCAGCGCAATCGTCCGTTCTTCGCTGCTTAGGCGAAGAGAGTTCCCACTGCGACGGCGTTCGTACTCACCTGTAGACTCGCCACTGCTCACATCGGCTGTGTTATGCTCGCTTTTTCTTTCCGAGGAAACGAGTGACGGACCGGCTCTACTATCGCGATTCGTTTTTGCGCGAATTTGACGCGCAAGTGGTTTCCTGCGAACCAAACCCTGGTCCCGCCGGCGATCGATGGCGCGTCGTTCTCGACCGGACTGCTTTTTATCCCACGTCAGGAGGGCAGCCGCACGATATTGGGAAGCTCGGCGCGGCAGACGTGGTGGAAGTGGCCGACTCCGATGACGGTCACGGAATAGTCCACTACACCACGGCGGCTATTCCGCCGGGAGCCGTTCGAGGAACCATTCACTGGCCCCTGCGGATCGATCATATGCAGCAGCATACCGGCCAGCACATTCTCTCGGCGGCCTTTGTCGAATTGTTCCAATTTCCCACCGTCTCGTTTCACCTCGGGAAAGAAACGTCGACAATCGATCTGCAGGCGCCGTCGGTCGTGCCGAGGCATTTGGAAGAAGCGGAGCGCCGCGCGAACGAAATTATTTTCGACGATCGCGTGATTGCCGTTCGTTTCGGCACCGCGGAAGAGCTGGAGGAAGCGGGGATTCGCAAGAAAGTCGAACGCGAAGGAATTCTGCGAGCCGTCGAAATTGAAGGCTTCGACAGGCAACCTTGCGGCGGAACGCATCTGGCGCGGACGGGACAGGCCGGAGCACTCCTGCTGCGCAAGCTGGAGCGCCGGCGAGACACTTGGCGAATTGAATTTGTTTGCGGCTTTCGCGCTCTCGCTGCGGCGAGAGGCGATTTCGCCGCGCTTGCGCAGGCGGCTTCGCTGCTCAGTTGCGGCCTGCCGGACGTTCCAGCGTCGCTAACAAAAGTACTGGAAGAACGGCGGACGCTGCATAGCTCGACGAAACGAATGGAGGACCGGCTCGCCGATCTGGAAGCGCGCGACCTGCTGTCGAAGGGCGCAACCATCGGTTCGTCAGATGCGATGTGTGTGAGCGCCGTGCTCGAGGACGCTACGCCCACTTATCTTGCCTTACTTGCCGCGAAAATCACGGCGGAGGCAAACGTCGTCGCTTTGCTGGCTTCGCGAACGGCCGGCCACATTGTATTCGCACAAACGAAAGGGGCGACGCGCGACATGGGTGCCTTGCTTCGCGAAGCACTCGGCGCATTTGGCGGCAAGGGCGGCGGCACAAAAGACTTCGCGCAAGGGAAACTGCCGAATCCAGGCGACGCCGATCGGGTGGTCGAGTTCGCCCGGGAGCAGCTATCGCAGAAGTGAAGGCGAAAAAGGCTTGCCGAGCCGTGCGGTTTTTCCTGCGAAGGTTGAAGGTAGCCCGTTTGTAGGGCGAGGATTGGCTGGCTTGCCACGCCGTAGCCCGTTTTCAGGCAAAAGTTTGGTGGACGGCAGGGGATTCGAACCCCCGACCCCCGCGTTGCGAACGCGATGCTCTCCCAGCTGAGCTAGCCGCCCACCGTGCAGAAAACCCGCCGCGCAGTTCCGAAGCAATATGTGTCGCAGACGAACGACGGGAAAATCATTCTAGCAAACCAGAAAACGTGCGCCAATGGCTCTGAAGTTCGGCTGCCGGGGCAGCATTGTCGTCTGCTTTGGATTTAATGTAGCGCCGCCCTCCAGGGCAGCACCTCCCGACCTCGGATTTGTCAACGCGACGCAAGCGGCCGAAGTCCGACCTTACGCAGCATCGACATTGCGTTTAGGTTAATTCGAGATCGGGATCCTGGGTGATTACGCTTCCCGCAGAGCCAGTCGATTTCGAAGGAGCAGGCCTTCGCGAAGCGCCGTTCGACTCCTCTTCGAAGAGGTCGGCCAGTTGCAGCCGGAGATTCCCTGCATTGGTCGCGTAGGAAAGACCGGTAGTCGGGTCGACTGCCTTGGAACGAATCAGTTTTTCGATCTCGTCGTCGAAGCACTGCATGCCGTCCATAGAACCGTCGCGCATTGCATCCAGCAAAGTTTTTCCTTCGTTCTCCCCGCGCTCGACGTACTCGCGAGTGCGCACGGTGGACTTCAGAATTTCGAATGCGGCCACACGGCCCGATCCATCGACACGCGGAATCAGGCGCTGAGAAATGACGTAGCGGAACGCCTTGGCCAGCCGGTTGCGAATTGCGTTCTGCTCGCCCAGAGCAAACACGCCGATGATGCGCTCAATCGTTTTTGACGCGTCAATCGTGTGCAGAGTGGAAAAAACAAGATGGCCGGTCTCGGCTGCTTCGAGCGCGACTTCGATGGTTTCTTTGTCGCGCATTTCGCCCACCAGAATTACTTTGGGCGCCTGTCGCAGGGCGGCGCGCAGCGCGAGGGCGAAGCTTGGGGTGTCTGAGTGAAGCTCGCGCTGATGAATCGTCGAGCGTTTGTGGGAGTGGAGAAATTCAATCGGGTCCTCGATCGTGATGACGTGATACGCCTTTTCCTCATTAATTCGATTCAGAATTGCCGCCAGGCTGGAGGATTTGCCGCTTCCGGTGGGCCCGGTGACGAGCACGATTCCGTTCCTCAGCCCGCAACACTCTCCAAGTTGAGCCGGAAGATTCAGGCCGGCAAAATCCGGAATCGCGGTGGGAATGACGCGCATCACGATCGCACAGCTTCCACGCTGGGTGAAGATGTTCACGCGAAATCGGGAGACTTTGGGAAGGCTGTACGAAATGTCACACGATCCCTGCTCTTTCAATTTGGCGACGGCTTGCGCATTGCGGCCGATTAGATCAGCGGCGATCCGAGCAGTGTCGTCTGGTCCAAGGACGCCGACCTCCGGAATCTTGAGTTGTACGAGCTGCCCGTTGACTTCGATTTGCGGCGCCCGCCCAGGCGAAAAAATCAAGTCGCTGGTGCGCTTTTCCGCGCGCAGCATAGCGGAGATAATGCTGGGCGTCGGGACAGCCGGGCGCTGTTCGGGCGTGCTGACGGTTTGCGGGTTCGTTACTCCCATTCACTCTCCTTGGACATGATGCTTGGCCGGCACTCGATGCTGCGTTGTTGTGCGAGCGCTCGGCGTGATCGCGGCGGCTTCAAGGCACTTTCGTGCTGACTGCGTCTCGCGCTGTTGATGGCGGCACTACGCTCGCGGCCGGAAATTCGACTTTGAATGTCGCTCCGCCTTCCGAGCGGTTCCAGCACGAAATCCCTCCGCCATGCTCCTGCACGATGCCGTAACATATGCTGAGCCCGAGCCCCGTTCCTTTTCCAACGGGCTTCGTAGTGAAGAAGGGATCGAAAACCTGCTGCGGCGAGCGAATCCCGGGCCCATTGTCGGAAAACTCGATGAAAACGGTTCGCGGATCGTGGTCGGTGCGAATCACAAGTTTTCCTCCGCCGATTTCTTCCAGCGCATCGACCGCATTGCTCATGAGGTTAAAGCAGACTTGAAGGAGCTGATTGGCGTCGCCATGCACAGGCGGCAAATCGGGGTCGGGCAGAATCTCGATTTCGATCTTCTTGTCGCGAAGGTTCAGATTGTTCAAGTTCAGAGCCGTTTCGATCACGTGATTCAAGTCGAGCAGTCCCTTTTCGGGTGGCACGCGGCGCGCGAAGCTGAGCAGGCTGGTGACGAGAGTTTTGATCCGGCGCGCGAGGGTTCGTATTTTTTCCGCCGTCGCGCGCTGGCGCTCGGTTAAACGTTCATCTTCAACCAGCAGGTCCGAATATCCCAGGATTCCGGTCAGTGGATTGTTGATCTCGTGCGCGGCACCCGCGGCGAGCTGGCCGATGGAAACCAGCTTCTCGTTCTGCACCATCTGCTGCTGGAAGTGCCGGAGATCCTGGAGCGCATCCTGCGACGAGTTGAGCAGGCGCAAGCGGTCACGATCGACCAGATGCTGGCGCAAAAAGATCATTGCTGCGGCGACGACCAGCATTACCTGTCCGACTTCGATGCGGAACACGCGCATCGCGCGGGGATCGTGGCTGAAAGCAATGGCCCACAGACACATCGCGGGAATGGAAAAGACTGCGATCATCGCGAAACGCGACGGCCATCGCGATTCAGGCTCCAGGGAAAACCCCGGTTCTTCCCGTTCCGGCTTCAGCCGGTAGGCCATGATTCCGGCAGTGCCAAACCAGACGAACGACGCAATCAAGGGCAGGTCGGCGGGCGATCCGGTGAAATACGTCTGCGCGTCAATCGCGCGATTCGTGATGAAAGAGCCGGCGGCATACAACAGCGAGGCGCTGAACAGATGCGCGTAGATCTCGCGCCATTTCCCTCGCGAGCGAATCAGCAGGGAACCGAAGCCAATGACGAGTAATAGATTTTCTGCGGCGGCGAGCCGATCGTAGCTCAAGCCGTACGCCATAATGTTGGGCGTTATGTATTGCCAGGGGATCACCACAAAAGCGTAGACGTAGACCCACCAGAGAACGAGCAACGATAGGTCGAGATAACTGACGCGCACGTTCAGATCGTAACGGCGGTCGTGCGGGCGAAGAGCCAGCGCCGCGATCATCGGCACCGGGTGCAGGAAGACAATCACATCGCCGAGGAACGGATTGGGTACCTCTTGGTGCAGCCCGACTTCGAAGTAGGTCCAAATCACCTGCGACACGAGCCATGCCGCGCACCCCACGGCCAGCAACGTCCAGAA
>DASUJR010000390.1:0-2961 GCA_036279175.1 Candidatus Acidiferrales bacterium | reverse complement strand
CGCGCGCATTCCCGATAGCGGCCTGATGTGGCGCAAAGCACAATTCCTGGCTGCTCGCGACGCAGGCGAACGCGCCACGCAGCCCATCAGTTTCGTCGAGCGATTTGCCTGGGCGTTGGCAATTGTGTGCGCGATAGGAGTATGCGTTTGGCAATGGCAGGCAATTCGCACTTGGTTTGTAGCGCTGGGCAGCGGCGGCGCGAACTCTGCAGTCGCATGGATGTCTGGCGTATTCGCACATTTCGGGACAGGAATCGACGTATCGAAACTCGGAGCAATTTCAGCCGAGAGTTCTGCTATGTCTATCGCCTGCGGTGTCGGTCTTCTCGCCTTGTGTGCCTTTGTTGCCGCATACCTTGTCCATTCTGAAGAATAAGCTCGATCCGACTACGGCGTCTGCTCGACGCCGCTCCATTCGCGTCACGATGTTCGGTATTCAGTTCGTTCCGGCGTAGAATGCCCATGTATGCCGTTTAAATCCGGTTTTGTCGCGATCGTGGGTCGTCCTAACGCGGGCAAATCGACGTTAGTGAACACGCTCGTCGGCCAGAAAGTATCGATCGTTTCGCCGAAGCCGCAAACGACGCGCAATCGCGTGCAAGGCATTCTCAATCGCGACAGCGCTCAAATCGTGCTGATCGACACGCCGGGCATCCACAAGCCGGCGTCCGCGCTGAACCGCATGATGATGGACGAAGTTCAGCATGCGCTCGACGGGCTCGACGTTCTCTCCCTGATCGTGGACGCTACGGTGGAATTCGGAGCCGGCGACCGTTTCTCGATCGAATGGGTCACGCGCTTTCACGGTCCTGTTTTTCTGCTGCTGAACAAGGTCGACCGCGTGAAAAAGCCTGCGCTGCTGCCCCTCATCGCCCGCTACCAGCGAGCGTTCGATTTCAGCGAGATTTTTCCGATCTCCGCTCGCACCGGCGAGGGCTGTGCCGGCTTGGTTGATGCCTGGCTACGCCACTTGCCTGAAGCCGAAGCGTACTTTCCGCCAGATCAATTCACCGATCAGCCCGAGCGCTTCCTCGCAGGCGAGATCATTCGCGAAAAAGCCATTCTCGAAACTCGCGAGGAGATTCCGCATGCGCTCGCGGTCGTGATCGACAGTTTCGAGGAAACTCCAAAATTGATTCACATTCGCGCTTCGATATGCGTCGAGCGAGAAGGCCAGAAAGGAATCCTGATCGGCAAAAGCGGCGAGCGGATCAAGCAAATCGGAACATTCGCGCGCAAAGAATTGGAGCAAATCCTCGGCGCGAAAGTCTTTCTTGAAACATTCGTCCGCGTCGAACCGCGCTGGCGTGAAAATCCGGCGCTCGTTCGCCAACTCGATTGGCGCTACCAGCTGGAACAGTTGGCCGAGCGCCAACAATCCGAACCCGCCAAGCCGTGAGATCTTCTCTCCGAGACGGGCTTCCTGGTTGATAGGCGCTATTTCTCGATCAGGTCAGCTGAATTGATGTGGTAGCCATACAGCAGAGCCCGGCCGTTGTCGATGTGCCAGACGAACTGTTCCGTTCCCGATCCGGCCGAAAAAGTCGTGTTGTACGTCAGGCTGACGGTTGTCCCCTGTCCTGCATACCAGCCGGCTTTCCAATTCGCCAGGTTCGCTTCGCGGACCGTTCCAAGCTTCCGATGTACGGCATCGAGCAGCTTTGTAAAGTCCGTTTCGCTGGCCATTGCGTGCAGTTTTGGATCCGCTCCTTCATATAAAGTCGCGTACTGTCCGGCATCGAGCTGCGAATGGAAGCTCGCCACGGCCTGTTTCGCTACCGTCGCGTCCTTCGTCACGGAACCGCATGAGCAAACGGCCAATAACGCCATGCAAGCACTCAGGAGCAGTGCAGCCCCGCGCGCAATGCGCCCGTTCGAGATCAGTGCCATGATTTTCTCCCTGAACTGGCATTGAAGTGCCTTCGATTTATCGTAGCATCGTTGTTCCTCGACAACTTATCTGCGCGGTAATCCTGTTCGTGGCCGGCAACAGCGCCCGTGGGCACGCATCCGCTGCGCCGAAATCCGAGCACGTCAAACAACTCTATTGGGGCTGTTAGTTGGAGTAACCTGCCGGCCGCCAACGAGGTCCTTTGGTTTGGACGGCTGCGGGCGCTACGGCTTGCTGGGCGCGATTCCCAGCGAACGCATCTTGCGGTAGAGATGGCTGCGCTCGAGTCCCAGCGCGTGCGCGGCGCGGGTCATATTCCAGCGGTTCTCTTCCAGCTTTCGCAGGACGAATTCGCGTTCGTACGCGGACCGCGCTTCTTGCAGGCTCTCGTACGGCTTTTGTGGACTCCTTGAGGCTCCGCGAAAGACCTCCGGCGGAAGGTGATGCGGCTCGATGCGCGTCGCAGGACAGATGATCACCAGCCGCTCGACCAGATTTTTCAACTCGCGCACGTTCCCAGGCCACGGATAGTTCATCAGCACTTCCATCGCTGGCGCGCTGAACTCTTTTGGCTTCTTCCCATACTCCTGGCAAAACTCGTTCAGAAAATGCGCGGCCAGAATCGGCACGTCTTCGGGACGTTCGCGCAGAGCCGGAACGTAAAAAGGGATCACATTCAGGCGATAAAACAGATCCTCGCGGAATTGATTCCGGGCGATTTCCTCTTCGAGTTTTTTGTTCGTGGCCGCAATTACGCGCACATCGACGGTCACCGGCTGATTCGATCCGATCGGCTCGACGCGCTGTTCCTCGAGCACGCGCAGCACCTTCGCTTGTGTCTTCAGGCTCATGTCGCCGACTTCGTCCAGAAAAAGCGTCCCGGCGTCAGCTTTCTGGAACTTTCCGGTCTTATCTTCGCTCGCTCCCGTGAAACTGCCTTTGCGATGGCCGAAAAGCTCCGATTCGATCAACTCCTCGGGAATCGCCGCGCAGTTCACTTCGACAAAAGGCAGCGTCGCGCGCGGACTGCTGTCGTGCAACGCGCGCGCCACCAGTTCCTTGCCCGTTCC
>DASUJR010000389.1:0-7100 GCA_036279175.1 Candidatus Acidiferrales bacterium | reverse complement strand
ATGCCCGGGATTACGATGACACAATATGCGCGGTGAAACAGATTGGACGGAATCCCTTTATCGGGTGTGCCCATGACCTGCTGCAGGACATCGGCAGAAGCCTGCAGGCGCTGCGTCTCTTCCTGATTTGCTCCCAGGAGAACTGTCGCAAAACCGGCTGCCAAAAACGGTATTACTCTTCGCTTCATTGCTGCCTCCTCACTCGTGAGGTTAGACGCCGCGGCAAGCCCGCCTGAGACAAAGCAGCGTTCGAGTAAGGTAGCGCGATCGTAAGAGTACCTGTCTGGTGCAGTGAGAAGGCCGCGGCGAGATAAGAACCTGAAAGAGCTTCACGTTCGGGTATGCGATTCCAATCCCTTTCGTATTTTTTCAGCCTCCTCGTTTCCGGATTCCCGACGAGTCACTCGCAATTCGAACATTCACGAATCGCGGTCGGACCGCGAGGATTCCCCATGGCCTCATCACAAGCGCGAGAAAGCGTACAGGGCGGCCAGCATCAACGTGAACACAATAACTGTGATTACTACAACGGAGAAATCCCACGCTGCGGGCATGCTCTCGAAGCGCGTGAGGAAAGCATCAGTGCTTCCAGTTTCCGGCAGATCGGGATTGAGGTCCGGAGTGTTCGACTTCTGGCTCGGAATACGCACCGACTCCGGCGGCCGCTGGCTGAGAACTGCGGTCCCCACACTCAGCGAGTTGCCAATCTTTTCTCTTAGCTCTAAAGGATCGCTGGGAAGCCTGACACGTATGGCGTTAGGCAGCTCCGAGAGAACTTCTTCAACGTCCAGGGCCCCAAAGGGCTTTGCCACCCAGAATCCCAGCGCATCGGCCAGGCGACAACTCAGATGTGAGATGCGGAGGCTATCCAGTTCGGTCGCCCCGTCGGGTGGATCATGGTGTCGACCTGCCACGACACAGAATTCTTGGGGGAGTTTCCACTGCTCGATCAAGCGGCGCCCAAGTTCGCAATGATCCATCGTGAATAGTTGCCTCTCGAGTTCGACGAGCGAGATTGCGTTACGATCTGCCTTTCGAAGCATGAGGTCGTAATCATCGGGCCACGCCACCAGTAATCCCAGCCGTCCGATATCGTGAAGCAGACCGAGGCTATAGGCCTGTTCCGGCTGTCGTACGCCAGCAGCGGCTGCGATCTCACGGCAAAGAACTGCGGTAGCAATCGTATGTTGCCAGCACCTTTGAAATCCCTGCGTCCGGAGAGCCGCCCGTGAATAGTTGGCCATAGCCACCGACATGACAAGCGACTGAACTCGCTGGGCGCCCAGCAGCATAACAGCCACCTGCACCGTGCCAACCTGTGGCTCGAGTCTGAAGAGTGGAGAATTGGCCAGCCTGAGAACTTGCGCGGAAAGCGCTGCGTCCGACGCGATTTCGCGCACCAGAAGATCGAAGTCGGGATCATCCTGCGATGCCAGGTCCAGCACACGCAGGGCGACGGCGGGAAAAGCCGGAATGCTGGACAGGGAGATGTCCTTCAGTGGGCGATCCGCTGAAACCTGCTGTGACACAGTTTGACTGTCTTATCGTCCGCAGCAGGCACTTTTCGAGGATTCATTTGCTGCAAGTGGAAGAAATTGTGCGGTTTCTCTCCCACGCGACGTGCATCGATAAGGAGCCAAACGGCTCCCAGATTCAATACTCGTACCCCCCATTTGCCTGCGCCCGGCGTTTGCTGGGGTCCCTTGCTCACGGTTAACTCGAGATCGCCCGATTGGCAATTTTGTGCCTAATAAAGAAGGAGGACACATGAAGAAAGGCTATTGGGTCGTCGCATATCGTTCGGTGTCGGACGAATCCGCGCTCAAACGGTATGGCCAACTGGCGATTCCGGCGATCGAGGCGGGCGGCGGCAAGCTCCTAATTCGCTCGGCCGCCGAGACCGTCGAGGCCCGTGAATCGGGGCTTAAACAGAGGCTGGTAGTCACGGAATTCGAAAGCTTTGAAAAGGCGGTAGAGACGTACAATAGCCCTGCTTATCAAGCGGCACTGAAGGTTCTCGGTTCTGCAGCAGAGCGCGACTTCCGCATCGTCGAAGCCTCTGCCTAGGCGATCGCCACCCCATATTTGCAGCGACGAATCTTTCGCAGATCGCAGGCAGATTTGTACCGGCAAGTCGGCCTCGATCCTCCAAATTTCCGGGTTGTGCGTGATCCATTTCAGTTGAACTCAAGTCCCGAATCTGCGAACTGCGCGGGCGTGCGCCTTGACAGCCTCTTGCTTCCGATTTTTCGGTGGTGCGTTCGTTTCGAGCGAACGAAGAAAGCGAGACGATGTGCGTGCAACCTCTTCGACGGCACGAAAGAACGACGCTTGGTTTGCTTTTGAGGGTTTGTTGAATCCGCTGATCTTCCTGACGAACTGGAGCGCCGCGGCTCGAATCTCTTCCTCGGTGCTCGGCGGATCGAAATTGAAGAGCGTTTTAATGTTCCTGCACATATGTCTTGACGCTAACAAAAAAGCTCTTAAATTATGTTGCAGGATCGTGGGCTCCGGCAAGTTAAACCTTTCGGACGAAGAGTCGACTTATCGTCTATAATCCATTTGGATTTGTTGTCCGCACAATCAAGCGAGATCGCGATGGCGGAATCGGAAAAGAACCGGGTCGCTCAGAAGGTTTCTGATCTACGGATAGCCTTCTCGGCGCTCTCAAACAAGCGAAAGCACCCATGGCAGAGTTCAACGCCTTTGTGCAAAGCGCCCGCCACCCGCTGGAGAGACTAAGATATGCGAAAAGGGTTTACGAGAAAACCGCAAGATGACGAACCCGCGACGCAAAGCAAGAACTACATAACGCCGAGCGGCCTGCAGCGCCTCAAAGATGAGCACCGGTTTCTGGTCACCAGAGAACGCCCGGCTGTTACGGAAGTGGTGGCGTGGGCTGCGAGCAACGGCGATCGCAGTGAAAACGCCGACTATCAGTACGGCAAGCGGCGGCTGCGCCAGATCGATGGGCGGATTCGCTTTCTCACGAAGCAAATCGAATCCGCGGAAGTAATTGACCCGGAAGCTCCGCGAGCAGGGCAGGCGGCGACGAGGGCATTCTTTGGAGCGACCGTGCGCTATGCCAATGCTGCGGGAACGGAGCGAGTGGTGAGCATCGTAGGCACCGACGAGGTCGATCTCAACCGCAAGCACATCAGCTGGGTGTCGCCTCTAGGGCGCGCGTTGATCAAGTCGGCAGCGGGCGATCGTGTAATTCTCCAAGCGCCGGGTGGTACAGAACACCTGACCGTGCTGGAAGTGTGTTACGAGCGCATTTCGGTGGACCCGTTCCGTGAACCACCCGGAGCCGAGGCCTCGGCAAAAGGACTCCCTCGCCGACGCCAATCCACCTGACGAAGGCAAGCGAACCGGCATATGAACATTCCAGGCCGCGGCTAGGGCTATTCGTTCCGCTATTGTTTGACCCATTCAGGATCGATCGCGTGCAACGGCCTTTAGATCTACACATGGCGACTACAGCGGATCTATGTTGCCTTGGCGTTCACTTTCCGAGTGGCCGACCGTCCGGACAGCGCTCGAAAGACGCTGCGCCGGAACCAGTAAATTTGGTTCCGGGCCGAGCCCCACATCTACGATTTGCGTGTTATACGGCAACTTGAAGACGGCAGCCCGACGTAACCGGCCGGCTGATTGTAGACGCCGGATTCACCATGATAATGGTGAATGACATGGACAAAATGGGAAACGTCAAGGTACTGTTCGTCGCGGGCTTTGGTCCGATCGTGCGTAACGTGAGCGTCAGTCGCAAGCTGTACAACCAGGTCCTCGGTATTGGCTTCAAAGAAGAGGATGGCGATTATCTCCATACCGAGACTCTCGAAGGCGCAAAAACTTTTGCTCTGTGGCCGCTTTCGCAAGCCGCGCGGTCATGCTTTGGCAAGGATTCCTGGCCCGACCAAGTTCCTGCGCCCCAGGCTTGGCTCGAGTTTGACGTTGACAACGTCGAGCAAGCGACTCGGGAGCTGGAATCGCAAGGGTATCGAATGCTCATAAAGAACAAAAGGGAGCCGTGGGGCCAAACTGTCAGCCGTTTCGTTACTCCGGAAGGATTGTTGGTCGGAATCACCTTCACCCCCTCGATGCGAGGGCAAAAATAGCATCGATCATGCCGCAAATCCCACTGCCAGGCGTGGCCCGGGCGTATAGTCGGCAACGCCCTGACTGGGATCGCATCGCCGCAAACGGAACCGTCGCGCGTTACACGGTGGCGCGGCACCAGTGTTTCTAAACGCTAGGCGACCAGGGCGGATCTAGAGTTCGGCGTCCACTTTCCGAATGGACCACCCGGACAGAGATTCCTCCAGAGATCAGAATATGCGCCGACAGATGTCGCGCAGATCGCCAAGACCGAGCGTCTCATGAAAATGTTCATCCGGCTTTGGAGCCGGTCTCGTCCTGCGATCAACTAGCCGAACCTCCACATTCTCAAACCTGAACGCGTCTGTCTTGGTATACGCGAAGCGGTATTCCTCTTGGTACGCAAACTTCTTGAGCTTGGTGGTCGTGATGAGATCGGGGATGGCCCAAACGTTTCCCGGTAGATCATGACCGTGGTAACAGCGGACCATTCGACAGACATATTTCTGATAATCGCCAACGGCACCGGAGGTCGCGAGGGCCTCGGGAGGCAAGGCTCTTTGCCAACGTTGGATGAATTTAAGCGGATCGTGGATCTCGACGCACACCTTGGCATCGAACTCGTTCTTCAGAGCGTCATTGAATGACATACTGACGCAATAAATAAAGATTTCGTGCGCCTTCGTAACGAACTCCGCGCCGAGTTGTAGATTTGCTTGGGTATGCTGCGTAAGGTTGGATATTTCAAGGCCGTTCAAAGGGCGGTATAGTCGCGTCCCCTCGTATTCATCACCCACAACCTGAGCGGCCTTTGCGTCTTCGTAGTCGCGATAGTAGGCGGCATTCCAACAGAACATGGCGCCATCGAGAAATTGCTGGGCGTGATCTGGATTATGGAAGTATTTGAAGCGACTGTGGCGCATGCCCTTAAGGCGTCGTATGACCTCCACATCTCTGAAAAGGTCCCGCACATCGTTTGCGGCCGGGCTGTCCTACGGCGAGTTGCTGAAATTAGATTGCTTGTCCAGCAACCATTTGAACACCGCCGCCACGCCGACCAGCAATACTCTGAGCGGATCACGGGCAAACCGGAAATAATCCGTAGGCTTCCAGCGGCATGGGTCTTCAATAAAACGTTTGGAAACTTTATTGGATTGGACCAAAGACAACAACGCTGTTCGTAGTCCCGACGAAGACCCGCCCATCAGCAATAGTCGGGACTATAAATTTATTGCCGGCGCCAAACTGATCGCGGCCAGAGCTGGCCTGGTTGCTGTTGTAGAGCTCATCCGCGAGATTTGTGGCGTTGTAGGCGTGAAGGACAGCGGGATTGACGTTTTCAACCACCCACAAAATCGGATCGCTAGTTCCATTTGCTGAAATCGCCGGCGTCGCGCCAGGATACTCGAAAAAGGTGTCAGTCATCGATGCGGGTGGGGTTGTAAGACGTGCGGCGCTCACCTTGAAGGCGCGAATAGGGTCCCCCACAGCGCCGTAGTACACGGTTCCATCGAACCAGGCAGGGGTGGAGAAAACAACGCCGCCCAGCGCTCCGTCAAGCTCTTGGTACAACGTGTTGTTGCTTTCGGGGTTGAACTTGCCCATGTTTGTTCGATCGAACACGTACAATTGTCCATCCTTGCCGGCGCCGGTTCCGAGCTTGATCGTTTGTCCGCTTGCGTTTGTCAAGTCCGGAAGCAACATCACGCCACCGGATCCGAGATCCTCATCCTGCGAAGACTCAGATACAGTGTTGCTCATCGTCCAATAATCTTCCACGGCCAACTGGCCGTTCACGACACTTAGCCGGACAAAGGCATTCCCAAAGTCACGCTGAGCAGGAAAGCCGTTTGTGTCCAGAGTGGTGTCGAACGTGCCATCAGCTACGGCGACAAATATCTTGCCAGTGGCTGCATCGGCGGCCATTCCAGCCCCTGAATTCCAGAGCGCGGCCCGCCTGCCGTTAGGAGCAAAATTCAATACCGTTGTCTGCCTGAGCGTCAAGCGATCGTACCCGATCAACCAGCCTGTGTACGGGGGGAAATCGCAATGCGAGCCCCAGCCCGTATACACAACACCGTTGAGCAGAAGCATGCCTGGGCGCGAATTGTATTGTCTCGGGTCGAAGATGATTTGCCCATTCGCGCTGTTATCGCCCGTACCTGGAGAGCTAGCAGCGATTTCGACCGGACCACCGAATTCCTCCTGCCCCGTTGTGATATCCAGCGCATGCAAACGATGGTGATAGTCGCCGGCGGCATCCTTGCTCATGGCCAGCAGATAAATGGTTCCGTGCAAGCCCGCCGTGAGGTCAATGACCGGCGTTGCAGTAATTCCAATTTCAGGGGTCACCTGGCTGCAGCCCAGGTCATCGGACGGAGTTTCTTCTGCGGCGAGCAATGTGACCTGCCAATACACTCCGCCCGTTTTGGCGTCGAAGGCGTAGACGGAATCATGCTCGGTTGCCGCGAATACCACGGAATGCGCCAGTTGATCGGACAACACGAGCTGTGAGACGTAGAGCGGCTGCGCGTCGACCTTCCCATCTACAGGAACAGAAAAGAGCTTTCCGAATGAGGAAGAGTTGACACTGGCGTGAGTTAGGACGGTTTCTGTCAGATTCTGACCTGTTCGTGCAACGTCATTGTGAAAGGTCAGCACGCTCGTGAACGTCTGGGGTGCAACTGGGGCCGGAACGGGATTCAGGCTTGTGCTGGTTTTGACAGAAGAGCCACCGCAGCCGGTAAGCAATAACAATGTTGGGGCCAGGAATCCGCAGAAATTCCCGAGACAAACGCGAGTTCCCATCTGCCCACTAGGATATCCTCGAAACGCGTGGCGTAGGAAGCAGCCGCGCTTGCGCCAGAATGCGATGCACGCTCGACTTGCCCACACCCATCTCCGGGATAACCCCTGGATGACGGGCAATGCGGAAACTGAGCACAGACCAGCCGCATAGATCGCGAAATACGGCCTACCATTTCCTAATACCCTCGGCC
>DASUJR010000388.1:0-2812 GCA_036279175.1 Candidatus Acidiferrales bacterium | reverse complement strand
TGCCCCCGGTTTTCAGGCATGGCTTGAAGGCGAAGCTCTGGACATTCAACAGCTCCTCTACAGTCCGTCGGGCAAGCCACGGCTGGCGATCTTTTCCATCGCGCATCTCAGCGATGCCGAGCGCATGTTCTTCGTGACGCTGTTGCTCAGTCAGATGGTCGGGTGGATGAGGGCGCAATCGGGTACCACCAGCCTGCGCGCGCTGCTCTATATGGACGAGATCTTCGGCTACTTTCCGCCGGTGGCCAATCCTCCCTCGAAACTCCCATTGATGACCCTGCTCAAGCAGGCTCGCGCGTTCGGTCTCGGTGTCGTGCTTGCCACGCAAAACCCGGTGGATCTTGACTATAAGGGGTTGGCCAACACCGGAACCTGGTTCATCGGGCGTCTACAGACGGAGCGAGACAAGGCTCGTGTATTGGAAGGACTTGAAGGAGCATCCAGCAGCGCAGGCAAGAAGTTTGACCGTGGCCGTATGGAGCAAACGCTCGCGGGTCTCGGCAATCGCATCTTTCTCATGAACAATGTGCACGAAGATGAGCCGGTCGTCTTTGAGACGCGGTGGTGTCTCTCCTATTTACGCGGCCCGCTCACCAGAACGCAGATCAAGACGCTCATGGATTCGGTGAGGGGTCAGGCGTTAGGCGTAAGGGGTGAGAGAAAAGATTCTCCTCCGGTCCTCTCACGCCTCACGCCTCACGCCTCACGCCCGATGTTACCTCCCGATGTGCCGCAGCACTTTGCTCCGTTGCGCGGTATCAAACCGGAGGGAAGCGAATTGGTCTATGCCCCGATGCTATTGGGCGCATCGCAGATCCGTTTCTCCGATGCAAAAAGCGGGACAGACAGCGTGCAGGACACGACAGTATTGGCGCCTCTCGCAGACGGTGCCGTGGTCGTCGATTGGGATAGGGCGTCTGCGACGGACTTGCTGGTGGCCGATTTGGAACGGGATCCTGAAGAGGGCGCGCAATTCCTGGCGCTGCCGGCAAGCGCCGGCAAGGCGAAGAGCTATAGTGATTGGAACAAAGAGTTTGGTGGCTGGCTCTTCCGGACACAGAAAATGGAGTTGTTCAGGAGTCCCAGCACCAAAGAAATATCAAAACCGGGAGAGTCCGAGCGGGATTTTCGCGTGCGGTTGCAGCAAACCGGGCGGGAACAGCGCGATAGGGGCGCCGTGACGCTTCGCCAAAAATATGCATCGAGGATTGCGACGCTTCAAGAGCGCATTAGACGGGCGGAACTAGCCAGAGAAAAACAGCAGGCTGAATCCCGTTCCAGCCAGGTCCAGGCGGCGATTTCCGTCGGAGCCTCCATCCTTGGGGCGTTTCTCGGACGGAAGACGATCAGCGTCTCGAACATCGGTCGGGCCACGACGGCGATCCGGAGTGCCGGTCGCGTTATGAAAGAGTCCCAGGATGTCGGGGTCGCGGACGAAAACGTGGCAGCCCTCCAACAGCAGTTAGCCGATCTCGAAGCGCAATTTAAGTCAGAAAGCGAAGCATTGGCCGCCGCGACCGACCCTCTGAACGAAAAACTCGAAACGATTTCAATCAAGCCCGCTAAATCCAACATTGCCGTCAAACTTGTGACCCTCGCCTGGACTCCCCACTGGCGGGATGCTGAAGGCAGGCTCACACCGGCTTGGACTTAATTCGAATCTTACTCGTAGTCCTTGAGGACTGGGTTACCTGCCGAGCTTGCGGAACTATGCCGGATTCCGCGGTAGCCCGTATAGCCAACACCCAGATCAAAAACCATCTTGGTCATAAATACCTTAGAGGCCCAATTCTGAACTGCGCCGCAGTTGAATCTGGTGAGAACCGGTTCTGCTGGTTGTCAGGAATTCATTTGTCTGGATCTTGGTTTTGAGACATACCTCCTATTGCAACCGCGGAATCCGGGTTTAATTTCTCTTTTTTGATTTCTCCTCGGGAGTCTCATCAAGTTTCTTGGTCAAATAACCGAATTGATACTGGGTTGGTTTGCCGAAAGCACTGAAGTGACAGGAGGTTCCATGACGGCTCGCTCGAGCGAAGCATCCAATCCGTTGTCCTACATCCAACAGCTCTGGCATGCCCTTCCCCAAGGTCACTCGCTGGAGGGCGAAGAATGGTTACGACGCCATCGTGGAACTGTTTGGCTTCTATGGCTGCACGCGGCGGGGTTGCCCATATTTGCATTGTTGATGAACTGGCACGAGCAGCTCAGTTTCGCGGGCAGCATCGTATTGGCCGCACTCGCCGTTCTGGCAATGAATCGACATTGGAACCACCGAGTGCGTGCGTGTATTACAACGCTGGGATTGATATTCGCCTCTGCGTTGCTCGTTCACGTGTCCGGTGGTTTCATCGAGGCGCACTTTCATTTCTTCGTGATGATGGCAGTGATTGTCTTGTACCAGGATTGGATACCCTTTCTGTTGGCTCTGATTTCAGTCGTCGTCGACCACGGAGTTATCGGCACATTCGCTCCGACGATGGTTTATAACCACTCCGGAGCGCAACATCATCCTTGGCACTGGGCACTCATTCACGGTGGATTCATCCTTGCCGAATCTGCCGCGCTCCTCATCTATTGGCGTCTCAATGAAACAGTGCAGATCGATCTTTCCAGAGAAAGGGAAAGAGCTGAGGCTGCCAGTATCGCGAAATCTCAATTTCTAGCCACGATGAGCCATGAGATTCGAACGCCGATGAACGGCATCATCGGGATGACCGGACTGCTTCTCGACACTGCACTCTCCGCCGAACAGCGAGAGTATGCGGAGACGGTCCGTCGCTCCAGTGAACATTTGCTGGACATCATCAAC
>DASUJR010000387.1:0-8006 GCA_036279175.1 Candidatus Acidiferrales bacterium | reverse complement strand
AGGAGCCTGCCTGCGGTAAGCAGGTCGCGCCCTGACACGAAACCGCAGCCTCCCGACTCAGGAGCCATGTCTAACAAAGTTGAATCTCATCGAAAAACCGATCCCGCGAAGTTGCTCGACGAGCTTAATGCGGAAGTTGTGCGGTGCCGGAAATGTCCGCGGCTGGTGGTTTATCGCGAGAAGGTGGCGCGCGAGAAGCGGCGGTCGTTTCAGGAATGGGATTACTGGGGCAGGCCAGTTCCGGGGTTCGGTGATCCTGACGCGAAACTCCTGATTCTGGGACTGGCTCCCGCGGCGAATGGTGGGAATCGCACGGGGCGCGTGTTCACTGGAGACCGCTCCGGCGATTTTCTGTACGAGGCGCTGTATCGGACACGATTCGCGAATCAGCCTACGTCAACGCATCGCGACGACGGCTTGAAACTTGCGAACGCTTATGTGGCGGCTGTGGTGCGCTGCGCGCCGCCGGAGAATAAGCCGCTTCCGTCAGAGATGGCAAACTGCCGGCCGTATCTTGAACGCGAACTGCAAATCCTGCGGCCGCGCGCGATCCTGGCGCTGGGCCGGTTTGCGATGATGAGTTATCTGGACGTATTGAAGCGCGAAGGAAAGATCAAGAGCTTCGCGGCGTTTCCGTTTGCGCACGGAGCGGCCTTCGATATCGAGAGCGAGTCGTGCCGGCTATTCGTTTCGTATCACCCGAGCCAGCGGAACACGTTCACAGGAACGCTGACGCAAGAGATGCTGATCGGGGTGCTGGAAAAGATCCGGAGATATTTACAAACTGGAAGCGGGAACCGCCGATGATCCCGAGCCGCTCTGGGCGAGCCGTTCAGTCGTCCCTCCGGGACTTGCGGCCACTTTGGCTGCACGACCCGGCACTCCGCCTGCCTGCGGGAAGCAGGCACCGGCGCTACGAGACCGCGGCTCACGCGGGACAGGGTGCTGCGTAGCGGACGGTGCGACTGAGATTGCACCCTCACACGAAACCGCGAGCTAGGCGGTGGGGGGTGTCGGCGTGGTCGTGATCGGGGACCGGAGCGCGTTCGACGACGGGCCGCGGCGAGCGGCGCATCGCGTCAATGAAAACGCGCACGAGTTCGGGATCGAACTGACTGCCTGCGCAGCGCTCGATTTCGCGCAGAGCATCTTCGGGCGTACGGGCCTTCTTGTAGGTGCGCTCGGAAGTGATGGTGTCGTACGAGTCGGCAATCGCGATTACGCGGGCACCGTAAGGAATGTTTTCGTTGTCGAGTTGATCCGGGTAGCCCGTACCGTCGAAGAATTCGTGATGATGGCGGATCATTTTCTGCATGCGGGATACGCCGTGTAGCGGCTCTAGAATTCGCGCCCCGAGATCGGTGTGCGTCTTCATCGTTTCCCACTCGCGCGCGTCCAGGCTGCCGGCTTTGTTAAGGATGGCTTCGGGGATGCCGACTTTTCCGATGTCGTGGAGCATGGCGGCGAGACGAATCTCTTCGACTTCATCGCCGGAGAGGCCCAGCGCTTTGGCCAGCATGGCCGCGTAGGCAGAAACTTTCTGTGAATGGCCTTGCGTGTACTGGTCCTTGGCGTCGACGGCAAAGGCGAGCGAAGTGATGGTTTCAACGACGGCCGGCGGAATACCATCTTCCGAAACGCCGGCGCTTTGTTCGAGCGAGCGCGTGAATTGCTCGAGGCGGCGATAGATTTCCTCGAAAGCCTCCGGGCCGGTTGAAAAAAGGCGCTTTAAAGTGACGCCGAGATACGCTTCGAGCACATCTTTCTTCCAGCGTTTGCGATCGAGCGAATCACCTTGTTCGGCGCTCGAAACAGAGTTACCTCCCTGATGCTTGGAGAGGTACATCGACGAATCAGCGACCTGGATCAATTCCTGCGGCGTAGACCCGTGCAGCGGGAAGCCGGCGATGCCGAAGCTGGCGGTGATGTTCTTGTCGCGCAAAAGCGGATCGGAGGCGACCCAACCGCGGAGCTTATTGGCGAGCTGGCGCGCCTGCTCGATCGTCGTTTCCGGCATGAGGATGACGAATTCGTCGCCGCCATAGCGCGCAACGACGTCGGAGCGGCGGCAATTCTGCTCGAGAATATGCCCGACGCGCTGCAGCACAACGTCGCCTTCGAGGTGGCCGTAGAAATCGTTGACGAACTTGAAACGGTCGAGGTCCATCAGCACCAGGGCGAACTGGCGGTTGGCGCGCGTTGACCGTTTCCATTCCGAGGACAGGGCCTCCATCAGGAAACGGTGCGTCTTCACGCCGGTAAGGCCGTCGGTGATCGCCTGCTCCTGCGCTTTCTGGAACGTCATCGCATTGTGCAGGGCCCCGGCAAAGAGATCGGCCAACGTCTGCAGGAGCTGTATCTCCTGATCGACAAAATCGTAGGGCTGCAAGCATTCCACGTACAGGACGGCGAGCAATTGTTCGCCGTAGGTGACCGGAAGTCCGAGAGACGCGGCGGAACCTGGAAGCACAGTTCTTGGCGTCGTTGGGCCGGCATTGCGCACAGCGGCTGCTTCACCGGTGCGCGCAACCTGTCCGACGAGCCCCTCGCCCAGGGGAATATGGCGGCCTAAAGCCTCGCGCCGCGTGCCCGCTTCCGCCTGCACGATCAGCTCTTTCGCCGAATAATCGAGCGTCGCAATCCCGATGTGGTCGTAGAGGAGTTCCTTTTCGATTTCGAGGGTAATTTTTGCAAGCATCTCCTCAGGATCGAGCGTGGTGATGGCGTGCTTCGAGACCGTGTTGATCAAGGAGAGCTGGCGCGATTTCTTCTGCTCTTCCGAGAACAATCGCGCGTTTTCGATCGCGATCGTCGCTTCGCTGGCCAACACCCGCAGCAACTCGACGTGGCCATCGTCGAATGCGCGCTCCTCTTTGCTGTAAACGGCCACCGCGCCAATCGTTTCATCACGCAAAATGAGCGGAACGGCGCAAACGGAGCCGCATGTAGTGCGAGGCTCAAAGCCGCGGCGTTGCGTTTCTTCGGCAAAGCGCTCGCGGATCAGAAGAGGCTGACCCGTGCGGATCACATACTCGACCATGTGATTGCCGGCGGGGCGGCAGAATTTGTCCAGGCGCTGGCCTTCGTGGAGCTTGATTTCGAAGCGCACAGTCTGCGTCTTCTGGTCGTGCAGAGCGATAAAAAAGCTCTCAATCTCGAGAAGTTTCCGAATCTCGGTGTAAAGGCGGTCGAAAAGAGCTTCGGGCTCGAGTGTGGAGCTGAGCGCGCGTCCGATTTCATTGAGGATGTGCAGTTCCTCGCTGCGACGCGAAGTCTGCTGAATCAGGTAACTGTTTTCGACGGCCATGCCGATCTGGTGGCCGAGCGCAAGCAGCAACCGGCATTCCGCGGGCGTAAAGCTCCGATGATCGGGAGTGCCCAGCAACAGGACGCCCAGTGTGCGCTCCTTCGCCTGCAAACTGATGCCGACGACCGTGCGTAAATTTTGAGCGAGAAGCAGGCGGCGCAACCGACGGAAGGAATCTTCCTTCTCGAGCACAGCCCATTTGGAATCGCGCGCGAGTTCGCGCATAACGACGAAACCACCCAAGCGCGCCACCACTCCGACGACGTACTCGTCGAGGTTTTCATCCTGAATCGTGGTGGAGAAACCATCCGTCAGGCCGGTAGAGACCACGGATTTTGGTCCGCGCGGCTCGCCGTAGTGCAAGCACAGCGCGCCAGCCGGGATGCGCGCGACGTTCAGTACACGCTCCAGGCCCTGCGCCAGCATCTTCTGAATCTCGCTGCCTACGAAACTGGAAGTGGCGAGGTTCAGATTCGAGAGCGCCAGCATGTTGCGCTCGACGCGCCGCCGCTCTTCTTCGTACGCGGCCATCAACATCAGCACGCCGGCGAACAGTTCGGGGAGAAAATCAAGGCTGGCGAGATTTTTCGATGCCAGTCCGGGAATGCTCGACTGGAAGATGTCGAGAATGCGGAGCGCCGCCCACGCACCGAACGTAAACATCAACAGAAGGTCGGATTGGGATTCGCGTTTTCGCGCTTCGTGCCAGAAGACGGACGCGATCACGATGAGAACGAGTCCTGCTCCGAGGCTCAGCGGAACGACGACGAAGTTGCGGGAGTAGGCAACAGCCCAGAGCGCCGCAACCGCCGCTGCCGCGATCACCCAGCGAGTTGCCGGCGTGCGGCCTGCGTAAAGGCGCGCAGCACTGTAAAACATCAGTGCAGCGCAGATCAGCAGCCAGCCTGCAATAGCCGTGGCCAGGGATGCCGGACCGATTCCGTCGAGCAAGACAGGGGCTAGCGATTTAACCGCCAGCACGCACCAGCCGATGCTCCACAGCAGAAGGTACGGCTGTCGCTTCTGGCGGTATAAGAAGCCGAAGAATCCGCCGAGTAGAAGGGCGCTGGCAAAGAACACAAGTACAGTTGTGTCGATGTGAGTCACGAAACCAAGCTCACCTGTGCCGCTTCACTGCAGTCGGATCCACTGTCGCGCGTCCATCAGAACACCTCAAGCTACAACTAACTGAGAGGGATCGACTTGCCACGACGGCGTGTTCCGAGAATAGCAGAAATCGTAAACTTGTCCGGAAGGGGGTGCAGAGAGCGTTACACTCAGGATAACAGCTTGTTATCGAGAGCCTCTTGTCCGGATTCTTATCATAGCGTCCACTCGGGACGCAGCGCGTCCGGACCACTATCGGCGAAAGAGGTGCGGGGGTCAACGGTACCGCCGTACCAAGCCTCGTAAAGTCAGACACTTGCGTGAAATCAGGCTGGTCGAAGCGCCGCTCGATTTCGCGGCCCTCTTCCGGTAGTATTCTAAGTTTCGAAATCACTTCGGAAGCTGCGAACGAACCTAATGAGCGCGGAACAAAAAAAACTGCGAGTGCGATTTGCCCCATCGCCGACCGGGTACCTGCACGTCGGCGGGGCGCGCACGGCCCTGTTTAATTGGCTTTTCGCTCGTCGCGAGGGTGGGACGATGCTGCTGCGCATCGAGGATACCGATATCGAGCGCAACCGGCCGGAGCTGGTGGAGGGCATTCTTGATGGACTGAAGTGGCTGGGCGTCCAGTGGGACGAAGGCCCGTATTTTCAGTCGCAGCGGCTGGAAATGTACACGGCGGCTGCGAAACGCATGCTCGCCGGAGGAGCCGCCTTTACCTGTTATTGCAAGGCTGCTTCCTATGCCGGCGCGGACGCGGTCGAACAGGAGGGTGAAGGCGACGACGAAGGCAAGGTACAGAAGAAATTGGCTTGTCCGTGCCGCGATCTTTCTGCTGGGGAGCGCGCCGCGAAGGAAAAAGAAGGCACTCCACCAGCAATTCGTTTTCGCGTTCCGCGCGAGGGCGTAACGAAGTTCGAAGACGCGGTGTTTGGTTCGCGCGAGGTCCAGAATGCGGAAATCGAAGATTTCGTCCTGCTGCGTTCCACCGGACAGCCGACTTACCAGCTGAGCGTTGTGGTCGACGACATCGATATGCGCATCTCGCACATCATTCGAGGCGCCGATCATCTTTCGAATACCCCGAAGCAGGTGCTGATTTATCGAGCGCTCGGCGTCGATCCGCCAATTTTCGCGCATGTCCCGCTGATTCTTGGTCCGGATCGGACGCGGCTTTCGAAGCGCCACGGTGCGACGAGCGTCGGTTCGTACGCCGAAGAAGGTTTCTTGCCCGAAGCGTTCCGCAATTTCCTCGCGCTGCTCGGCTGGTCGCCTGGGAACGACATGGAGTACATGCGTACCAGCGAATTGGTCGAGAGGTTTTCGCTGGCGGGAGTCAGCCGCACGAACGCGATTTTCGATCGTCCCAAGCTCGAATGGTTCAATACGGAATATCTACACAACTTACCCATTGAGGAATTGCTGCCCTACATCGAGTCGCAACTGAAGAGCGCGGGATTGTGGCAAGAGCGCTGGGGCTCGACTGACCGGGCGTGGTTCGCACACGCGGTGGATTTGATTCGCCCACGCACGCGCTTGCTCGGCGATTTCAGCGGTTGGGCGCGTGGTTTTTTCACGGATGACTTCGAATATGAGCCCGAAGCTTGCGCGAAATTCTGGAAGGACGAGCGCCTGCCTTCGATGCTGGCGAAACTCGCGGATGCCCTCGATGCGCTACCCGAGTGGAATCATGACGCGTGCGACAGCACGTCGCGGAATGTCGCGGCCGCGGAGGGAGTGAAAGCCGGGTTGCTGATCAACGCGACCCGCGTCTGCATTCTGGGACGCGCTGTAGCCCCACCATTGTTTGAGAGCATGGTCGTGATTGGGAAAGATCGCGTGGTTGGCCGCATCCGCCGTGCTTTGCCTGCCATTGGAAAGCAAACGGCGGCACGGGTAGACCGGTCGTAACTCCCGAACGTCGCCCTTTAACTTTGTCATTTAACTTCGTCATTTAACTTCGCCACTTAATTTCGTCGCTTAACTTCGCCACGCGGTTCCGCTACACTCCGCGAATCTTTTTACCGCGAGGCTGCCCACTTGGCCATCGTAAAACCTTCTGCCGCACCCGGGCCGGCTGCGAGTGAACTGGCTTATCGGACGCGCCACCGGATCGCCGCTCGGCTTCTACCATTTCTGTTTGTTCTTTACATCGCGAACTATATCGATCGCACGAGCGTGGCGTACGCGGCGCTCGGCATGACGGGCGATCTCGGTTTCAGCGATCGTGTGTTCGGGCTGGGAGCCGGCATTTTCTTTCTTGGCTACGTAGCGTTGCAGATTCCGAGCGCGATGCTGGTCGAGCACTGGAGCGCGCGGCGGCTGATTTCCGCAGTGATGATCGTCTGGGGCTGTCTTACTGTGCTGACGGGGCTCGTTCATACAGCGAACCAGCTCTACATCGCACGCCTGCTGCTCGGCGCGGCTGAAGCAAGTTTCTTTCCCGGCGTAATCGTTTATTTGAGCCACTGGTTCGGCGTCGAAGATCGCGGCAAGGCGACGGGCTACTTCATGGCCGCCATTCCGCTTTCGCAGGCGCTGGCGTCGCCCGTCGCGGGCTGGATCGTGGCGCACTCGTTTCGCGGGCTTCAGGGATGGCGGTGGCTTTTCATTCTGGAGGGATTGCCGGCCGTAGTGCTCGGTGGCATCGCGTACTTCTTTTTGTACGATCGACCGCGCCAAGCCGAATGGCTTGCGCCGGATCAGCGCGAATGGATCGAGGAGAAACTTCGCATCGAGAAACTGGCGACTCCCCAGGGTGTTTCCATCGCAGCGGTGCTTCGATCCCGCGTCGTGCTGCTACTGGCTGCTGCCAGTTTCCTCAACTACTTCGTCGGCTACGGCTTCTACTTTTGGTTTCCCACGATGCTGAAACGCGAGTCCTCGCTTTCAACACAACTCGTTGGCTTGGTGGGAGTGATCCCGTACGCAATCATGTTTTTTGCGATGATTGCCAACGGGCGCCACTCCGATAAGCATATGGAACGGAGGTGGCATGCCGCGGCGCCCATGTTTATCGCGGCCCTCGGAGCTTTGGGCCTGATAGCGAAGGTTCGCTCGCTGCCGCTGTTGGTTTTGCTATTTACGATGATCGCGTGCTCGAACGCGTTTCTCTCCGCGTTTTGGGCTATTCCGACGACGCTCCTGAGCCGTTCTGCCGCCGCGACGGCAGTCGGATTGATCAACGCGATCGCCTCGATCGCGGGATTTGCGTCGCCTTACCTGCTCGGTTACCTGAGCACGCGAACCGGATCGTTCAGCGCCGGAATGGCTACGATCGCAGCCGCAGGAGCCGCCGCAGGTCTCCTGATGTTTTGCATTCCGAGAAACGTCGCGGCCGGATGAATCCGAAACAGCTGAGGCTGGCTCCTGCCCGTCCTGTTGCGGAGAATCTCAGCTGCGCGGACGGGCGAAATAGCCCGTTTTAGCGCGTACTACCAGGCCGTCCCGTTTTGGCCGGATCACGATTTTGCGAAAGGTATCGTCCTTGATGGGGTTGGTAGGATAGTAGGCAAGTTCGTACGAGTTGCGCAGTTCGCCGGCAATCTGACGGAAGTACGTATGCGGACGGTAGTTTTGGCGTCGATGG
>DASUJR010000386.1:0-15082 GCA_036279175.1 Candidatus Acidiferrales bacterium | reverse complement strand
CATCGTGGGCGTCGGCATGCAGGGGTCAGGACTGCTTGCCAATTCAATTCAGTTGCCGGGGGTCGAGTGTGTTGCGGCATGTGACCTGTACGACGTACGCCACACTCTCGCGCGAGAAATTGCCGGGCCGAACGTTCCCACCACACGGCGCTACCGCGATCTGCTCGATCGCAAGGACATTGATTGCCTGATCGTCGCCGTTCCCGACCACTGGCATAAACAGGTCGTGGTCGATGCGGTCAGCGCCGGCAAAGACGTATATTGCGAAAAACCTATGTCGCATTCGGCAGCCGACGGGGTTGCGATGGTGGAGGCCGCGCAAAAAGCCGGCCGGATCGTGCAGGCCGGATCGCAGCGCGTCAGCGGGATCATCACGGCGAAAGCAAAGGAACTTCTCGCGCAAGGCATTCTTGGCGATCTCACGCTGATTCAGGCGTGGAACGGGCGCAACTCGCCGTGCGGAGCGTGGCAATATCCGCTGCCGCCCGGAATCTCGACGGAGAACCTCGACTGGGACACCTGGCAGGGAAGCGTTCCGCGTCGGCCATTCGATCCGAAATACTTCGCGCGCTGGCGCTGCTGGCGAGAGTACGGGACGGGCGTGGCCGGCGACCTGATGGTTCATATCGTCAGCGGAATGCTGGCGATGCTCGGCTCCAAAGAGGCCCCAGAGCGCTGCATGGCCATGGGCGGTATTTTGCGCTGGAAAGATGGACGCAACATGCCGGACGTTCACACGGCACTATTCAATTATGAAAGGCTGGGGAAGGCGCCTGTCTATCTCGAACTGAATCTCGGGACGGAATTTCCCGAGATGTACCAATTCATGGGCTCGAAAGGCATCCTGGAAGTGAACGGCACAAGCATCACCTACGTGCCGCAATCAGGCGAGGACGATTCGCCCTGTTATTACGCCGCCAGTTTTCCTCGTGCGATGCACGAGGCATACGTCAAGGAATGGACTGCCGAGCACAACACGCTTGGTAAGGAGAAGGTGGTGGAAGGCGTGCGATACACGGGGCCGTCGTGGGACGACACCAGGCCGCACCTATGGAACTTCTTTCAGGCCGTAAAGAGCCGCCAGGCGGTAGTTGAGGATGTTGTCTTCGGGCACCATGCGGCGCTGGCATGCCACATGGCCAACGAATCCTACTTTGCGGGCCACGGTGTTACCTGGGATCCTGAAACGCAAACCATCAAGATCTGAGCGACTGTTCTCGCCTCAGACAATACACCGCACCGGCGACGTACACAGACGTTGACGCCGCACATTGCACCAAAGTAGTGCAATTGTCCGCCGATGTTGCAACCACCAAAAGTGTGTCGACCAATTTGCGCGGTTTCGCTGATGACAAAGGACTTACGCGGATTTTTGCTTAGCATGTGTGTCGACCAATCGCGGCCAGCAGTGCCCGGACAAATTCGGGGCGTGCAGCGAAACCATTGGATGACTCTGAACGACTTAGGCGGCCGTCGCGGCCCCGCCGCACTGCTATGGTGGCACGGTGCATTTCCTGCTGGAGAACGCTCGGATCGCCGGCTTCTGCGCCACAGGTCAGAGGCTAAACCGATCCGGCAGTGATTGGCCAAGTCTGACCGAGCTGTTGACGCGCGAGAGGCTAAACCGGGAACGGCGTGCCGTGGTCCTACGAGGGTAGGACCTCGCGGACGAAGCGTGCCTGCGGCGGAGTGGAAAGCGCCCAGATCCGAACGCCTGAGCTACCTTCCACTGGGCTCGACGGACGCGAGGTTCTTGCTGTCAAACCCAGACCCGGGCGGCTTTTCCTTGACCCTCGGTGGTAAAATCTTGGCCGTGGCGCCATCGGAAGAAGGCCGCGGCCAAACCGCGGCCAAGGCAACACCAACTCCGCAGCAACCCTCGGAAGTCAACCTCCGAGTCAGCGTCGGCTCCATTTCTCTCAAAAATCCCATCATCGCCGCCAGCGGCACGTTTGGCTACGGGGTCGAGTTCGCTCACCTGGTGGACCTGAATAAGCTGGG
The DNA here is from genome assembly GCA_036279175.1 of Candidatus Acidiferrales bacterium. Lineage (GTDB taxonomy): Bacteria > Acidobacteriota > Terriglobia > Acidiferrales > UBA7541 > Palsa-295. The sequence goes on along the minus strand of DASUJR010000386.1, from coordinate 13,081 downwards.
TGGAATCGTCGTCAAAGGCCTGTCCCGCGAGCCAATGGCTGGATCGCCTCCGCCCCGAATGTGCGAGACCCCTAGCGGCATGCTCAACGCGATCGGCCTGCAGAACGTGGGCGTGCGGGCGTTCGTGGCCGAAAAGCTGCCCAAACTCGCCCAGTATCAAACGGCCATTATTGCCAATGTCTTCGGCAGGTGCACTGCCGACTACGTCGAGGTAATCCGTGTCTTAGAGGATACAGAAGGGCTATCGGCGTATGAGCTGAACATCTCTTGCCCAAACGTCGAGAAGGGAGGAGTGGAATATAGTACTGACCCGGATTTGACCGCAGAGGTGGTCAGCGCTGCGCGGCGGGCAGCGGTAAAGCGCCCCTTGTGGGTCAAGCTATCACCAGTTGTTGGAATTATTGGGCTTATCTCGAAGGCTGCGGAATCCTCCGGAGCTGACGCTCTCGTCATCGCAAACACATACCCAGCAATGTGTCTGGACGTACACAACCGAAGGTCACGTCTCGGTAGTACGACAGGCGGGTTGTCGGGTCCCGCGATAAAACCTATAACGGTCAGGTTGGTACACGAGGCCAGTCGGGTATGTAAGATCCCGATTGTAGGACTTGGCGGTATCGAAAGTCCTGCCGACGTAGCGGAATACTTGCTCGTAGGTGCTTCCGCCGTAGAAGTAGGTACCGCGCACTTCGCAGACCCACGGGCTTCAGAAAGGCTTGCTGCGGGACTCGAAACGTGGTGCCAAGACCACAATCTATTTGATATCAGCGAGTTACAGGGCTCTTTCCGTACTGAATTGAGTGGCAAAGAGGGCCCCAAAGCTTTATAATTTGCTGATTCAAATGAAGATAGGTGACCATGAGAGCCAAGGCCTTCGTTATGCTTGAGTCGGTGTTCTTAGGTGTGGCACTGCTCGCGATGACGCCGTCGGCTAATCCCAATGCGACGGTCAGCGCGAACTCTACGCATCCATCTGCAACGTCTCTGCAGAACAACAGCCTTCTACCCTCAGTTGCTCAACTCTCGCACGCGACCAAGCTGAAACCGCTTGCGGTGTGGGAATGCACCAGCAGTTGGTACGGGCAGGATTTCGACGGTCAGCCCACCGCTACGGGCGAAACCTATGATATGTATGGCGCCACGGCGGCCCATCCGACGCTGCCTTTGGGCTCGCTGGTGCTGGTAACGAACACCAAGAACCACCGAAGCGAGGTGGTGCGCATCAATGACCGTGGACCCTACGTCCGGGGACGCGAGCTCGACGTAACCTATCAGGTCGCCCGGAACCTTGGGTTTGACGAAAAGGGCCTCGCTAAGGTCCAGATCGCGCTGTTGGAGGTACCTTCACGGCCCAGCCAGATTCACGGCGAATAATCGTTGCGGCCGATTATGACCGCCTGCGCCCCGCCCTCGCATTGGCGAGGAAGCTGCGGGGCGCGGCGGGACTTTTCAAAGTTGGAAGCCAGCTCTACACAGCCGAGGGGCCGCACGCCGTTGACCGGCTGGCGAGCTTCGGCTATGAGATTTTCCTCGACCTGAAATTCCACGACATTCCAAACACCGTGGCAGGAGCCGTTTCTGCTGCCGCGGATCTGCACGATGTCGCGATGCTGACTCTGCACACGTCGGGCGGCGCGGCGATGATGAAGGCTGCGCGCGAATCGCTCGCGCACAGGAAGACGCGTCCACTGCTGCTTGGGGTGACGGTGCTGACCAGCCTGGACGACGCTGCTCTGCAGCAGATCGGGGTTCGCGAAACACCGGCATCGCAGGCGCTCGCACTGGCGAGATTAGCGAAACAGGCTGATATGGATGGCGTGGTCGCCTCGGCGCACGAAGCGCGGGCGATTCGGCAGGAATGCGGACCCAAGTTCCTGATTGTCGTTCCCGGCGTGCGTCCCGCCGACGCTTCGGCAAACGACCAGTCGCGCGTTGCAACTCCCGCGGAAGCAATCCGCGCGGGAGCGGATTACCTCGTCATCGGCCGGCCGATTACCGCCGCGGCCGATCCCCGGCTCGCGGCGCTTTCGATCGCAGCGGAGATTGCCAGTCCCGCGGCCAATTCCAAGTGACAGTCATCCGACGGCTGGCATAGGCGAGCGAGATGTCGCCTGGCCACTCTTCGACGCACGCCTATATTGATGCCCGCGTGGCAGGGATCAGCGCTTCGACTCAGTAGCGTCAGTATCTGCCTCAATCACAACATCGACCGCCGCACCCTCTTTGAGCCGCACTTCTTTGCCCTCCTCTGTTTCGAGGATGTTGTCGATGCGAATTTCCCGGTAGAGATGGGTCTCCGTCCTCAAGCTCGACTTGCGCCTTCTCGGGCAAGGTCGGGTGCAGAGGACGGATAATCTTCGACACTCGTCCCCGCTTTTTCGTCCTAGGTCTTGCTTTCATCAAGCACCGCCAGAGCACGGTAGTCGGTGCAATTCCAGGGCCCCGGAGGGTAGCGAATTATCGGCTATGCACCCTAGAACGGGCGAGCCTAACGCGCAGGAAGGCTTGAAAACTTGCTGCAGCAAGGCCGTATGGAGCGCTCAGTCAGCGGTGGTTATGCCGCCAGCGGAACTTTGTTTCCTACGGGCTTGTTCCCACGCTTCGGAAGAATCCTGAAGCTGAGTCCGTACGTGATGAAAAGCAACGGTACTATCAAAGTCGGAATGACGTACGCGGCTCCCAACTGTCCGGCTGCGATCCCAGTGTGATTGGCTTGATAGAGCGCGTTCAGCAGGTCGGCGAGGCTCCCCGAAGATTGAAGATCCATGCGGCGGCGGAGCCAGTCGCCCGTGGGAGCAATAACAACGAAAATAAAGCGAGCGCCGCCACGGGTGGGAACCTTTCTCCGGAAGGCTGGTATTCCCTTATGCAAAGGCGGGATGAGGCCGATGCGGAAAACAGTCCAAGAATGAACCTGATCGCGGACGAGGATGTGATGCTGCAGGTACGCAATGGCGAGGGAGAGATGCTAGGGGTGTTGTTCGAGCGATATCATGACGCGCTCTTCAGCTTTTACGTGAGGCTGATGGGCGATCGCGCGGTGAGCGACGATCTGGTTCAGGAAGTTTTCCTGCGGATTTTGCGCTACCGCGATACGTACCAGCCGGGGACGCCCTTTCGTCCCTGGATCTATCAGATCGCCCGCAACGCGCGCATCGACCACTATCGCAACACTCCTCGTCACGAGGCCTTCGAACCCGAGATGCTTCCGCCCGTCATGCTGCCGGATTCGGCGCAGCAGGAACAGGAGAGCGCCCTACTGCAACGTGCGCTGATGCAGCTTTCCGACGACAAGCGCGAAGTGCTGATCCTTGCGCGTTTTCAGGAAATGAAATACACAGAAATTGCGCGGCTACTTGGATGCGAGCTGAACACGGTGAAGACGCGAGTGCATCGCGCCCTGCAGGACCTGCGCGCGGCGTTTCGCCGGCTCGAGCAAAGTTCCTCTGCCACAGACATTTCTCTCAGGAGGCGAGCCAATGAAATGTGAACAAATCGCCGAATTACTGCCGGATTTCCTGGGAGGAAGCCTTGAGCGCGAGCCAGCCGAGAAAGTGGAGCGCCACCTGAGCGAATGCGCGAACTGCCGTGACGAAGTGGCCGTGTGGGAGAAGCTGTCGCTGCTGCCGGGCGTAGAACCCAGCCCCGATGCTCGTGCACGCTTTGAAGGCATGCTGCGCGCTTACCGGGCGGGCCGCACGGAACCTTCGAGATTTGCGGAGGTGCAATTGGGGCGGCGAAGAGCGGGCCTCCCGTGGTGGCGTTCGCCTCTGCTGCAAATGGCAGCGGGAATCGCGCTGGTGGCCATCGGATTCGCGATTGGCAATGGATTCAATCGCTCGCGCTCGGAATCGGACGAGTTGGTGGCCATGCGCGCTCAACTCGCCAGCACGCGCCAGTTGGTGGTTCTTTCGATGCTACAGGAGCAATCTGCCAGCGAACGGCTGCAGGCCGTGAGCTTCAGCCAGCATGAGGAACGGCTCGATCCGCAAGTTCTGGGCGCGCTGCTACACACGCTGCGCTACGACTCGAGCGTGGACGTGCGCCTGGCGGCGCTCGACGCACTCAGCCAGCACTCCGCGCAGCCGCAGGTGCGACGCGGCGTGACCAACGCGCTGCAGGCGCAGCAGTCGCCGCTCGTGCAAGTAGCCCTGATCGACCAGCTTCTGGAATGGCGCGACCCGGATGCCGTCGAGCGCCTGCGCAATTTTCAGCAGTCGCCAAACCTGAACCCCACCGTGCGCCAGCGCGCTGAATGGGCGCTGACCAAACTCCAATGAGGTGCCACTTGCGCAAGCCATCCATTCGCACACTGTTCGCCGCTTTTGCAATCGCGCTGCTGTCGCTTCCGCTGCTTGCCCGGGGAGCTTCCGCTTCACCCGTTTCGCATTCGCGGGATGATTGGGAGGATTTCCCCGTCAAGACGCAGGAGACGATACAAAAGTCCTTTACTTTGCCCGCCAGCGGGCACAGGTCTCTCGACGTCGACACGGTCTGGGGCTCGATCGATGTGGTGGGTGGGTCGGGCAACCAGGTTCAGGTGACTATTGTGAAGACTATTCGTGCGCGATCGGATGAAGCGATGCAGCGCGCCAAAAAGGAAGTGACTCTCGACACAACTCAGAACGGGGGCGACCTGAAGCTGTATGTGAACGGACCATTTCGGTGCAATTGCGACGACTGCCGCGGCCGAGGCCACCACGACGATGACGACTATGTGGTTCAGATGGATTTCAAAGTCACCGTGCCGCAGCAAATCGATCTTCAGGCGCGCACCGTGGATGACGGCAATGTGAGCATCAAGAACGTCAGTGGCGATTTTGAGGTTCGCAACGTCAATGGTCGAATCGAAATGGATTCGATCGCGGGTTCGGGCAGCGCTCGGACTGTAAATGGCCCGGTTACCGTTTCGTTCCGCCAGAATCCTCGCGCAAACTCCGACTTTCGGACCGTCAACGGCGCTGTCGAGCTCCGCTTCCAGCAGGGTTTGGACGCCGCGTTCCGCATGAAGACCTTCAATGGGGGCATTTACACGGATTTTCCAGTAACAGCGCTCCCGCTCCGCCCCGTTTCGGAGAAGCGAGAAGGCGGAAAAATAGTTTTCCGGGCCGATCGTATGACGGGCGTTCAGATCGGAACCGGCGGCCCCGGGATTCAGATTGAAAATCTAAATGGAGACATTCGCATTCTAGAAAACCATGAATAAACAAATGAAGTGGTTCCCTATTACGTTTGCCGCAGTGGTGCTTGCAGGAGCCGGTCTGGCCGCGCCCGCCGGCCGCGCTCAGACGGTATCGGCATCGAGTCCGGATCGGATCGCCGTTAAACTCGATGACCCATCGCGGCCTGCGCTGGTGAAAGCCAGCCTAGTGAACGGTGGCATCACCGTGAAGGCCTACAATGGACAGGAAGTGATCGTTGAGGCGCGGTCGCGCGGCGCGGGGGCGGACGACGAGAAGCCTGCTCCCGCCGGTATGCACCGCCTCGACGTGGCCCGTACGGGTCTCAGCGTGGAAGAAGAAAACAACGAAGTGCGCGTTGGCAGCGATTCCTTCATGCGCCCTATCGACCTAACAATTTCCGTTCCGGTGCACACCTCGCTGAAATTGAGCTCGGTGAATGGCGGCGACATCGTTGTCACGGGCGTAGATGGCGAAATGGATGTAAATGATGTGAACGGGGCCGTCACTTTGAATCATGTCTCCGGAAATTCGGTGGTTCATGCCCTGAACGGCCGCATTCTCGCCACCTTCGATCGAGTCAATCAGAAGCCGATGGCTTTCAGTTCCCTGAACGGCGATATTGACGTCACCTTCCCCGCCGATCTGAAAGCGAACCTCAACATTCGTTCCGATCGCGGCGACATCTTCAGCGATTTCGACGTTCAGCTCCAGGCTGCCGCGCCAAAGCAGGTGGTGGAGGGCAGTGAGGGACACGGCGGCAAATACCGCGTCAAAATCGACAGGACCGTGCACGGCGCGATAAATGGCGGCGGCCCGGAGATTCAGTTCACGAATTTCCAGGGGTCCATTTACATTCGCAAGGCTGGCGCCCCGCGCTAGAAAAGTCCGCCGCGGCTCGCTATGAGGATCACCGGACTAAACGCGTAGCGAGCCCCGGAATCCCCTGGCGGCATAGTAGGATTCGGCACCGTTGTGATACACGAAAACAGTGTCGTAGCGGCGATCGCAAAAGAGGGCGCCCCCGAGGCTTCTGATAGCAGCCGGCGTTTTCACCCAACTCGACGTTTTCGTATCGAAATCCCCCAGTTTCTGCAACTCTCGATATTGTCCCTCGCTCAAAAGCTCAACGCCCATAGCCATTGCCATACCGAGAGCACTATTTTTCGGCTTATGCAGCTTCCTTGATTCGAGGGCTTCCCGGTCGTAGCAAGCATTTCTGCGACCTGCCGGACTTTGCTCCGAACAATCGTAAAAAATGTATTCGCCCGTCGTTTTATCGTAGCCCACAACATCCGGCTCTCCGGCGGTTCTTTCCATTTCATTGAGCGACCACAGTCTTTCAGGATTCGCTTTCAGCTTCGCTTGAACGTCGGCCCATTGCACTTCCTTATGGCGCTGCATGTTGTTCTCAAAACGGACCTTCAGTAACCCGAGTAATTCTTCGGATTGCTCGGATCGCAGCCGCTTTTTTGATTCAGCCCCTTTTTCCCCTGCCGCTTCGTTCACGCTTTTGCTCGGCGTGCCGCTCAAAGACTTGGCTATCCTCATGGTCTGACCGCCTTTTCCGTGGATGGGCAATTCTAAGCTCAGAAGCCGTAAGGAGCATCCAGCGTTTTCCGGGCTCTGCGCGCAATGTGTCAGGCATCCCAATTGCCCGTCCCGGCCATCTTCTAGTAGTCTTTACGATTGCCTGCGCCGCGTCGGGGCAGGTTTTAGGCGCTCTTCGCCAGCTTAATGGTCTTAATAGCAATCAGGAGTTTGACTTGCCCCAGGGGCTGAAGCCCACAAGTTACGAACTGCGCTTCGCGAGGTTCCTTTCATTCCTTGGGGCGACGAAGGACCGCTCGTTCGCCCGGACATCGTGGGTCATTCTCGGCGCAATAGCCGCGGGCTTGTGCTTGTTTCCGTCGTGCAACGACATCATCAACTACCCGGCACCCGTGATCGCCACGACCAAACCGTTGAACCCGAGCACCGTTCAGGCAGGAAGCACGACATTCACGCTCGCAGTGAGCGGATCCAAGCTGACGCCTGCTTCTACGGTACTTTGGAACGGCTCGCCGCTCAGGACTTTCTTCATAAGCGTAAACGAGCTGGACGCCGTTGTACCGGATTTCAACGTGGCGAGTCCGGGTTCGGCAGCCATTAACATCGAGACGCCCCAACCGGGTGGAGGCGTATCCAGTTCAGCGATCTTCACGATCACGCCGCCCCCGACTCCGGTGCCAACCGTCACATCGCTTTCGCCCTCGACGGTAACAGCAGGCGGCGCCGCCTTTGAACTGATCATCACTGGCACGAACTTCGTGAACGCGTCGGTGATTACGGTGAATGGCGACAATCGCGCCACGGGCTTCCTCAGCACCACGAGCCTAGTGACGCAGATTCAACCGAGCGACATAACAACCGCCGGAACGGTGCAGATCGTGGTGGAAAATCCGCCCGGGGGCTCATCCGGTCCAGGCGGCTCATCGACTCCGATGTCATTGATCGTCAAGAATCCGGTGCCTACGATCGCTTCGCTTTCTCCAACGTCGCTTGCGGCCGGAACAACTGCGCCGACGGCGGTGACGATCACCGGATCGAGTTTCGTGCCTAATTCGGTAGTCCAAATCGATGGGGCTGCGACGTCAGACCAAATTAGCTTCGGCGGCACGACGCAACTCGGCATAAGCTTCACCGCCGGCGACATGGCGGCCGCGGCGGTTCATCGCATTCAGGTGGTAAATCCCGGGCCGGGGGGCGGCGTATCGAACGTGTTGATTCTGCCTGTGAACCCGACGATCGCGCACGGTTTGCCCGTACTGCTCGATTACGGCTTCGACGGCTCGCAAGCCAACCAGGGCCTCTGCGGGACGAACTGCGAGACCGGGCCGCCCACCCTGACGACGGCCGGGCCTTCGATGACTTCCGACGGCAAAATTGTAGTGTTTGCGTCGACCTCGACGAATTTGCTGAAGAACCAGGCCAACACTGGAAGCGATGTGTTTGCGCGCACCACGTGCCTCTCCAGCGCCTCCTGCACTCCGACGACTACGGATGTGAGCGTCGGACCGAACGGCGAACCTTCGAACGGATCAAGCTGGGGCCCCGCGGTTGATAGCAGCGGCAGTCACGTTGCTTTCACCTCGACGGCGAGCAATTTGGTGGCAGGCGTGTCGCTTGCGCCAGGAAGCGAGCAGGTGTACTGGATGCCGATCTGCGAGGCCAGCGGCATAACTTCGAACTGCAGTGCGGGCCAGCTCGTGTCGATCGCTCCCGACGATATCACGCCGGGAAACGGCAATAGCTATGACGCCGCGATCAGCCCGGATGGCCGCTACGTAGCATTTGTCTCGCTGGCGACGAATCTGGTTGCGAACGTGGGAAATCTGGACGGCAGGACGCCGCAAGTTTTCGTGCGCGACACCTGCAACGGCGTCGTAGGGTCGAGCACGACGGGTGGGTGCACGCCGACCACATACCTGGTGTCGACGCCCGACGGTACCACGCCCGGGAATGACGCGAGTTCGCAACCGAGCATTTCGAGCAATGGCCAATATATTTCTTTCTCGTCGGTTGCGACGAACCTGGGAGCGACTGCGCCGAATCCGAACGGCACACAGCAGATTTTTCAGCGAACCACGTGCCTGCCGACGAATGCGATCTGTGCGGCCGTCACAACGCTGATCTCGACGCCCGACGGAGTCACTCCCGCAAACGCGACAAGTTCGGAATCGCAAATCGCCGGCGGGGGGCGCTTCATCGTGTTCGCTTCTACGGCAACCAATCTGGTGGTCGGTGCCGGCCCGGTGCAACAGGTCTATATGTACGATACCTGCCTGAACGCCACGAGCTGCGTACCGGGCCTGACGCTGGTCTCGACTCCGGACGGTTCAACTCCGGGTAACGGCCCGAGCGAATATCCGACGATCAGCCTGGGTTCGGCGACGGTCACAACGTCCACCACAACCGGGGAGTTTGTGGCCTTTGCGTCGCGTGCTTCAAATCTCGCGAGCAATACGTCGAATGGCATCTCGAATGTCTTTGTCCGGAAATCGTGCGTCGGCTTCTCGAGCAGCGTTTCGAACTGCACGCCGACTACGGCACTCGCTACGCAGGGCGCCGGAACATCGCCGCCACCGGCGAACGGCGACAGCCTAATGCCCTGGATCAGCGCTGATAGTCACACTGTGACGTTTATTTCCGCCGCAAACAATTTGGTCGCCAACGACACAAACGGCTTCTACAACCTGTTCCTCGGCCTCACTTCGTTCTAGTTCACCGGCGGTACCCCGGCGGGACCAAGCAACCCGTTTCCCGAAGTTCGAACGGGCGATTGCGCGGACTGGTATTCAGGGGGATCTGCTTTGTCGGGAATAAAAGGGAAGTAGACGGGTTGGCTGAGCGTGCACGACCCCTCTCGGAGCCGTCGTCCCCGCATCGCCGCGTCCAACCCGCACGTACATCATCGCTTCGGCAGCGGGCGGCGAACATGGCTCGAAAGTTTCAATTCGCCAGTACCCAGCCCCTAGTACTCCGCATGATTAGTAGTATCAATGACTTACGAGAGTTTAGGCCGTCTTGCCAGGCACCAACCAACGGCCGCTTTTTCGCATAAGCTCCCTCCGCATAGTCGCCCGCAGCGATTGCGCGAGTTCTTCGTTGCCCGAGATTTTCGTTTCCCGAGTTCTTCGTTGCAGCGAGCTCTTCGTTTCCCCCTTGACATTCTACAGGAAGGGCGCGACGATTCGTTTGATTTGTAGAATATCTAGGGGAAACACATGCCGCCATCATCCGACATTTTGCAAGGGACTTTGGACCTGTTGATCCTTAAGACCGTCGCGCTCGAGCCCATGCACGGCTGGGGCATCGCGCAGCGGATCCAGCAGGTTTCAAAAGACGTGCTCCAGGTGCAGCAAGGCTCGCTTTATCCGGCGTTGTACCGGCTGGAGCGAAAAAAGCTCATCAAGGCGGAATGGGGCGCCTCTGAAAACAATCGCCGGGCCAAATATTATTCGCTCACAAAAGCTGGGCGCGAACAGCTGGAAAAAGAGCAGGCCGAATGGAAACGCCTGTCGTCCGCCGTCGCCCTAATCCTTCAGCGAGCTTAGGAATGGCATGGCTCTACAAACGGTGCTTGAGCTTTCGTTTTGCCGCCTCCCGCTTCGCTCCGATTTTGTGCCGGCGAACCGGCGTAGAGCGATTCCCGTGCTAACTGGCGCTGTAAGTTCGGAAACGGAGCCGCAACTTTCGAGTATCGCCGCTCAGGATTGCGAATGACGCTTGGCGGAGACCGCTGAACATGAACACGCGATGGCTCAAAGGCAAGAGGGAATTCGAACAGGAAATGAACGAGGAGCTGCAATTTCATATCGAGAAGCAAATCAGGGCTAATCTTGCCGCCGGAATGCATCCGGACGAAGCGCGACGCCAAGCGAAAGCGCAACTCGGCGCGCTGGAAGGTGTTAAGGAAAATTGCCGCGAGCAGCGCCGCGGTTTTTGGCTCGAATCTCTTTGGTCCGACGTTCGCTACGCGGTGCGCGTCCTGCGGAAATCTCCCGGATTCACGGCGATTGTTGTGATCACGCTAGGGCTGGGTATCGGCGCGAGCACCGCCATTTTCAGCATCGTGAACGCAGTTCTTCTGCGAGCACCTTTCAAGGATTCATCGCAGTTGGTCCTGCTGCACGAGGGACTCCCCAAAATGGGCTTTTCGAGGATGTCTTTTTCGCCGCCGGATTTCGCCCTCTTTGCGCGCGAGCAGAAAGCATTCAGCGTGCTCGGCACGTTCTTAAACGAACACATGGATATTTCGGGTGGCGGCGAGCCAGACCGGATTCTCGTTTCACGCGTTTCCGCCACCTTGTTCCCCATGCTGGGCATCGAGCCGGCGCTCGGCAGAAACTTCTCGCCGCAAGAGGATGCCCCTGGACATCCGGTCGGCATCCTTAGCTACAGCCTTTGGCAACGCCGGTACGGAGGCAAAGCAAATATTGTCGGTCAGCAAATCGATTTGGACCGGCAACCGTATGTTGTGATCGGGATAATGCCTCGAGGGTTCGAGTTCCCTCTGCCTGGAGCAGAGGACAACGGCTCGCCCGCCGATCTTTGGGTACCGATGGCTGTCACGCCGGGAGAATTGCAGAATTGGGGTGGGCTTTATCTGACCAGCGTAGTGGGCCGGTTGCGACCAGGCGTTACTCTCGACCAAGCTCGGGCCGAAGTGGCGGCGCTCGCACCCGGAATCCTGGCCAGCTATCCCGCGGTAATCCGTAATGCGATCGGCCAGGCCAAACTCGATATCACAGCCTTTCCGTTCCACCACGAAATCGTGGGCTCGGTGAGTACGCTGCTGCTGGTGCTGATGGCCGCGGTGAGCTGCATTCTACTGATTGCGTGCGCAAACGTTGCGACTCTGTTGCTCTCGCGCTCCGGCACGCGACAAAGGGAAATTGCAATTCGCACGACGCTTGGCGCCACGCGTTCGCGTCTGGTCCGGCAGCTCCTGACGGAAAGTGTGCTCCTCGCGACTTCGGGAGGCGCGCTTGGTTTCGTGCTCGCCATTTGGCTAAAGACTGTGCTGCTTGCCTTCGTGCCGTCGAGCATTCCCCTTCCCCTCAATATTCCGATTAGCGGAGGCGTCCTCGCGTTCGCGCTGTGCGTTTCGCTTTTTGCCGCAGTCTTCGTTGGGCTTGCGCCCACGCTGCACGTTTCTTCGCATGCAACGCGCACTCCGTTGCACGACGGCGGTCGCGGCATGACAGCAAGCCGCGCGCGTCGGCGAACGCAGGGGGTCTTTGTAACCGCGGAGTTTGCCCTGGCGCTCGTCCTGTTGATCGCTGCTGGCCTTTTGATCCGCAGCTTCGCAAGACTAGTGGAAACAAGTCCGGGATTTCGCGACGATCATCTGCTGACGCTGAATATTCCCCTTCCGCGGCACGCCTACTCGCACGCCTCACAATTGCGCGAGTTCTACCAACAATTGCTCGATCGCGTCTCTAATTTGCCAGGCGTGCAAAACGCGACAGTTTCGAGCGATCTACCGCTTCACATGACGGAAATGGTTTCGTTCGGAGTAAAAGGACGATCATCTGTTGAAGGCAAAGGGCCCCAAGCGATTTGTCAAACGTGGGTAGTTGGAAATTATTTTCAGACCATGGGTATTCCACTCATCGAGGGCCGCTGGTTTACACCCGGGGATCGCTCGGGCTCGCAACAAGTAGCCATCGTCAGCGCACACACCGCCAAAACATTCTGGCCCGGGCAGGACGCCATCGGAAAAAACATCCGCTGGGGAGGCGGTCCGTGGGACACCGTCGTTGGAGTTGTGGGCGACGTAAAACAAGGACCACTCGACAGGCCTCTGGATCCGCACGTCTATCGGCCGTATAACCAAGCTGCCGACGGCCTGCTTGAGGATGATCCCTTCAATGACTGGCACGCGATGAATCTCGTGCTCAGGACGCAGACGGATCCGCTTTCAACCGCGTCCGCAGCCGTGGCTGAAATTCATTCGCTCGATCCTGATCTCGCTGTCGCCAATATCCAGACGATGGAACAAGTGATCAGATCTTCCGTCGCCGGATCGAAGTTCAACACATTTCTGCTGGGCGCCTTCGCCGGCGTGGCACTCTTCCTGGCAGCGATTGGCATTTACGGCGTGCTGGCATACAACGTGAGCCAACAAAGCCGTGAGATTGGCATTCGCATGGCACTCGGCGCGCAGCGGAGCAGTGTGATGCGGCTCGTTCTGCGTCAAGGGACGCGATTCGCTCTCATCGGCTGCGGCATCGGGGTCGCGGCGGCGTTGGCACTAACACGCCTGATGAGGAGCTTGCTGTACAACACCTCGCCGGCGGACCCTACAACCTTCGCGGGTGTAGTGATCGTGTTGGTCGTCGTGGCATTCGTCGCGT